>JBGSTP010000217.1:0-11029 GCA_041736515.1 Pirellulaceae bacterium
GGAAGGAAGGATGAACCAGGGACACGAACCAGGGGGGACACAGCACTTGGA
This sequence comes from Pirellulaceae bacterium, assembly GCA_041736515.1. Lineage (GTDB taxonomy): Bacteria > Planctomycetota > Planctomycetia > Pirellulales > Pirellulaceae > Aureliella. Next base: position 52 of record JBGSTP010000217.1, read on the forward strand.
TGTTGTGAAGTTGCGCAGTTTTTGAATTTCCGGGCCAAAGGCTAAAGGCCCAGCCAAAAAGGAACGCGGAAAAAAAGGAACGCGGACACAAAAAGGAACGCGGACACAGCACTTGGTTATGGGGTTTGGCGACGCCAGGAGTGCTCCTCTCGGCCCCTCGCAGCTCTGCCTAGGAACTGCTGTGTCCGAGGACGACGTTGTACTAAAGGACAGTCACCACGATGGTGCAGTTTCTCCTTTAGTCGAAGCTTTTCATGTTTTCGGCCTACGGGATACTTGAATTCGTACTGTGCGGCGCGTTTGATCGTACGTTTACCAACGGCTACAATGCGGTCGGCGAGCTGCTCTCGGTCGCCGAAAGTAAACTACCCGCTTATCTGACTTTTGTGCGCAACATGTCTTTTACGCGCGATTACTTGGGGCGAGTTACCAACATTACCACCAATCACCCTACCTGGAATCTAGCGACGGTTTCGCTAACACAGAAATTCGATGCGGTGGGTAATCGCACTGAGCTCTTATCCAGCTTGGAATAACTTGTATGAAAATAGGCATCTAAGGACGTATGATGAATTCCAGCACTCCTGTCAGGTCCATGTCTAACTCTGCTGATAAGTGGCGTCCGTTGCGAGTTTGGCCAGTCGCAATTTTGTTGCCTGGAATGGTGCTTGCCAGGTACACTCCCTCGCTGATCGACGATGGGCCAGCCATGATGTGGGCTGTTTCAGCTTTTGGCCCAATGCTACTCAGCATTCTGCTGCTGTTGTGGTGGCTGATTGCCAGTCGTGCGCGCGGATACGAAAGAGTGCTCGGAGTGGTAGGTCTTTCGCTGGCGTTTGCCGCATCGCTCGCTGGTCTGCACCCGACAATGCGCGGTCCTGCCGTACCGGTTTACATGATTCCCGTGGGCATGGCACTGTTTGGAATTGGTGCCATTGTTTGTTGTCGGATGCTATCGACGACCCGAACGTATTGTGCGTTGATCTTAGCTGCCATTGGATTTGCGAGTGCTACCTTGCTGCGATGCGATGGCGCTTGGGGAAATTTTGCGATGGGCTTGGACTGGCGATGGCGTGCAACTTCCGACGAAATGCTGGCCCAACGGCAAGACACCCAACCGGCGGCCGACAGCAGCTTGCCAGCCGATAGCCTGCCCGATCCGGCATGGGCTTCGTTTCGCGGAGGAGTCGCTGCCAGCCGAGTTCCAGGACTGCGACTAGATAAAGATTGGAAGTCGCGGGCGCCCCAGCTGAAATGGAAGACCATCGTTGGGCCGGGTTGGTCTTCCTTTGCGGTTGCTGGTGATTGGCTGTTCACCCAAGAACAACGTCTCAACATGGAAGCCGTCGTGGCCTATTCTGCAAAGACTGGCCAAGAGATTTGGAGACAACAAATCGAGTCCCGATTTGATGATCCCTTGGGCGGCCCCGGTCCAAGGGCCACACCAACTTTGGCGGCAGGTAAAATTTTCACCATGGGAGCGCAGGGTTGGGTGAGTTGTCTCGAGGCACGCAGCGGCGAGATCGTGTGGCAGAAAGACGTGCGAGAAATCGCCGAACGCACGCCGCCTATGTGGGGTTTCTCCGCGTCGCCGCTCGTCGTTGGACCGATCGTAGTGGTGTATGCAGGGGGAAAGAGCGATAGGGCAGTCATCGCGTTTGACGTCGAAACCGGCGAACTTGCTTGGACTGCTCCCAGCGGAGACGATAGCTACAGTTCTCCGCAACTTTGTCGCATCGCTGGCGAGGATTCCATCGCAATGCTGTCCAACAAAGGGCTAGCTCTACTCGACCCGACCAACGGCAAAACTCGACTCGACTACCCCTGGGCAACTATTGGCTATCGGTCGCTGCAGCCCCAGGTTGTAGATGAGAATTCAATGCTCCTGCCGACCGGCATGGGCTACGGGACGCGCTTGGTAAAAATTCAACGCGTCGCCGAAGAGTACAGCGCGACCGAGGTGTGGACTTCTCGCAGACTCAAGCCCGACTTCAACGACATGGTGGTTTACCAAGACCATATCTACGGCTTTGACGCGTCGATCTTTACATGCATCAGCCTCAAATCGGGCGAGCAGAAATGGAAAGGCGGGCGGTATGGCAAGGGGCAAGTTTTGTTAGTTGAAGAGTCCGGACTGCTGTTGATTCTGAGCGAAAGCGGCGAGCTCGTGCTGGTCGAGGCAGACCCCAGCGGCCACACTGAATTGGCCAAGTTTCAGGCGCTCGAGGGGAGAACCTGGAATCATCCGGTGCTCATTGGCGACCAACTCTTCATCCGCAATTCGCAACAAGCAGCCTGCTACCAATTACCATTAATGGATTGATGCCGTCCAATTTACGCAAGCTAAGACAAACAGGTGCAGATTCAACGACCTGTCAAATTAGGCTGCGCCCTAAAAAATGACGGAAACCGCGCACGCGGCACGCCGAAGTTGTTAATTTGCGACGTTTATGCAAAACAAGCAGCCTAATCCAGTTGAATATCGTCATCTTCGTGTTAGTATTGATCGATATCGTGACAAATTTCGATCGTAATATCCATCACCGGTGAATGAAATTGAGCAATGGTGGGGCGACAGACGGGCGGCGGGCGAAGCTGCGCGAGCTGATTCGCAGCCAGGGATTCGTTTCGATACCGGAGCTCCGCTCAGCCCTTGACGTAAGCGAATCGACAATCCGCCGGGATCTCGATTGGCTGGTCGCCGAAGGTGAAGTGCAGCGGACGCACGGCGGTGTGTTCTATACCGGCGGCGGTGCGTCGCTCAGCTTGTTTGAAGATCGCAGGGCGGGACACTGGGATGGAAAGCGGCAGGTCGCACGGGCTGCCAGCCAATTGATCGAAGACCATGACACACTGCTGCTCGATGGCGGCAGTACCACTTACGAACTTGCGCGGCAGTTGGTCGGAAGGCCTCTGCAAATTGTGACCAATTCCTTACCTGTAGCTAATCTGTTTGCCGCAAGCGATCAAGTCGACTTGGTTCTGCTGGGGGGGTATGTACACAGCCGTACCGCTGTTTCCTTGGGCCCTTACGCCAACCAAATGTTGGCTTCGCTCAATGTACAGAAGGCTTTCCTGAGTATTGCGGGTGCGGATCACCGAGGCTACTACAACAGCAACTTACTCTTGGTGGAAACAGAACGCGCCATGATGGGTTGCGCAGACCAGACGATTGTGGTTGCGGACAGCAGCAAGTTTGGCAAGAGTTCGCTTGCCAGATTATGCGAACTGGACGCAATCGACACCCTAGTAACGGATTCAGCCCTGAGCCTGGAGTGGCGGGAGCGAATCAACGCGGCGGACGTCGGGTTAGTTCTGGCAGCCGCGGAAGAACAAACGACGGAACCAGATGGATCGAGCAAGCACATTAGCATTAGCCAGACTTAGGTTGCGGCAGACGCCGGTAAGTTCTGCAAAATGCAATTACAACAACACAAGAGAGCAAAATGTCGGCAACTGTTGACCGCCAGCAAATAGAAGCGTTAGTACGTCAAATCGTTAGTCGCGTTGTAAGCAGTCCAAACGCTGCGCCAGCGAAAGCGGCTTGGAAGCCAGACTTGCGCGTGAGCATTTCGGCGCGACATGTTCATTTAACAGACGAGCATGTCGAGCAGCTTTTCGGCAAGGGGCACACGCTGACTCCAGGTAAGGACCTCTACCAAGACGGTTTCTATGCCGCGAAGGAAACGGTCATGTTGGTTGGCCCACGCAAGCGGATGCTTCCCGAAGTACGTGTGTTGGGACCGACACGACCGTTTAGCCAAGTGGAATTGGCACTGACGGACGCTATCTCGCTGGGGATCAATGCACCGGTGCGTCATTCCGGCAATATCGCCGGAACACCCGGCTGTGTGCTCGTCGGTCCTGCGGGCACTGTCACATTGTCGGAAGGAGTGATTCGGGCGGCGCGACATGTGCATATGAGCTTTGAAGAAGCAGCCTACTATGGCGTCAAGAATGGCGACCTGATGACTTTGAAGATCAAGAGTCCGCAGTGCAGTGTTTCATTCGACGATCTATTAGTACGCGCCGACAAAGCCGCCAAGCTCGAAGTACACATTGATACAGACGAAGGCAATGCTTGCAACTTGGATGCAGCCACCGAAGTGGAGCTCAAGCCGCAAGGCGAATGCAAATGCAAGGGACATTAACTTTGCTATGGCCCAGGGACGCATCTCTGGGCAACTTGGAAACTGCGTTACTACGATCACGAAACAGCTGCTTTCCCTTGGGAACGCAAGCACTTATGAACTTTTTACGCAGCTCGTATCGGAGCTGAATTACCAATGCCAAAAGCGAGGAGAAAATCGAACATGGCACAGATTTCGGAAGCGTTGGGCATGATCGAGACAAAGGGTTTTGTATCCTTGGTCGAAGCGGTCGATGCGATGATGAAGGCCGCCAATGTCCAGTTCTTGGGATGGGACAAAGTCGGTAGTGGTCTTGTTTCTGCGTTTGTTACAGGCGACGTGGCTGCTGTCAAAGCTGCCACCGATGCTGGAGCTGCAGCTGCTGGCCGCGTGGGCGAAGTCGTTAGCGTTCAAGTCATTGCACGCCCTCATAATGACCTATCCAAGGTACTGAAAGTTGGCAAGAGCGACAGTTCAGTCGGCTAATCCTGCCTGCACCTATGTTCCCTAAACAAAAAAACTAATTAGAAAACTCACAGGTTGACAACATGCAGAACGCAATCGGTTTAATTGAAACAAAAGGGCTGCTGGCTCTCATCGAAGCTACAGACGCAATGGTCAAGGCAGCAAATGTTGAGATCGTAAAGCGAGTAGATATTGGCGGTGGACTAGTAACCACGGTCGTCAGCGGTGACGTTGGTAGCGTACGCGCGGCTGTCGAAGCGGGTGCCAGTGCAGCTTCCCAAGTTGGTGATTTGGTCAGTAGCCACATCATTCCTCGTCCAGCTGAAGGACTTGCGACGGCTTTTTTCTCGTAAGCGAAGCGGGGGAACGAGCTGGTGTCAGTGCTTTCCCCAAATCGCAGATGAAGATTGAATTTGCGCAGCGATCAACGACTATTCCAGCAGGAGCAAGGATGAAGGTCCTCGTCGCCAACTTAGGCTCAACCAGCTTCAAGTATCGTTTATTCGATATGTCGCCAGAACAATCCGGTGCACCAGCCGTGCAGTTGGCTCGGGGTGGCGTGGAACGTATTGGCTCGCCGCTGAGTCCCTGCAGTGTGCAGATCGGCGATTACCAGGGTTCGATGGAGATGGCCGTTCCCCATCATGGGGTTGCGGTGCGGGCGTGCATCCAACAGCTCGTCGATCCCGAATTCGGCTGCTTGAAGAACGCCGAGGAGATTGCGGCCATCGGCTTCAAGGCGGTCCACGGCGGTCGTCTTCAAGGAGTCTTTCGCATCGATGACGAAGTCCTGAATGCGATGGACGAAGTGACGAGCGTAGCGCCAGCCCACAATCCGCCTTATTTGGCGGCGATGCGGCAACTGGCGGCTACCGTGCCCGACATTCCCTTGGTTGCAGCTTTTGAAACCGACTTTCACATGACGATCCCCGAAGCGCGAAAACGGTACGCGTTGCCCAAAGCCTGGGCCGATGCCTTGCCGATTCGCAAATGGGGTTTTCATGGTGCCAGCCATCGCTACATCGCCACTCGCAGTAGCGAACTGCTCGGACGGAATGATGCGCGCGTGATATCTTGCCACTTGGGCGGCTCCAGCAGTTTGTGCGCTATCCACTCGGGTAACAGCGTAGCGACGACGATGGGCATGAGCCCACAAACAGGCTTGCCGCAGAATAACCGCGTGGGTGATCTCGATCCGTTTTGCCTGCCAATGCTCATGAAGCATACCGGCATGGATTTGGAAGCAATGCTCGCTGCGCTTTCCACTCAAGCCGGTTTGCTGGGTATCTCCGGCGGCGTCGGTGGCGATATTCGCGATTTAGAAGCCGCGGCAGCGAGTGGTAACTCCGACGCTCAACTGGCGCTGGATGTTTATATCGCTGAAATTCGGCGGCAGTTGGGGAGCATGCTGGTTGCACTCGGAGGCTGCGATGCACTGGTTTTCACCGGTGGCATCGGCGAGAACGGCAGGCAGATTCGTACCGCTGTGTGTGCTGGACTTAGCGAGCTGGGGTTTGACCTCGACGCGGCCAAGAACGCCACGCTTAAAGGTGAAACTAGACTGGATTCGACTGACAGCCGCAGCCAAATATGGATTATTCCAACCAACGAAGAACTCATTGTCGCGAGACAGACGGTCGCCGCACTGTAAGTGGGGCGATTTATAACAAGGTCACATTATGTTTGTTGCCAAAGTAACTGGATCGATCGTATCGACTGAAAAAGTCGAGTCGATGCGTGGCCAAAAGCTACTGGTCGTCGAGCCCTATCGGCTCGATTCCGGTCGCGACAAGTTGATCACAACTGGGCGAACTTTTATTGCTGTCGACATGCTCGGTGCGGGCGTCGATGACTTTGTATTAATCGTGCAAGGCAGCAGCGCTCGCTTCACACCCGAAACTCAGAAACTGCCAATCGACTGTACCGTGATCGGAATTGTTGATTCGGTCAATATCGAAAAGAACGAAGTTTACAACCGCAAGAACTAACCCACGGGCCCGTCAACTCCCAACGACCCAGAAGTAAATTGTCGCGTCTGCAGTCTTTGTGACTCGTTGCTCGACAGATATCAGGATATCACAATGCAAATTAGCGAAGAACTCATTCGAAGCGTAGTCAGCCAGGTCATTCAGGAAGTTCGCAACGGAAAACAAAACGCTCCCCAACCGAGTCAGCCGACCGGCCGTCACGGTTTGTTCACATGCGCCAAAGAGGCCGTCGCCGCGGCTCGCCGCGCATTCGAAGAACTGCGGACGCGGCCCATGGAGGACCGCAAGAAGGCGATTGACCATATCCGCCGGATCTCGATCAGCCAATGTGTGGAACTTGGCACGATGGAGATGAATGAAACCAAGATAGGGCGGCTCGACCATAAAATCGCCAAACTGGAAACACTCGGCAAGCTCTCGCCTGGCACAGAATTCTTAACTACCCAGGCGTACAGCGGCGACAAAGGTCTAGCCGTCATCGAGCACGCCCCATTCGGTGTTATAGGCGCAATAACGCCTGTGACCCACTCGCTACCCACAATCACCGGCAACGCAGTGAGCATGATCGCAGGTGGCAATACCGTTGTCGTGAATCCACACCCAAGCGGACGCTTGGTCGCTGCAGAAGGCGTAAAACGTTTCAATCAAGCCATCTCGGCGGATATTGGGATCGATAATCTCATTTGCGTGATCACAGAACCAACGCTCGAAACGGCTAATAGTATTTTTTCGAATCGCGATGTGGCATTGATCTGCGTGACCGGCGGACCGGCAGTAGGAAGAGCCGCATTGAATAGTGGCAAACGAGCGATTGTAGCTGGCCCCGGAAATCCGCCCGTAGTCGTTGATGAAACGGCAGACCTCGATCGCGCAGCGCGCTGCATTATCCAAGGTGCCGCTTACGATAACAATTTGCTGTGTATCGCTGAAAAAGAAGTCTTTGTTGTCGAGTCTGTGTTTGATGCCATGATGGCTGCCATGCAGCGGGCTGGGGCAGTGTTACTCAACAGTTCGCAGATTGCCAGGTTAACCGAAGCTGCATTTCACGAGGTTGGCGAAGGTGCGCACAAGCATTTGGGACCAACGAAGGCTCTGCTCGGCCAAGATGCCGCCAAGCTTGCTCAAGCAGCCGGTGTGACGGTCGATCCGAAAACAGAACTGTTGGTTGGCGAAACCGCTGAGGATCATCCTTTCGTTGACGTCGAACAAATGATGCCATTCGTGCCCTTTGTTCGTTGTCGCAATGTCGATCATGCCATCGAATTGGCCAAGCATTACGAACATGGTTATCGGCACACCAGCATTATCCACTCGCGCGACGTCCGCAACATGACCAAGATGGGGCGCGTAATGGACACTACTCTTTTCGTGAAGAATGGTCCCTGTATGGCTGCGCTGGGATTGGGAGGCGAGGGCTATCTGTCTTTCTCAATCGCTGGTCCCACGGGCGAAGGTGTCACCACGCCGCTCACGTTTACTCGCGAACGCCGTTGCAGCTTGATTGAGGACCTGTGGGTACTCGGTGATCCTGGATTGAAGTAAACGTTCTCACCATCCAGTAGTCTGATTGAAAAGTTATAGAAGAAAACTATGCAAGTTGCCTTAGTCGTCGGGCGAACGCACTCGACGGTCAAACACAAATCGCTGCAGTCGCACAAGCTGTTGGTAACTCAGCCTCTCCTGGCTGACGGCTGCACGCCCGATGGCGCGCCTGTCCTGGCTGTAGATGCTCTGGGGGCTGGGGCCGGCGAGCGAGTGATGTTGACGACCGATGGTAAAGCAATTCGCGAAATGTTCGGTGTGGAAGACTCGCCAATCCGATGGGCCGTGATCGGGATCGTAGATGAATAACCAAGTAGACGAATAACGACGTAAACGAATAACTTACCAGTGAGCGAGCAGCGCAAGCTGCCCGACGTTGTCGCAAAAGTGACTATGGCTCCAACACAGCATGAGATCGAACAAATTGTCCGCGTTGTGCTCCAACGCGTGCGTGCATCTCTGCTTGCGCCGCCAACACAAATGGACAGCCGAAGCACGGATGGCAAACCGCTCGACCCTGCAGTCCTGCGATTGCAGCAAAAGCTAGTTACCCTGGAAAATGTTCGCGAACATTGGAATGGAATTAAAAGACTACAGGTCCCCCAGTCGACTGTGGTGACGCCTGCTGTCCGAGACGAATTGCGGCAGCGTGGAATCGTTTTGGAACGAGTGCAAAACAACGCATCCCTCCAATCCGAGTCGAGATCGAGCAAGTTGCTGTTGATCGTACCGACTGCAAAAAAGACAGGAATTGGCACTCAGCTGGAACCACTGGGTGTCACGATGCAATCAAATGCCAGCAACACCGAACAGGCGCAGACGATAGTACAACAGCATGTGAGCAACGAAGGCCATGCGTGTATTTGGTGCACGCCGCAGCCCTTCGCCGCTGCCCGTGCCGCCGCAAACTCCACTGAAACTATCGCAGTGCATTTGCCGAAACTGGAGAAGCTTGCACAGGCCATCGAGGAGGCCCGACCAAACACACTGATCTTGGACGATGGCGAATGGACGGCGCAGTCGGTTGTTAATTTAGCGCGAGCCTGGGCTCGCAGTCGATCGTCTGATTGGACTAGGAGTTCTCCGAAATGAAAATACATCAGGTCTTGGGCAGTGTCACGCTGAATCGATGCCATCCCAGTTATGTGGGCGCCACCTTGCTGGCGACGGTCCCCTTGGACGCTGCGGTTTATGGCGGCGAGCCAGCGGAAGATGCTGATTTAGTTATCGTCTGGGATGAGCTTGGGGCAGGAATCCATTCCAAAGTCGCGGTGAGCGATGGAGCGGAAGCCGCCCAGCCATTTCGTCCAGCATTGAAAGCTGTCGACGCCTACTGCTCTGCGATTCTGGACGAAATCCACATTGACTCCGAGGCCGTGAAGCAACTTAGACGCCAGTGAAGAACGCACAAACTTTTTGCCAACCGTCCGTCGCGACGCAAACCTAAAACTAACTTACTAACTTTAATTTGTCAGAGACATCCCATGGTTAACGCACACAAGATCAAGCAGGACATTTGTGAAATTGGTCGAAGGATCTACAACAAGGGCTTTGCAGCCGCAAATGATGGAAACATTACCGTAAGGATTAGCGATAACGAAGTCTTGTGTACTCCCACGATGCACTCGAAGGGATTCCTGAAGCCAGAGGATATTAGCAATATCGATATGACGGGCAAGCAGATCTCCGGTAACAAGAAACGAAGTAGCGAGGCCTTATTGCACCTTGAGATTTACAAACAGCGTCCCGAAATCAAATCGGTAGTGCACTGCCATCCACCCCATGCCACCGCGTTTGCTGTCGCTCGCGAACCAATCCCTCAATGCGTTCTACCTGAAGTCGAGGTCTTCCTGGGCGATGTGCCGATCACCAAGTACGAAACGCCGGGTGGACAGGCATTCGCAGATACGATTATTCCCTTCGTGAGCAAATGCAATGTGATGATTCTCGCCAACCACGGCACAGTGAGCTTTGGTGAAGATGTGGAAAAGGCTTATTGGTGGACCGAGATTCTAGATGCTTACTGTCGCATCTTGATGCTTTCACGGCAACTCGGGCGCGTCAACTATCTCGACCAACAAAAAAGTCGCGAACTGCTGGAACTGAAGGACAAATGGGGATTTAGCGATCCACGATTAACTGAAGAATTTCAGAATTGCGATATTTGTGCTAATGATATTTTTCGCGAGAGCTGGGCCAGTTCCGGCGTGGCTCGCAAGGCGTTCGAAGCACCTCCGGCGATGCCTGCAAACTCAGCAGCGAGCGTTTCTCAATCGGCCAATCCAGCGTCTGGAAGCTTGGACGAAGAGCGTTTGATCAAACTGATTACCGAACAAGTAATGAACCAACTAAAGGGTTAGAGTCGATGAAAGTTAGCATTATTGGCGGCGGTGGCTTGGTCGGTTCATGTGCGGGTTTCGCCCTGCAGTGCGGCGGTGTGGCTCGCGAAATTGCCATCCTGGACGTCAACGCGGATCTGGCAGCTGGGCAAGCGCTGGATATTTTACATGGCGGTCCCAGTGTGGCGGATCAAGTCATTTCGTCGGGATCCTACGAACACATTCCCACCAGCGATATCGTGTGTATCACCGCCGGCTTGCGTCGCAAGCCAGATGAATCGCGACTGGATCTGATCAACAGAAACACCGATTTGTTTATGCAAATCCTGCAGCAGGTCAAAGCGGCTGGACTGAAGCCAACGGCGAAAGTGTTGGTAGTCAGTAACCCAGTCGATATCTTGACCTATGTGGCTGCTAAGTCGCTGGGTTTGCCGGAACAACAAGTTCTAGGACTGGGAACTCAGCTCGATACTATTCGTTTTTGCTCGTTGATTGCCGATCACCTGAAGGCACC
>JBGSTP010000219.1:0-32702 GCA_041736515.1 Pirellulaceae bacterium
GAAATCGCCCACGTCCACGCACAGCAACGCGATTACTTAAATCGAAAAGCCGTGGCTATTGAAGCGGAAAAGCTCTTTTCGCTCTCGCAAGCTGCGAACAACGCGGAACAAAAAGTTTTAGCGACTTTTTCCAAAGAGCAGCAATCAAGAGTCAACGCCGCTATTGGTGAACCTTGGTACTACGATACGTTGTCACCAGAACAGCAGGTATTTCAGCGTATAATGCAAGAACGGAATTCGAAGACCATATCGCCTAGCCGTTGAATGTGTCGACTAATCATGAGAGCAACATTCGGGGCGGCGGGAGGGAGGCGGAATAGGGACTGCGGTTGGCGCACGAGCTTGGTGCGGACGTTCAGATATAGTATAACCGCGGATGAGGTGGTTGGACGCCAAAGCTTGTTCTCAATACACCATCTCCCGGTCAGCCCATTTTATGGACCACGCCAACAGCTTCGGAAATGTGGTTGAAGCCATCGCGGCTGAGCAATTGAAGTAAACCCTGATTGATGCGGCGCACCACCCATGGTCCCTCATAGACTAGGGCCGTATAGAGTTGCACCAGCGACGCTCCCAGCCGAATTTTTCGATAGGCATCGTCTGCAGTGAATATGCCACCTGCGGCGATAATATGAAAGCGGTTAGGAGGCATGGTCAGGTAGAGCCTTTGGATGCAGTGTTCGATCAGCGACTCGACCGGCTTGCCCGAAACAGCGCCGGGCAGCTTACCCCAGATTTCGCGCGGTGTATTTAGCTTAATGGATTCGGGCTTGCCCGATGGAAGATTGAACATGAACCCCGCCAGGAACTCAAATTCGATCGACTCGGCAATTAGCCGCTCGATGGCGGCCGGCGAAGGATCGGGGACGACCTTGAGAAAAATGGGACAAGCCAGTTCCAGCGCAGCGAGTTCTCTCAACAGCCGCGCTATGTTGCCTGGTCGAGAAAAGAAGTCCTGTCCGCCTTCCGCATTGGGGCAACTCAAATTGAGCATGAGGTAATCAGCCAACGCATGCAACTTGGCTGCACTTTGCACATAGTCATCAATAATTTCAGCAGCAGAGCAGGCAGGGCAACCAACTCCGAAATTGGTCTTAACGATATTCACGCCCAGCGGAATCCGACATTGGGATTGACTCAATCGCCGCGCGATTACTGCGGCGCCCTCGTTGGGCAAGCCGTAGTTGACGACAATCGCTTGGTCTAAGGGCAAGCGAAACAGGCGTGGCCGCGGATTGCCAGGCGACGGAGAGTTACTAACCGAACCAATTTCAGCGAATCCGATTCCCAGCGAGTCCAACATCTGCACCGCATGACCATTCTTATCCCAGCCAGCGGCCAAGCCAACGGGATTTTCAAAGGTCTGGCCCGCGATGGTGGATCGCAATGACGGCGCGGAAAAAGTCAGCGACTTGCGCAGCAGGCTGGGCAAGCCGGGGATGCGATGGCTCCAGCGGCATACGGCAACAGTCAGCCGGTGAGCTGTTTCGGGATTCAAGCGAAACAGCAACGGCCGCAAGAGGGAAGTGTAGAAATTCATTTTGTCGCTCGGTTATCCCAACCGAAGTCTTGATAAGGTCACAGACCACTTTAACTCGGTTGTACTAATCGAAGTATTTTGAGCATTCAGGCTTGGTGGTCTCAGTCAAAGTCTTCACGCTTTCCATAGCACCCGACAATCATTGGAGTATTGGTGGCCTCCAACTAAGTTTATACTGTAGTTTGTCACAGCCGCGGAATTCCAATCGCTCCGTTTCTTACTCAACCTGTATTGCCGCTGCGTGCAGCCAAGTAGGTTGCAAAACTACGATAATCACACAGAGTCCCAAAAGGAATGTTGGCGTTCTCGACAGAGACCCGAGAGCCCAAAGTAGTAGACGTCAATGCAAATTTCGTTGCGATCGATGATACTGTTCATGTTGGTTCTGGGGGCGATGCCGTTCTGGCTGGAGAATTTCTTGGTGCCATTCTTTGTAATATTGGTCGTGTGCGTTGTGATGGCTATGCGTGGATTCGGTACCGACTCGACCCACGACGACATCCATTTCTAGGATTGAGTTGCCATGTGGCTAACTCGTGGGCTCTAACGAAATTTTGGCACACAAGTGTCGATGTGCCGTACATGTGCGTTATACTTCTGCCAAGTCTGGCATGTCCACTTGCACTTGAATGCGGCTCGGGGCGTCGACCTGACCCGCATGAATGGCGATTTTGACCAGAGATTCAGATTATGCGATTTCAGCCTCAGCAGCAACTTGTGAGCGGAGCGCGATGGGAGAAAAACAAGTTTGTTCACAGTGTGGGCGAGATGCGGCCGGGTGCACGATAACTGCCTTGGTATCCGGTGCGCAGCCTTCTTCAGCTTACTTCCTATGCGGACGCTGCGCGGCGGAGCAACACGCGTCTACGTTGCAGACAATCGAAGAGGCGGATCGCTTTATAGCTGAGGTAACGGAACAGCTCGCAACACTTGAGAAGATTATCGTCAAGCATCCCCAAATGCCGGAGGTTCCTAAGGGACTGGAATCGCTTGCTATGACGCCACTGACCGTGTACGGAACTCTGCAATACCATTTGGCGGCCTTCAAATCCCGTCGCATGAAGTTGGTCACCCAAAGTGGCAGCGAAGAACGACTGCGATACGAAATCCAGCAAGCGATCGAAGCAGAGAATTATGAACTTGCCGCAGAACTGCAAAAACAATTGGCGCAAAGCAACCCGCCAACATCGTAGCCTAGGCATCCTGCCTGGGTCTGCCTGCCTGGCTTTCACTTCATGCTTCTCTTGCCGCAACTCCACCGCGCCAGTTGTCTCCGCTTGACGAATTCCTAAATGGTTTGCATGGTTTTTTTACCACTCATCGTCATATCAACCCATCGCAGTCTTGACCCAGGCAAGTGGAGCAGAGTTGAGTTGGTGCGGGGGCGATGCGAAGAGATTGGGAGGGTCCCAGGCTAGAAGCCTAGGCTACTGTGTTGCGGTCCCAGGCTGGAATCGCATCCCCAGTTGTTTCCGCTTGACGAATTCCTAAATTGTTTACTTGGTTTTTGTACCGCTCACCGTCCTATCAAGCCATCTCCACTCGACGCAGTCTTGTCCAACGCAAGTGGAGCGGCGTTGAGTTTTGCGGGGGGGCGAAGAGATTGGGAGGGTCCCAGGCTAGAAGCCTAGGCTACTGTGTTGCGGCTACGGGGGAGTTGAGCGATGGATGGGGTGTTTCGACGACGAAATTTACCTCACTGGGATGTGCTGATCAGCCTGTGTTTATAACGGGTTGCCTGCAAGGAAGTATCTCGCAAGCCGGAATGGCGAGCATTGAAGCCTACCGCGAAAAACTGAACAATAAACCTCAACCAGAGCATATCGCAGCGGACGACTGGGAACATCGACAACAGAAGCAATTGTTTCGATTCATCGACAAGTTACTGGATCATCATTCGCCCGTTCGGCATCTCGAGGATGATCGACTAGCGAAAATCGTGACTGATGCATTTCAACATTTCGCCGGCGTGCGTTATCAATTGTTGGCCTGGGTGGTCATGCCAAGTCACCATCATTGGCTGTTCCTGATTGACGAGACCTGGGCAGAACGGGATGCAGCCGAGCGCCGCGTTGCAGGCAAACGCAAGCAGACGCCCCGTGAAGTCATCTCGCACAGCATCCAGTCGTACACTGCCAATGAGTGCCACAAACTAATCAGTCAATCCGGCCGCTTCTGGCAACAAGAAACCTACGATCATTGGGTGCGAGACGACGATGAACTCCAACGCATCAAGCTGTACATCGAAAACAATCCTGTACAAGCTGGGTTGGTCGATCTTCCCGAACAGTATCGCTGGTCCTCCGCCTACCGCGACGCAAGCATCCTGCCTGGGGCATCCTGCGGCATCCTGCCTGCCTGGCTTTCACTTCATTTTTCTCTCGCCGCAACTCCACCGCCCCAGTTGTCTCCGCTTGACGAATTCCTAAATGGTTTGCATGGTTTTTTTACCGCTCACCATCCTATCAACCCATCTCCACTCGACGCAGGCTTGACCAGGGCAAGTGGAGCGACGTTGAGTTGGTGCGGGGGAGATGCGAAGAGATTGGGAGGGTCCCAGGCTAGAAGCACTGGACGCCTAGGCTAGGCTACGGTGTTGAGGTCCCAGGCTGGGAAGCCTAGGCTACGGAGCGGTCCCAGGCTACTTGGCTTGATTCGCGCAATTGGCCCTGCGGAAATCCTTGTCAAATGCCGCTTTATCTCTACGATGAAAACAGTTTTCACTATCCACATTTTCTTGACAGGGCATTTCCTTAGTTGACAAACGCTGCGCTCGTTCCGACCACTGCTTCTGCGTCGCTGGGTTCCGAGAAACAAAACCATCAACCCATCCTGCTTGCGATCGATACCGACATTCACTTGGATGGAACTCCCACGCAACTGTGGTTGAGCGTGACTCCAGACAAGCTAAGCCTGTTAGAGGGCTCTCAACCTGGCGCGACCGCCGCGAACTCGCAAACTGTGCTCCGCACAATAGAGTGGTCGAAAATCCAGAAGTTCCGTACGACATCGGGAACCGGCTCGGGGCTATTGCAAGCCAAGCTGGAGAGCGGCTGGATCGACGTCCTCCGCTTTTCTAATCGTCTGGCTGGTCGATTCCACAAGGTCTCCCGTCGGCTAGAGGTCATGCTCGAGCAGGGCAATGGTGCGCCGGCGCCGATTGAAGCGGATCCTGAATGGGGGGCCGAATTGGATCCTCCGCGGTGCACTTCGTGCCAATTGCGTTTGGCCACCGCGCACGAATCCTGTCCACGGTGTTTGCAGAAAGGGCAGATTCTGCGACGCGTTACGGAATTGATGCGTCCGCATATGCGTGGAGCAGCCTTTCTTAGTTTGTTAACGATCGTCGGTGTGGCGGCTGAGCTGATTCCTCCGAAGTTGCAGCAGTATATGGTGGACCATATTCTGGGGCAGGATGCACCCGTTGCCGGTGAAACGAGTTTCACGACTGCCCTGCTGATTGTTGTGTTGGCTCTAGCCGCTTCGCGCGTGATATTGTCCGCCGTGGGCTGGGTAAAAGGCCGAGTGGCCACCGTGATTGGCACAGGGCTGACCAGCACGTTGCGCGAGCAGATGGTGCGAAAGCTGCAAAACTTGGCCGTGGTCTACTACGATCGCCACCAAGTCGGGTCGACGCTCAGCCGCGTTGCGCACGACAGCGAAGTCTTGCACGGCATGATGCATCAAATCACCGGCGGATTTTTGTTGCAGACAGTGCAACTGTTCGGTGTGGGAGCCATGTTGGTGTGGATCAATCCCAAGCTGGCGCTGTTCACTTTAATTCCAGTGCCGCTGGTGTTTCTTGGCTCTTGGATTTTTTGGCAGAAGGTTTATCCACGCTATTATCGGCTGTGGGATGCCTCCAGCAAGCAGATGTCGGTGCTCAACGGCATGCTGAATGGAATCCGAGTCGTGAAGGCCTTTGCGCAGGAGGACCGCGAGTTCCAGCGGTTTCAAACGGCCAGCGATCATCTGCGGAAATGGAGGTTGTGGGTTGACCAGACCAATGCCAGCTACTCGGCCGCGATGCAATTGGTGTTCAGTCTCGGCGGTTTGATCGTGTGGTATGTAGGCGGTCGCGATGTGATCGGTCGCGACATGACCCTCGGGCAATTGATCGCGTTCCTTGCATATCTGGCTATGTTCTATGCGCCATTGAGCGCGCTGTCGAACTTTACAACCTGGCTGACCAGTTTCCTCAGCGGCAGCAAGCGCGTGCTAGAGTTGTTGGACATGCCGTTGACGATCGCCGAGCCCAGCGCGCCTGTTGCCTGGGATAACCCTCAGGGGGCAATTCGCTTCGATAAAGTTTCGTTTGGTTACGACCGCAATCAACCGGTGCTCAAGGATATTTCCTTCGAAGTCAAGCCTGGCGAGATGGTTGGCATCGTTGGTCGCAGTGGCTCCGGAAAAACAACGATGGTGAACTTGCTGGGGCGATTCTACGATGTACAGGAAGGCGCCATCGAAGTGGATGGTATCGATCTGCGCAATCTTTCGATGCAGCAGCTCCGACAGCGCATCGGCATTGTTTTTCAAGAGTCTTTTTTGTTTCGAGGCACGATTTGGAAGAACTTGTCTTACGGACGGCCTGCGACGACGATTGAAGAGGGGCTCGAATCCGCGCGGGCCGCTGGAGCTCACGACTTTATTTGCCGTACACAATTGGCCTATGAAACATTGTTAGGCGAGCATGGGGCGGGACTCTCGGGGGGCGAAAAACAACGTCTGTCCATCGCCCGTACTTTGTTGTACGCGCCCCAAATACTAATTCTCGACGAGGCAACCAGCAATATCGATGCGGAGTCCGAGCGGAGTATCCAGGAAGCTCTCGAAGCGCTGATTCGTGGGCGGACGACAGTGGCCATTGCACACCGTCTGTCAACTCTGCGGAACGCCGATCGAATTCTGGTTTTCGACCGTGGCGAGATGATCGAGCAGGGCTCTCACGCAGAGTTGTTGGCGGCAGATGGAGTGTACGCAAGATTGGTGCGCATCCAAACACAAGTTTCCAAGGACCCGAATGTCGACAAGCTACTGGCCAATACCGATTCAAAAACCGACGAAGTGGATCTACCTGAGGGCAAAGTGGAAACAGGCATGGCAGCACAGCCTCCCCGCAGTGAAGCGGAACTCGCAAATCCAGCATCACCTTCGCTCGAGCCAAAGCAGCGATTGGTGTGGCTAGATCCACAGGCATATCGATTTGAACTCGGGGAGTATGAAGAACTGCAACTGTGGTGCGGAGATGACTGTCTCGGATCGGGCGTTTTTGTGGTGCGGACATTTCCGGCCAGCTTTCCGGAAATGTACCTAAGCGTTCGCGGCTGGAATTCGTCTGGAGATGAAGTGGAATATGGCATGCTCCGAGACTTGGACCAATTGTCGCCTGAGTCCGCGAAGGCGGTTTTGAATTGTTTGGAGCGACGATACCTACTTAGAGAAATTCGCCGCATCAATGATATTAATTTGAGGGCTGGCTATTTGGATTTCGACGTAGAAACCGACGCGGGCAAGGAAAAGTTTGCCGTACGCTGGACACAGAGTCAGGCGATTGACTTTGGGGAAGATGGCAAGCTGTTGATCGATACCGAAGAGAATCGATATCTGGTGCGAAATCTGCATAAGTTACCCAAACCGCAAGCTGAAAAATTTATGCAGTATGTGTATTGGTAGCTTTCGATTTCGCCAATCTGGCCCTTTTCTGTGAGGCTGGGTGGAAAGGGTAGTTTTTTCTGGTGCACTGCCGGTTAGGGCGGTGTGCCAAACTCGGCCGCAATCGTTCCAAGTAGGGGGCGTATCGCCGATACTTTACCGATCCAGGGCAGCGCAGCTTTGCGGACATTTGTCTAGCCGGTACACTTACAGGGTCTGCGCTGGCCTGGCGGTGTTATTGCGCGAACGCGAATGGAGCTCGACTGGGACTGCCTCAAGCTGGCGGTCCCGACGGCGGTCTTCGCTTGAGCTTCCCTGGGCGGCATGCCTGACAAGCCTGAGCGCAGCGCAAGAGTTCACTTCGCCCTGTTAGGAAAATCTGTTAGGAAAATAGGAAGTTATGTCAGCACGCACCTCACGAAGTCCGCGTTCGCAAGTTCACTTTTGCCACGCCACCTTAGTTGCAGCGGAGCATTTCAGACTCGTTCGCTTTCTGTGTGGTGTTCTTCTGCTTTTGTGCATTGCCCATGTCGCTATTGGTCAAGAAAAGAAGAAACCTGCTTCCAGCCGAAAAGCGATCGGCTATTACTCCGATGCGGCGGGCTATCAAAACAAAGGTGCTTATGGGCTGGCGGTTGAGGAATGGAAGAAATTGCTGGACGAGTTCCCGCAGGATGCGCTAGCCAGTAAGGCCTGGCATTATCTGGGTATTTGCTACACACAGCTAGAGGAGCCCGACTATGCTGCCGCCATCGGTGCGTTTGGAGAAGCTTTGGAAGACAAGCAACTGGAGGTGCGCGAAGAGTCGCTGATCAATCTTAGTTGGTGTTTGTTTTCTACGGCTCGCGCCGCCAAAGCTGGCTCTCCGGAACAAAGAGATGGTTTGGTGGAAGCTCGAGAGCGTTTGACCGAGTTTCTGAAGAATCATGCAGAAAGTAGCTACACGGATCAAGCCTATTTTTATTTAGGGGAAATCGAATACACATTGGGCGACGCTGCGAAGTCGATACCGTATTACAAGCGGTTGCTCGATAACGCTGCCATGAAAAAATCCAGCCTTCGGCCCGGCGCGCTTTACGCCATTGCGGTGGCGTACGAAGAAGGAAAGCAGGACGCGGATGCGACCAAGCGGTTTCGTCAATTCTTGGATGAATTTCCCGAGCATGAATTGGCGAGCGAAGTGACGGTGAGATTGGCCGATTTGCAACTGAAGCAAGGCAACGCCCAGCAAGCTTCAGAATTGCTGTCTGGCATCGTGAAAGAGCAGGGCGGGAAAATGACCGACTACGCCTTGCTGCGTCTGGGATATGCGTCCTCAGCGCTGGGAAAGAATGAAGAGGCGGCCAAGTTTTACACTCAGCTACTGATCCAGTATCCGAACTCGAAGCATTCTGCCACGGCGGCACTTTCGCTCGGCCAATCGCTATATCAGACCGGGCAATACGATCAAGCGATCGAGAAGTTCAGTCAAGTGCTCGCGACTCAGGATGACCAGGCTGCCGAGGCGGCGCACTGGATGGCCGTGACGTTGATGCGTCAGAACAAGCCGACCGAAACGATTGAATTAATGGAAAAAGTGCTTCCATGGGCGCAGAAGTCGCCCAGTATTGTGAGTTTGCAAATGGACTATGCCGATGCGTTGTATGCGATTCCCGCAGAGCTTGATAGGGCGCGGGAAGCCTACGCGAAGATCGCCAACGATCATCCGGAGGATGGCCTAGCGCCGCGCGCGATGTACAACGCTGCCTTCGCGGCCCTACAGGGTGCGAAATTGGTCGATGCCCGCAAGTGGTCGGAGCTGTTTTTGAATCGCTTCCCGCAAGACCCGCTGCGCAATGATGTTGCGGCTGTGGCGGCAGAATCGCTATTGCAACAGGGGGAACATGCGGCGGCTGTAGCCGCGTATGAAAAACTGCGCCAGGCTGACGATAAGAACCCAGCCTACGATCAATGGACCTTGCGTTTGGGTATGGCTCATTACCTGGCTGGCGATTACAAAGCCGCCATATCGCTCCTGGAGAAGGGAATCGGACAATTCAAACTCGACCGCCAAAAAGCAGAAGCTCAGTTTGTGCTCGGAGCAAGCTATCTCTATCAAGAGAACACCAAGTCGGCCATAGAACAGTTACAGGCTAGCCACCAAACCAGCGATTCCTGGTCGTCTGCCGACGAAGTGCTGTTGTTGTTGTCCGAGGCACACCAGCGAAACAAAGACAATGAGTCGGCGCGCAAGATTTTGGAAATGCTGCTGGAGAAATTTCCTAGTTCTCGTTTGAAGTCGCAAGTCGAATATAAATTGGCGCAGCTATCCGCCGCATCGAATCAATTCGATCAAGCCATCGCTCGATACGAATCGATCGTTACCAATCGAGATGCAGAGAGCTATCACAATTTCGCCACCTACGGCATTGTTTGGTGCCTCATGCAACAAGAAAACTACGCCGATGCCCTGCAGCGGCTTCAGCCGCTCCTGTCGCTGAGGCAAGGTGATTCGATCGGACAGGAAGCTCGACTGGCAGAGGGAGTGTGCTTGAGAAAAACTGGGCAAGTCAAGCAGGCGATCGACGCCCTGCAGGCCTTCCTGGACACTAGGCCAACGGGCAATTCTCTGGGCAATGGTCTCTACGAATTGGGTTTGGCCCACACGCAACAGGGGCAGCTCAATGAGGCGAATCAATATTTGCAACGCATCGTTAACGAGGTTCCGAGCTATCCGGCGCTGGACAAAGTCTTGTACGAGCTGGCTTGGAATTATCAGGACGCCGCAGATGTCAGTGCGGCCAATAAAACATTCCAGCAGCTTGCAGAAGGATTTCCGCACAGCGACTATAGTGCAGAAGCCGGGTATATGTTGGCCCAAAGCCAATATGAGGCTAAGGACTATGCGCGAGCGGCAGACTCCTACACCAGCGTGATGCAGCGCACCATGGATGCCGAATTGTTGGAAAAAACCCAGTATAAACTCGGCTGGAGTCTGTTTCAGCAGGGCGACTATCCGCAGGCAGCAAAACAGTTTTCAGAACAGGCCGAAAACTATGCTCAAGGTCCGTTGGCCGTGGACGGCCTGTTTATGTTAGCTGAATGCGAATTCAAACAGGAACACTACGAGCAAGCGTTGCCAGGCTACGTCAAGGCGCGGCAATTGCTGGAGACGTCAAACTCCACGAACGCATCCGAACAAGTTAGGTCATTGATCTATTTGCACGGCGCTCAATGTTACCGCGAGCTTGCCCGCTGGGAACAATGCGAGGCCTGGTTGAATGTGATCATGCAGAATTATCCCAAGAGTCCTTATCTGTGGACGGCTGTGTACGAGTTGGGCTACTGCAAGCAAAAACAGGATTTGGCTATCGAAGCGCTCAAGTACTACAAGCAGGTTGTGGACAACAATCGGAATGAGATTGGTGCCAGGGCGCGCTTTATGATGGGCGAAGTCTACTTCGCGCAGCGAGATTTTCGTCGCGCGATCGAAGAGTTCACGCGAGTTGCCTATGGATTTGGTGGCGACAAAGCGCCCGACGATATCAAAAACTGGCAGGCCAAAAGCGCTTACGAAGCTGCCCGCTGCTACGAGGTTCTTGCGCCTGATTTGAAGGGTGAAAGCCGTTTGAAAGCCTTCGATGGTGCGCTAAAGTTTTATGAAGATATCGTCCGCGACCATGCGCAGCATGAGCTGGCGAAACAGGCCTCGACACGACTTGGCGAATTACAGAAATTGCGCTAACAACTATCGCGCAACAATTTTTTCTGGGGCTCAACTTGCAATTTGAATTCCGCATGCTTTCGCTGGTAAGAATTTTCCTTGGCTTTCTATGCTTGGCTGCTCTAAGCGTTTCTAGTGCTGTTGCGCAGAACGCCAGTGGCGATCCTGACGTGGGACTGGATAGGTTGGAACTGCAGCGATTGGCTGCCGAGGCCGCAGCCAACCGCGCTGAAGACAGTATGGCGCCAACGGAAATGCAGAGCAGCAATCTCAATGTGCTCGAACTGCTCAGGCAGGGCGGCGGCATTATGCTAGTGATCGGCATCGTCAGCTTATTAGTGCTCGCGGTTGCATTCGAGCGCTTGTTTGCCCTTCGCGGGGCCAAGCTTTTTCCGGGTGGCTTGCGACGCGAACTGCGAAAGGCGGTTAACGATTCTGATGTGTTTGCACCTCAGGCCTTATATGATGCATCCAAACGTTATCGTTGCGCGGCTTCGCGAATCATGCAGGACATGCTGCAGAAGGCCGGTCGCCCCATACCCGAGGTGGAGGCGGCTATCGCGGACGGCGCACAGCGCGAAGCGGATTACCTCTTCGGCAATGTGCGCTGGCTAACGTTAGCAGCAGCCGTTACTCCACTTATTGGACTGTTAGGTACCGTGTGGGGTATGATCATCGCCTTCCACGACACAACCCAGTTAGGCGCCGGTTCGAACAAGGCAGAGTTCTTGGCTGAGGGCATCTATGTTGCACTCGTAACTACGCTGGGAGGGTTGGCGGTCGCCATTCCAGCAGCTGTGTTTGCTCATTATTTTGAGGGACGTATCACGAAGATGTTGGCGCTGATCGATACGGAATTGCGCAAGCTGGTTCCACGGTTTGAATCGCTTGAAGGAAGAGCCCGCTTTGATGTGAGCGCTGGAGGGTTGGTGCGACGTACTTCAGGGACCGATGGTCGAAAAGTGGATGCGCCCCGCATGATGCAGAACCTATCCGATCCAGCCGAGTTGGGGCCCCCGCCGGTTCGGCCCAGTTCGCGTCAAAAGTAAAGGGCGATTATGGCTGTTACGATCAAGCGGGGGCAAGTGCTGGGCGTGCTCAGCATGACACCACTGGTCGATGTCGTTTTTCTGCTGTTGATTTTCTTTCTAGTCGCTTCCCGACTGAGCCAAGAAGATCGTGAGCTGGAAATACCTCTACCGTCAGCCGCAAACGCTATGCCCATGACGGCTGAACCACAAGAGATGGTCGTCAATATCGACCAGAATGGCACGATTCTAATAAACAACGAGGCCATGAACGAAGAGCAGTTCGAGCGCGTATTGTTGCAGGCAATCGCGGATAATCCGCTGGGCCAATCGGTGTTGATTCGCGCCGACCGTCGCGTTCCTCTGCAGACTCCCGTGAATGTCATGGATACTTGTTTGAAGTGCGGGGCACGCTATTCCCTCTCGATCGCCGAGGAGGATATTTAGTCGCCATGTCGGAACATGCTCGGTTATCGGAGTTAGTTGGCATTCGAGCTGATGCCGAAGAGTCGGAGGCGATATGGCCGCTCAATGTTGTGCTCTGCATTCTCGGAGCGACAATTCTGGGCGTCGCATTTAGCTTTCTCGACACCGCCGAACCGCGTTTGCTGTACAACCCATGGACCTACGCTATTGCCACCCCGATCGCCCTGTTGGGCTTGTCGGCTCTGTTGAGCGTTGTCGTGAGCAGATTGGTCGAGAAGTCCATGCAGATGGCTTTCTTGCTCAGCGTATTGATTCACCTTGGCCTAATTGTCTGCGCGATGAATGTCGTCGTTTTTTCGCGGATGTGGCCAGATGTACTGGATTCGTTAGCCCAGCAGCGCGAGCAACTCAAACGCGAGTCATTGCAGGCCAAACAGTATCATCGCATCTCCAGTGCCTCGCAAACTGGGCGACGCCCCGACTATTTGAAGCCAGCTCAAACTGAGCATCAGCCAACCGAGATTGAGCGTGTAGATGCACCCGCGTTGACGCTCGCAAGATCCCAGCGCGCTAATCTGGTGAGTCCTTCACCAAAAATGGAAATTACCCACTCGCCACATTTGATGGAGCGCGATAAGCCTGCCTCTACGTTACCGAATACGTCCCCGCAACCGGCATCGCTGTCTCGAAGCGATGTAACGCGCCAGGCACCGCCGGAATTTGATTCGATTCCAGATTCGCAACAGCTCGATGAAACCGAAGACCTTACGCTCGGTCCATCAGATTCGACTGTTGCCCGTCGCGCGAGTACTCAGCGGCCAAAATTGCTCGAGCCGCCGACAGTCTCCGGCAGTGAGCAATCCACTATTCGCCCGCAAGTCGCTCTACCTCGGTCCGAGTCACAGCTTAACTCCCAGGTCAATTCAACTCCTGCGGAATCCCTTGATCGTAGCCGCCTGAGCGCAGCCCGTCCGCTGGCAAAGTCGCCGGAATCGCTTACGCTAACGGAAGCGCACGAGGATGCTAGTGGGCTGGCGGAAAATCTATCTTCAGCCACCCGCAGCGAGCGTCGCCGCAGCGAACGCAGTCCATTGCAATTACTAGCGGATCTGCCAGATCAAGCTGTCGCCGTGCGACCACCGCCACAGCTCAATATGCAACGTCTCGACGCGATGCCACAGTTGCCAATTCCACAAGCCAGCGATAACGCCGCAGCGCTTTCGCGAAACGTTGCTGGCGGGCGATTAGGGGCCTCCGCGCCAAGTTCCATGCCCGTTCGGGGAATCGAAGATTTCGGCGTTCCTGCCGCCAGCGAGTCGCTCGATCCGATCATAGCCAAGAGCTCGGTTGCAGAGCGTCGCAGCGGCGAACAGCAGGCTGTTGCGCAATTGCCGAACCTGGGAAGCCCTGACAGCTCAAGTTGGAATGGAGCCCCCAGTCTCGCAAACGGATTGACAGGTCGTTCGCCTTCACAGCTTGCCCAAGAATCCAACGATGGGACTGCTGCCCAGCGCGACACCGCTGGTTTGACAGGAAGCGGTCAGGCGATCGAGCGATCATCCTTGAGTCAAGCCGAAACTCGCGGACCAGTGTCCCCTGCGCAGATCGATACTCGCGCTGGAGAAGCGTTCGATGAAAGTACTGGCCGCGCGGCAACCAGCGAATTGACCGCAGAGGCTGCTTCAATCGAACGAGCAAAATCTGGGGGAAGATCGCCCAGTCTGCCACTCAGTGATCAGTGGACTGGAGCAAAGGAGTCAACACCAGCATCGATGGGTATTTCTTCCAGGGAATTTCTGCGCGCCGAATCGACGAGTTCGCCGACGGATCTGCCCGACGAACCGGGGGCGATCGGCATAATCAAGAAGAGCGAGCAGCTAGCCATCGCTGCACCAATGGGTGTGCAAGGCAAGGTAAAAATCGAAACTCCTGATGAGCTTGACCAGTTTCAGGTCGCCGACGACCGATTGGAAACGAATTCAAATTCGCCTGCAGGAGCTGTAAGGCGTTCAGCGACCGAACGACGGTCTGGCGATGTGAGTTTGCCGTCGACCCTGTTGGCCATCGATCAGCCAGCACAATTCGGAGGCATTGCAGCGAGTGTGGGTGAAACCGGCAGTCTGCTGCAGCGACGGGATGCGGAAACGCAAGATTTGGCGCCGCCGCAATTTGAAGCACAACGTTTTGCGCGTCAGGACGTAGGTGGGCGTCTGGCTGCTGGACAGCAGGTCGCGCTGCCCAAGCCTGCTTTCCAACAGCGGCTCGATCGCTTGCAGGATCGCAATCCGCAAGATGAATCGTCGCTCGAACCACAAACAGAGCTGGCGATCGAAAATGGGCTAGCATGCCTGGCACGGCACCAGCGAAGCGACGGTTCGTGGCGGCTTCAAGATTTTGATACCCATGTGCTGATGAGAAGCGACACCGCCGCCACTGGGTTAGCAATCCTTGCATTTCAAGGTGCTGGTTATACACACAATCAATTTAAGTACAAAGATACGGTAAATCGCGCGGTGCAGTTCCTGGTTAGGAATCAGCGCGTCGACGGGGACCTTTATATTCCGCAGGATCCTGCTTCCGATCAGAACGCGTGGCTCTACTCGCACGCCATCGCATCATTGGCGTTATGCGAATCGGTGGGAATGACTCAGGACGAAGAGCTGCGACCAGCGGCCCAACGCGCCATCGATTTCATGGTAGCCAGCCAAGATCCAGTGCGGGGAGGTTGGCGCTATCGGCCTGGCGTTGGCGCCGATACGAGTGTTACGGGATGGTTCATGATGGCATTCAAGAGCGGACAACTGGCTGGCTTGAAAGTTCCGTCAGAAACGTTCCCCTTGATCGAGAACTTTGTTGCGGCCAGCCAGTCCACGGAGCCGCACCTGTACCGCTACAATCCTTTCGCATCGGATACTCCCCAGCAGAGACATGGGTTGAAGCCTACGTCGGTAATGACCAGCGTGGGGCTATTGATTCGACTTTACTTTGGGTGGCAGCGCGAACGTCCAGAGATGATTGCCGGCGCGGACTACTTGCTCGATCATTTGCCCGAGAATGGAACCGCCTCCGTCTCGCGACGCGATACCTACTACTGGTACTACGCCACCCAAGTCATGTTCCACATGCGCGGGGAACGTTGGCAGAAGTGGCACGATCGCTTATACCCCTTATTGATTGAAAGCCAAATTTCTGGCGGAGAGTGGGCTGGTAGCTGGGATCCGACTTACCCCACTCCTGATTTGTGGGCGAGGTACGGCGGGCGGCTGTATGTGACGACCATGAACTTACTGTCTTTGGAGGTAAGTTATCGACACTTGCCGCTGTATGAAGCCACCGCGCAGTGAGCGGGAATGCGACTACAGCCTATTGTTTTCGCTTCTGACATTTGGGGCAGAAGAATGTCGAACGCTGCGCCTGCACGATGCGTTGGATCGTTGCCTTCCTACAAGACAGGCAAAGGTCATTTTCGCGCGCATACACCAGGTGATGATTCTGGTAGCTGCCTGGATCATTGAGGGCATTGCGATATGTACCATCCGAGAGCGTTGATCCCTCATGCTCGATCGCCGCTAGTAGTATCGCTTGCATGGCTGCGTGAAGTTTGCGGATTTGAGGACGGGTCAGTTTGTCGCTCGCCGTCTCCGGATGAATACCAGCTACGTGCAGCATTTCGGATGCATATAAGTTTCCTACGCCGGCCACTAATTTTTGATCGAGCAAGGCTACTTTGATCGAACGCGATGTTGCATGGAGGCGACTGGTAAGTTCGTCGGGTGTTATCGCCAAGGCGTCGGTCCCCAAGCGGCCATGCACAATGCGCTGTTCGATCTCCTGACTCGGAATCAATTCCGCCGTTCCCAAGCCACGTCGATCCCAGAATTGTAGACGCAGAGGTGGCGAGCCCGCGAAGTCGATTTGTAAACGCACGTGGTTCGGGTCCGGAGGTGTTTCCACGGCAATCAGGCCTGACATCTTGGGCTGCAGAATCAACGCCCACTCGCCAGTGTGAATTAAGACGCGTTTGCCAAGTCGCGATACTGCCGTTATCCGACGGCCGTGTAGAAGTTGGTCTATGGTCGCTATTGGCGGCTGAATAGCGATGGGACGATACGCACATGGCGGGGTACTTACGCAGTCGATCTTGCGTCCCACGACAGCAGCGATTCCCCGGCACATGGTTTCAACTTCGGGTAGCTCTGGCATGAATGGCTTGTTTTAGAGATGGGTTGGCTCGCAGCCGAGCTACAGGGCAAACTTGTAGGGAATTCAATCGGAACTGGGCTGCCTTTACGATTCCAGTGTGGGTAATTGGGCTGGATCAACATCCATGGGTTTCGCGGAAGAGCTGGAGTTCGATGCGGAAGATTGAGTGTCCGCACGTCCTGCGTCCTCGCTGCCAGCCAAGGGGGGCGTTGGTGGGTTTGGGGCATGTGTGCCATAACGATGGTTTTCGAAGTGCACCAGCTCGCGCTGCAAAATGCTGAGAAGTGTTTGCAACATGGCGACCACCATTGGTCCGACCACGATTCCAATGGGTCCGAGCGCCTGGACACCACCCAATACGCTCAGCAACGCCAAGAGTGGATGGAGTTGCGATTGTCCGTGTAAGACAAACGCTTTAACGAAGTTGTCGATCGTGCCCACCACCAAAACACCCCACGCAGCCAAGAGTCCCGCAGCCCACATGCGGTCGTTCATTGCCAAGTAAAGGCAAACCGGAACCCAGACGATCGCTGGCCCGACGAAAGGAACCATTGCAAAGGCCGTCGTCAGCATGATCAAAAGCATGAGGTATTCCATGCCAGCAAAGTAGAAGCCAATCCCTGCCGTCAACCCCTGCACGACCGCCGAAAGTATGGTCGCCAACACAACAGCTCGCGCGATTCGATCAAACTCGAGCAACAATTCTTGTTCGTATTGATCGTCCAGCGGACTGAGGTACATGAGATTCTTGATCATGGCCGGCCCGTCATACAAAAAGAAGAAAGTGGATACGATGAGAATGACACTTCCAAACAGAAGTTTGGCGATAAACGTGCCGGTAGCGCCGGTGAGCGAGAGCAAGCGTGGACGAATGAAGTCCATCGCATTATTGACAATCGCGTTGACCTGATCCTTGGTGGGATTGGCGGTTTCTCGAGCCAGCGCCATCAACGAACCGCCCAGAAGCGCTGATCGCAGAGCGCTGAATTTAGATTTTAGTTCCACGGCCAACTTGGTCGCACCGAATACTTCTTCGCTGGGAACTCCTACTAACTTTGTCATTTCGATCAGCTCGTCGAAACGATCGTCGAATGCCGCGCCAGACTCAGTCTGAACAGCTTGCTTGAGTTCGAGCAAGGTAGCTGTCGTTTTCTTGCCGACTTGCAGCAAATCTGGATTCTGCTCGCTAATGCTCGTCTTCTCGACGATTGCATCCAATTCGTCGCTGACCAGTCTCAAGCTATCCTTGTAGGAAGGTAACTCCAGTCCCAGCGAGGCTCGTACCTGAGAAATGCGCAGGGCGACTGTTTTAGCGTCGTTCTGCTCAAGCAGTCTCAGACCTTGCACCGCCGATGCAGTGCCAAGGGCGCCAATCGGAAGCATCAGTGTCAACATGATCAATAAAGTTGTTAGCGCTGCAGCCAATCGCTCGCGATGGCCCGTCTTATCCAACACCCAGCGGTGCAGCGGTCGAAAGACCACCACTAAAACCGTAGCCAAGAAAACGGGTATGAAGAATCCAATAAGGACCCGGTAGAAAAGCAAGCCGATGATAATGATGATCGCGATGAGGACCGCGAAAGATATTAGTCGTGACATGGCAGCATAATCTATGAAAAAGTCGCAGGACACCGAACTCGAGTCCCTCAAATATAGCTATTGGATCGCGGTTCAGGGAATCGTAGCTCAAAACAGATTGCAATTGCCAATGGGCTATAGCGATAGCCACAGTCGAACACCGCCAATCAGTCCATCGAATTTGCTGGACCCGACATCGAAGTAGTCGTAGCCCGTATAGACTTCTAAGCGATGGTAATTCACACCAGCTGTCACACGAGCGTGAAACAATGTGGCATGTCCGAGTTTTCCCCAATCGATCTCGTGCGAGATGATGACAGGTTCGGAGGGGAACCAATCGCCCGCGTAAGTGAAGTTGAAACCCCAATCGCTGTCGATCTGGTCCGCCAGCCAATTGCAGCCGACGCCAGTCCGCATTTGCAATTGCTCGCTCTGTGCAAAACGGTAAACGAGGTTTAGATCGCCGGTCCATAGGCTGTCGTGGCGGAGGGGCAGTAGTTCCCGTCGGTAGTTAAATTCGCTGTCCAGCCCCCATCGCGAGGCGGTATCGAATTGGATGCCTCCGCCAATCTTGGATAGAGAATGGAAGTCGTCGACATACTCGCCGCGTGTTCGCAGCATCCAAGTTCGGCTGGCGCCCTGCGACAATCGATGATGCTCGAGTGCTCCATCTCGGTCGTGCAAATAGGGATAGCGTAAGAAATAGCCAGGTGCGGAAGTTTCGTCGCCGATCATCGCTCGTGGGCCCCAAAACGGCGAACTCAGGCCAGAAAATAAAGCGCCACCAAAAAAGCCAGACAAGCTGCTCTCGTCCTCCGCGGCGTCGCAATCTGTATTATCGAGCGCTGATGACACCAGTCGCGTAGTGAGCGAGCTTGACGAGCGATCGGTGCGTTTCTGTTTCGTCCGAGGTGCTGCTGGCTCCTGTGCGGTAGGCGTGCGCACACTTGCGCGAAGGGCAGGAATTTCTTGTGCGTAGCACGCAGAGGTGTCGCAAACAGGATTCTCAATTGCAATAATCGTAGCAAGTAGTAGATAACAGACTGATTTTCTCTTTGGCCGCATCGATGATCGCTTTGCAGGTTCCCAGTTGCTGGGCAAATACCAGCATCGCTAGTTACCGTTACCAAGCGGCCTGAGCCGGGTCAATTGCAATTTGAGCTCTGAACTTTGTACATTTGCAAGCTAACTCTCAATCGTTAGCGGCGCGGACAGCGCCTACAATGATTCGCATTGAGACAACGGTGAAAAAGCTGCTTTAGCTCGCCCGACAAGAATCGCACCAGGACATTCATCAGCAAGGAAGACGTGTTGTCAGCTCGTAAGCGTTGGATCAAGGGAGCTTTGCAAATAATCGTACTTGCATTGGTAGCCTGGGGAATTACCAATAGCGTCCGCAAGTCGACGCGAGACCTTTCCGCTCAGCGAGAAATATTAGTCGCGCGAGCAGACCAGTTGCGTGCACAGGCATCGCAGACAGTCAATGCAGGCGAGTCGCGGCAGTTGCGGCAACAAGCCCAGGAGATGGAACAGAAGGTAAACGATTTCTGGAAAGCTTCGCCCAGCGGATTGCTCCTGGCTGGCCTTGTGTACGGGATTGGAATGTTTCCGGGCTGTTTATTCTGGCGGCAGTGTCTGGCGGCGCTGGGGCAGCCCACGCATTTGTTGACAACGTTGTGGGCATACTTCTATGGGAACCTGGGCAAGTATTTTCCGGGCAAAGCCATGGTCATCATCTTGCGTTTGGCAGCCCTCGATCGTTTGGGAATTAAAAAAACAGCCACCTCGATTACGATATTCATGGAGACCCTAACGATGATGTCGGTCGGTGGTGCGGTGGCTGGGCTGTGCATGATCGCCTTGAATATCGATTGGCGTTTAACGCTGCTTTCGGTTGGCCTGTTGATTGCTACCTTTCTGCCAACCTACCCACCACTATTGCGAATCTTGCTTCCGCGACTGCAACGCGGTGTTGATGCGCGTGAGTTGGATGTTTGGGCGAGTCGCATTGATGGTAGACTATTCGCACGCGGTTGGTTGTTCCTGGCGGTCACCTGGATTGCTTTCGGATTAAGCTTGATGTTGGTCCTGGGCAGTTTGCCAATCGCAGAGTTGAATCAGGCTGATCCAGTGAAGCTCTTACTCAGTTGTTTCGGAGCATGCGCCTTGGCCGTCGTGCTGGGGTTTGTCTCGCTGATTCCCGGAGGAGCAGGTGTCCGCGAGTTCGTGTTGTCGATCGTGCTCGCGCCGGTTGTCGGGCCTGCAGCTGCGCTTTGTGGAGCAATATGGCTGAGGATAATATGGTTGGCAACCGAGCTAACCCTGGTCGGGTTGTTGTTTGTGATCAAGTACTTAAGCGAAAAAAGAAGCGATGTTGTTATCGATCGTGATTCCGGTATTTAACGAAGAGCAGAGCCTGGCTGAGTTGATCCTGCGAATCTCAGAAGTGGCCAAACGCGAGGCGTACCGAACACACGTGTTGCTGGTGGACGATGGATCAACCGACAAATCCTGGGAAGTAATCGCACTGTTGGCGGCTCGCAATGATAATATTCGTGGCGTGAAATTGCGACGCAATTTTGGCAAGGCGGCGGCGTTGGCGGCGGCCTTTGAGCGCGTCGAGGGGGATTTCGTGATTACTATGGACGCCGATCTGCAGGATGATCCGAACGAGATTCCCAATCTATTGGCAAAAATCAACGAAGGGTACGACGTAGTTTCCGGCTGGAAGCAGGTTCGACATGACCCTTGGCACAAAGTTTTTCCAAGCCGCCTGTTCAATGGCATGATCAGTTGGCTGACCCAAGTCAAACTGCACGACCACAACTGTGGATTGAAGGCCTACCGAAGAGAGGTTTTGAACGAAGTGCATTTATACGGGGAGATGCATCGCTTTGTTCCCGTCTTGGCTGCTTCGAAGGGTTTCCGCGTAGCGGAGATCGCTATCCAACATCACCCGCGTAAACATGGCGTTTCGAAGTACGGATTCGAGCGTTTTGTAAAAGGGTTCCTCGATATGTTGACGGTTTACTTTCTGACTGGCTACGGCAATCGCCCGCAGCACTTGTTGGGTACGATTGGGCTAGGTTCATTTGGGTGCGGATTTATTGGCTTACTGATCTTATCTGCTTTATGGGTGATTAGCCGCCTCACCAGCATGGAAGACGTGCATTTGCATAGTAAGGCCATTTTTTATTATTGTATTGTGGCACTGCTTCTCGGTGTGCAACTCATCACGATGGGATTCTTAGCAGAACTGATTACGGCCCTCAATCGACCCACCCGCTTGCCCTACAGCATAGCCTGCGACACGCAATCGCCACGTGGTGACGCATCCAAGGAAGGGCGGGGCGTAACCGAATGAAAGTCGCGGCCCATCAAAACGGACTGGCTGGCTGGTGTCGCTTGATGCTGTTCGTGGCAGTTTGCGTGCAGCTCAGCCGAATTGTACAAGTACAAGCGCCCACTGGCGAAGTGCCGTTCTTCAGCGCCAACGATCGTAGCCGCTGGTGCACAATTGCGGCGTTGGCAGTCAATGGGACCTACGAAATTGATCCGCTTTTGGAGATTCGCGATCCGACGACGCGACGGCGTACTTGGTACACGATCGACTTAGTGCGCCATCGTGGCGCGGATGGTAAGCAGCATTACTACAGCAGCAAGCCACCCTTATTTCCGACTTTGGTCACCGGTGTCTATCTGGCAATACGCACAGTCACTGGCGCGACTCTGATGAACGATACGTTCTTTGTCGTCCGTGCTACGTTGATCGTCGTGAATCTGCTGCCATTGATCGCATTTTGGTGGATGATGATTCGCTGGAGCGAGCGCGAGCAGCTTGGACGCTGGGCGACACGCGTGGCTTGTTTATTTGTCCTGTGGGGAACGTATTTGTCGACATTCGTCACGACGCTAAACAATCACTTGCCAGCGGCAGTTTCGGTTGGTGTGTCGCTGTGGTGCATTGATCGTATCGCCATCCGAAAAGACAATCGTTGGCGGTGGTATATCCTGTGTGGATTGGCCACCAGTTTTGGCGGCGCGAATGAATTGCCGGCGCTCAGCTGGATTGCAGCGGCGGGAGCCATCCTGCTTTTGATTGATATACGGCGAACCTTGCTGGCCTATGTGCCGGCGTTGGTACCCGTTGCCATTGCCTTCTTTGCAACGAATTACGCGGCCCACGGGGAGTGGATTCCAGCCTACGCACATCGAGGCGTGGGGGAAAAGCTATTCGAGTTCGAGCTCGCAACAGACATTGCGGAGGTATCTGCCTTGCAAGTGGCTCATGAACTGCAATCGCACGGTATTGATTGTTCCGACAACGCGAACATCGAACCCGCCAGACGCCCAGGGGTCTACGAGTTCTGGGATGCGGACAATGAATTGCGATTCGCGCTACAAGCATCTCCGACGACGCAATCGAGAGTTGTCGTTTATCAATGGGGAGACTGGTACGACTATCCCGGTAGCTATTGGACCAGCGAGCGAAAACAGGGTGTCGATAGGGGGGAACCCCATCGGGGCCTATATGTTTTTCACGTGTTGCTCGGCCATCATGGCATCTTTAGTTTAACGCCGTTTTGGTTTGTTACATTATGGGGCTGTTGGGTGGTCTACCGCGATAGGACGAGCTGGAAGATCTGGCATGATCATCGGTTGCTGATGGTATCTGCGATTGCTGCAACCAGTATCGTGGCCATCGGCTTCTATCTTGCCCGTCCCTTGGAAGATCGCAATTACGGCGGTGTGGCCAGTGGGTTTCGTTGGGTGTTTTGGTTAACGCCGCTATGGTTGCTGATCGCCTTCTATGGATTAAAGGCGATTCGCGCGTTTTGGGTGCAACGGGCTGTTGAAGTGATGCTGCTGATCAGCGTCTTCTCAGCCTCGTATGCCTGGACGAATCCTTGGGTTAGTCCGTGGTTAATGCAATTATTTCAGTACTGGGGATGGTCCGACTGATTCCAGGTCGAATAGTGCTCGCAGCCCATGCAGGCTAATTGCAAGTGGAAGCAAGGCGGCCAAAGCAAATAGCCATGGTATGAGTCCACGCAAGTTTGCAAACTCGACTTGAGTTCGCGACAGCTGATCACGCTGATTTTCCAAACGTAACTTGAACGCGGGGATTTGCGTCGCACGCAAATCCGCTAAAGAGTTTTGTGCATGGGCCAGGTTATTCTGGCTGGCCTGGATGCTGGCCGACAGTTCATGGGTTAGCAATTCCTGCACCTCATTCAGCGAGGCGGCGGAATCGGTCATGGCGCGAGCGGTTCCCTGCAGTTGCTCCGAAGTGGCAATCAGCAGTTGTTTCTCGTCTCCAAACACTTCCTGATAGGTTACGCGTAGATTATCTGGAATGGTGAATTGATAGGCCTGGTTGGTTATTTGCGGAGTGGAAGGCACTGTAATTTTCTTGTTGCGGGTACTTACCTCGAGCGTAGGTATGTCGAGCTTAACCGAAGTTAATCCCAGATCAATTTCTTTCGACCTGCTGCCGACCGAAACGGAGGGAAATGGCAGTTGTACCTCCTGCTCTTGGAACGCAAACTGCGGCACGTCAATGCGAATGACCCGCGACTCCATGGCGATATCCGGGATTCGCAAAGGGAGATAGTTCGCAAACTTTCGCGAAATTTGGCTGGCGTTGTTCGCGACGACCGAGCTATCGCGCAAACTGGCTTCCCACTGCCCAAGAGAATTGGTCAGGTGTTGACTCGTAGTCTGCAAAGAAGCCAGTGATTGTTGATGTTCGCGCACAGCTAGTTGGAGATCGTCGCCCATCAGAGCCCAGTTATCCAACAGTTGGCTTCCAATGTCTGCTTGGATTTGGGCATCGCCGGCTATTTCATCGAGTCGCCCCATGGCGTTTTGCATGGGTTCGCAAAAACGCGTATACAATAGGCCACAAATTAGCAGCCCGGCTAATCCAGCGCCCAGTTGGGCGAAAGCAAGTAGTCTTTTCATTGAGCAAACTCGCATTAAATTTAGGATAAACACGAGCGATTGCATCGGAGCCGATCGAAGGTTCCGCAATGCGGTTCGCTCAGTCACCAAGTTCGTGTTGCTTGATTGGGAGCAACGCACGGTTGTTGTCTGACGCGCAAAGTGCGATTAGTCTGCCGGTTGCAACAGTTGCTCGAACTCGGCTTCAGTTAAGACGGTCACACCGAGCTGCTGAGCTTTTTCAAGCTTACTGCCGGCTTTCTCGCCGGCGACCAGGTAGTCGGTGCTCTTAGAAATGCTACTTGAAGCGCGGCCGCCATGTTGAGCAATCAAGTCTTGGATTTCATCGCGTTTGTAACGCACTAGTGTACCAGTTACGACGATCGACTTGCCGGCCAAGCGACCTTGATCGCCCGCAGCGAGCTTGGCGATCCGGTCTGCTTCTGGCAGTTCCAGAACGACGCCGACAGACCGTAAACCCTCAATCGTTTGACGCCCCGCGTCGCTACTGAAGAATTCGGCAACGCTATCGGCGATAATTTCGCCGATGTCATCGACGGCGGCCAACTCATCGCGAGTGGCCGATAGCAATGCATCGACTGTGGGAAAGGCTTGTGCGAGCAAGCTGGCCACACGCGTGCCGACATGGCGTATGGAAATAGCGGCCAGTACGCGCGCTAAGCCCCGTTGCCGGCTGGCTTCGATACCCGCCAATAGCTTTTCTGCTTTGCGATTCCCAAAGCTTTCTAGCGTCAGTAACTGCTCTTCGCGCAAGCGGTAAAGATCCGCGACGCTGTTCACGAACCCCGCTTCGACGAGTTGATCGACGATCTTTTCGCCTAGGCCATCGATGTCCATCGCGCTGCGGCCAGCAAAGTATCGCAATTGTTGCTTGAATTTGGCGGGGCACGCGGTGTTGTTGCAGCGAATGGTGACGCCTCCTGAATCCTTCGTCAAAGGCGTATTGCACTCGGGACACTCCGTCGGGAAAACGAATGGAGGTAACTCGCCATCGCGGCGATGGAGCTCAACGCGCACGACGTGCGGAATAATTTTTCCCGCTTTCTCGACGACGACCCAATCTCCGACACGTATGTCTTTACGTTGAATTTCTTCCGCATTGTGCAGGCTCGCTCGGGAAACGGTCGTGCCAGCCAACTGGACGGGTTCCAACTCTGCCACGGGCGTTATAGCTCCTGTCTTGCCCACCTGGACGCGGATTTCGTTGAGTCGTGTGACAGCCTCGTATTTCTCGATTTTGTAGGCGGCAACCCATCGAGGGGATTTGGTTGTGGAACCGAGCTCGTTCCGTTGGTCGAATTGATTTACCTTGAGTACGAGTCCATCAACTTCGAAATCGAGTTCGTGCAATTGTTCCTGGATCTCGTCGATGCGTTCGAGTACATCGCGGGAGTCCTTGAACTTCGTAACATGCGGAGTCGTGGGCAGGCCGTAGCTCTGCAGTTCCTTTAGAAAGTCCATGTGGTTCGTGGCGCGCATACCTTCGCAGTAGCCGACGCCATGGCAAAAAAAGCGTAGCCGCCGCTCGGCTGCTTGCCTGGGATCGAGCAAGCGGACCGTACCTGCCGTTACATTGCGAGTGTTGGCAAAAGCGGGCAATCCCTGTTCGCTACGTTGGAGATTCAGATGGGCCAAGTCATTGTTGGTCATGTAGACTTCGCCACGGACTTCGAGCAATGCGGGTGGCTTGCCGGACAGTCGCAATGGAAGATCGCTGATGGTGCGAATGTTGTGGGTAATGTCGTCGCCGATATGGCCGTTGCCGCGTGTGACCGCCCGCGTGAGTTGTCCATGTTCGTAGACAATGGCAGCCGCGACACCATCGATCTTGAGTTCCAGTACCCACTCGACTTGCTCAACGCCAAGGTTCTTGTGTACTCGCGCGAAAAAGTTTCCTAGCTCTTCCAGGCTGTAGGTGTTCTCGATTGAAAGCATCGGAACGCGATGTGCTACCTGCTGCAGATCGCTTAAGACATCATCGCCAATGCGTTGGGTGGGGCTGTCCGGGGTGATGATCTGTGGCTGTTCGGCTTCAATCTGTTTGAGTTCGTTGAATAGTCGATCGTACTCCAGGTCTGTGATTTCAGGCTGAGCCTCAACATAGTACTTTCGATCGTGATAGCGGATGAGCTGACGCAGTTCTTCAGCTCTGATTTCCTGCGACATGAGCTAGCCCTTAGACGCTATAAGACTATATTCCAAGCGAATTTGGAAATTTATAGCACAGAATTGAGTTTGCGTTTGGCACTTGACCAAGCTCGCAATCAAAAGCTAAGCGGCGCGGCGGAGAGGTGTGGCGACGGCCTGGCGGATGCGTGCCTCGGCATGCAGCGGTTGTGCTGACCGTTGGTGTTCGCTTAGGGGACAGCGCTGGAGGGCAACACCTACCAGGTGGCCACCGAAGGCGAGCGAGAGTTTCAACGCGCGGTCCAACTGCGTTTTTTCACCCCACTGGGCCAAGCAGTCGATGTTGCCGGTAGTTTCCGGATTGTTCAGGTGCATGGTGGGTGGCGCAAACCCATCGCGCAGCGCCATGGCTGTTATCGCCAACTCGATACTTCCGGCTGCATTGACCAAATGTCCCAACACGCCTTTGGTGCTGCTCATCAAAATGTCGTCTGCGGCATCGCCCAACGCAGCGCGGACGGCGACCAATTCGCTGCGATCATTTTGCTCAGTACCCGTTCCATGCGCGTTAATGTATTGGGGGCCTATCCCATCCCA
The DNA here is from genome assembly GCA_041736515.1 of Pirellulaceae bacterium. Taxonomy (GTDB): domain Bacteria; phylum Planctomycetota; class Planctomycetia; order Pirellulales; family Pirellulaceae; genus Aureliella. The sequence goes on from JBGSTP010000219.1 coordinate 26,822, forward strand.
TCCCGCTTTGTGAACTAGCTGCTGAATGAGATGGATAAGTGTCTCTGCTTCGCCATCGAGTCCCGTGACATGGTGAGCTTGGCACAGTGTTTGGAACGCGGCTAATTCCGCATAGATTTTTGCACCGCGAGCGATGGCCGTGGAACGTTTCTCCAGAACCAGCATGGCTGCACCCTCGCCCATGACAAATCCGCTCCGCGAAACATCAAAGGGGCGGCAGGCGGAAGCAGGTTCAGGACCTGGGGAGAGAACCCCCATCCGATTGAATGCAGCAATGACCATCTCAGCAACGGTGTCTGCGGCTCCGCACAAGGCGAAGTCGGCTTGATCATCTTGGATCATACGGGCTGCAGCGATGGTGCTGATCAATCCCGACGCGCAGGCCGTAGTGTGGCACAGTCGCGGGCCGCGAAGATCAAACTGTTGCGAGATGATCGTCGACACCGAGCAGGGTAAGAATTGGTCCCACCAGCGATGGCCATCCTGGCGAAGCGAATTTGTGTCGCGGGTCTCGGGCGGAAGGTACATGTAACCTATGTCGCCGAACTGCGCCGAGAGGCTGCAGGCGAAACGGTTGCGGTCGATTGAGCGCCACGGTAGGTTGGCATCGTCCAGAGCCTCTGCGCTGACATGTTCGGTAATGCGAATCGATTTTAGCGAATACGGGTTCTTGTCCAACCAATCGACCATGCCGCAGGGGAGTCGTAGCGAACCGATCCCATCGCTGTCCCGCGTTAATCGGACTCCGCTCACACCTGTTTGTATTCCATTCCACACCTCTTCCCGCGAAGAACCAATACTTGCACCGATCCCAATACCCGTGATGACAATGGGGTCGTTGGCCATGTTGGCGACGCGCTCCGTTGCCCGCCCCAATTGGGCTGTTGGAAAGGGCAGAATCATCGACTGCGGTTCAGTCATGATGCTCGTTGCGAAAGAGGGATGCGATGAAAATGGTGCTAGCAATCGCTTGACCTGAGCGTCACGAATTACACGCCATCCCCCGTATCCAATAATTTGCAGTTGGGTGCAAGGGCAACTAGGCTCTGAATGTCAAAACCGGCTTTTTTCTTTTAGGAAAAAGCTGTCGGCAGATTTGGCAAATGGTTCCATCGCAGCCGTGGGCCGTACAGTGCTCGCGGCCGTAGTAGATAATCTGCAAATGCAACTTATTCCAGCTGGCGGCCGGGAATAAACGTTTGAGATCCAGCTCTGTTTGAGCCACGTTCTTGCCGCTAGTTAGTCCCCAGCGCTGGGCCAAGCGGTGGATGTGTGTATCGACGGGAAAAGCGGGCACGCCGAACGCCTGAGCCATTACGACGCTGGCCGTCTTGTGGCCAACACCGGGTAGCTCTTCCAGGGCCTCCATCGAAACTGGTACTTGGCCAGCATGTTTGTCGACTAGTATGCTAGACAGCTGTTTGATAGCTCGCGCTTTTTTGGGAGCGAGTCCGAGACGGCGGATTATCTCTAGGATCTCTTGTTCATTTCTTTGGCTCATCTCCCATGGATTGTCGGCCAGCGCCCATAAATTGGGGGTTACCTGATTTACCATCTTATCGGTGCATTGCGCGCTCAGCAGCACAGAAACCAACAGCGTAAATGGGTCGCGATGATCCAAGGGAATCGCCGGAGCGGGATAGAGTTCTTCGAGCCGCTGTGCAGCGGTTGCCGCTCTCTCAGTTTTTCGCACCGTCTGAATCCCGCCGGTTCTTTAGAAAAATCGTCCTAGCTACCAAGCATTCGAGTATCCAAGCAGGTATTATGTCTGCTGTCGCGAGCTTGGCAATTGCGATGCAGCCAACCCACCAATCTCAGTGGCTGGATTTACTTTTTAGGCGAAAATTCCATCGCCAGAGCTAACCCTACCCAACTCTTCTGGAGAGCACAATGAGTCAACAAAATCGTCGAAGTTTCATTCGCAAGTCTGCCGCAGCAGCCACGGCCTTAACCGCCATGGGCCACGCCCGTTTCGTTCATTCGCAGGCTGCCGGCGAGAAGAATCTTTCGCCCAATTCAGAAATGAACGTCGCGATTATCGGCACAGGTGGCCGCGGCGGGTCGCATATCGATGAAATGCTTAAGGCGGATGGAGTTACCATATCGCACATTTGCGAAGTCGATGAGTCGAAAGGGAATAGCCGCGCGGATCAAATCGAAAAATCTCAGGGCAAACGTCCGATCCTGATCAGCGACATTCGGAGAGTCCTCGAGGAAAAGTCCGTCGATTTTGTCACGATCGCAACTCCCAATCATTGGCATGCGCTCGGCGGTATCTGGGCCATGCAGGCCGGTAAAGATGCCTACATTGAAAAGCCCGTTTGTCACAATATCGCTGAAGGTGCCGCGCTCATCGCCGCATCGAAGAAGTACGACAAAATGTGCCAAGTGGGAACACAGTGCCGCAGTAGCCAGGCTGTTCGCGACGCAATCGCGTTCATGAATGCTGGCGGCATTGGCGATGTCAATTTTGCTCGCGGACTTTGCTACAAACGCCGCAAGTCCATCGGTGCAAAAGGTGATTACGCGATTCCGGCCGGAGTCGACTTCAATTTGTGGAGCGGCCCAGCGCCCTACTCGGAGCCGCAAGTTACACGCAAGCAGTTCCACTACGATTGGCACTGGCAGCGAAATTATGGCAACGGAGACCTGGGGAACCAGGGGCCGCACCAAACCGACATCGCCCGTTGGGGATTGGGCATCGATACCCATCCCAATTCGATTATTAGCTATGGAGGACGACTCGGTTACCAAGCCGAACAAAAGAACCCGGCTTACAACGACGCCGGGGATACAGCTAACACAGAAGTCTCGATATACGACTACGGCAATAAATGCATCGTTTTCGAAACACGCGGCCTAAGTGTAGACAACTCGGCTGACGAGGAACTGAACCGACTGTTTGGTTCTACGGAAGGAAATAAAGTCGGCGTCGTGTTTTACGGCAGCGGCGGATATGTTGTGCAGCGCGAGTACACGCACTGCATTGCGTACGACAAGGATTTCAATGTGATCAAAGAGTTCAAGGGAGGCGGCGATCACTTTGGAAACTTTGTGGAAGCCTGTCGACGACGCGAACGTAGCCTGCTAAACGCAGAGGTGCGCGAAGGCCATTTGTCGGCTGCCGTAAGCCACTTGGGAAATATTTCCTATTACCTCGGCGAGAAGAACCTTGTATCCGAAGCTGAACTGAGAGCAGCGCTGAAGGATATCAAGAGTCTCGACAACAATATGGCAACCGTCGATCGCACCATTGCCCACTTGACGCAAAATGGAGTTGAGTTGGATAAGTACCCCATCTCTCTCGGACCTCAGTTGAAGTTCGATCCTGAGAAGGAAGTTTTTGTTGATTCCGAAGCGGCCAATCAATGGATCTCGCGCGAGTATCGCGACGAATTCAAGTGCCCCAAGGCCGCCGACGTGTAGCATGCCGTCGCGACCGTAGTACCGCTTCCGTAGCGACCCGCCGCCGTAGCGACCCGCTGCCAAGCGGTCGGAGGGCAACGGCCACGCATCCACCGTCTGGCGACAGGTGGCTACAGTAGCCACCGCTGCCGTAGCGACCCGCTGCCAAGCGGTCGGAGGGCAACGGCCACGCGTCCACCGTCTGGCGACAGGTGGCTACATCGTAGCCACCGCAGCCAACGATCGGAGCGTTTTTTCTCCCGGAGTTACTGCATGGAAGCGTACGGGGGCTCTTCGCCTTTCAATTCGGATAACGCGTTGCCAGCAGCCCGCTGTTCAGCGTCCTTCTTGGTGCGGCCCCACGCGGGCGTGAACTTGCGGTTCTTAATTTCTGCGGCAATTTGAAATGTCTTGCAGTGGTCTGGACCTGTCTCACCGTAGAGTCGATAGACGGGCGCCGCTCCATGTTCGCGCTGTGCCAGTTGTTGTAGGGCCGATTTATGATTGCCGATGGAATGACCTTGAACGGCTTTGTGCAGTTCCTCGCCAATCGTTCGCAAAATGAACTCGCGGGCCGGTTCGAAGCCGCCGTCCAAGTAGATGGCGGCAATCACTGATTCGTAAACATCGGAAAGCAGGCTTTTGGGGACGCCGCCTCCCTGCTGCATGCCCTTTCCCAAAATCAAGCATTCTTCTAATTCCAGATGGTGGCTTACCCTCGCGCAGACGCGACGGCTTACGACCGCCGACTTGATTTGAGTGAGTTCCCCCTCAAGGTAGCCAACGTGTTCCCTAAAAAGCCACTCGCAAATGGTGAAGCCGAGTACGGAGTCGCCAAGAAATTCCAGCCGCTCATTAGAGGCCAAGCGGTTCGCGGCACCCGAGGCGTGCGTTAGGGCCCGCAGTAGAAGGTCGGGATCTTGGAAACGGTAGCCAATCCGCTGCTGGCAAAGCTCCGACTTTTCCTCGGGAGTCCATTTGTGGGCTTCGTCGTTCATGAGGATGGCAATTGACGATGGTAATGAGTGGTGCGGCGAAAAGGTTGCAGGAGTAGTTCTGGTAGAGGGGTGAGGCTATCTGCGTGGTACATATTTGTCAACGCGTAGTGCTGCGGACTGGCGCAAGAAAAGACATTTTGCTTTCGCGCACTAAGATCCACTTTCGAACTATGACCTACGTTTGCAAAGCACCTACCTGGAAAGATGGTCTCTGATCTGCCCATTCGTGCTCCAAAACGGCATCCCACAATGTTAACCCTGATGAATTCGATATGGCAAACGGAACATTAGTCCTAACCATCATATCCGTTTCACTGATTGCGCTGTCGCTGACTCACTTCTTATCGGCGGGCTTTGCTTCGGGGCGAGCGACGGTGTTCGCGCGCGGGCGTCGCTTTGCCGACATGAAATTCCTGCGGCAAGCTACCGAAATAGCGCGACTTAAATCCAACTTGAATGCTTCGGGACCAGGTTCCGCCGTGCAATGGCGCGTGATGGAAGTTGCCGAAATTGTAGAGGAATCGGCGGATTGCCGTTCGTTTTATTTAACCGATCCGTATCGGCAGCCTCTGCCCGAGTTTCGACCTGGGCAGCATTTGCTGGTTCGCCCGGCCATGGCGGGTGCCTATCAAACGACGCGGTGTTATTCCCTGTCGAGCGCTCCAGACGCACGCTATTGGCGAATCACCGTCAAACGCCAACAGAAACTCGATACGGACAGTCGCCGTACCCAAGACGGTGGTTTGAGCAATTGGTTGCATCAATCGATTGGCGTCGGTGATTGTCTGCTGATTGGTGGTCCAAACGGCCACTTTTACTTAAAAGAAGACAATCCAAGACCGCTGGTTCTGCTAGCTGCGGGAGTCGGTATTACGCCGATGGCCAGCATGCTGCGGTGGTCGATGGAAAAGACTCCAGCACGCGCGGTGACTTTGTTCTATCAAGCCAGGGATATCCAGCATTGGCCATTGGGGGAAGTGCTCCATGGTTGGACGAAAAGGTTTCCTGCTTGTAAGGCCCAGTCCTTTTTCAGCCGTGAAACCACCGAGTCGCTGCAATCGCTGGCAGCGCGTCTGCCCGGGCGGTTCGTTGTCGGCAAGTTTGATCATCGGCACACATTGGAATCGCAGGTAGGTCCCGACTGCGACTACTTCCTTTGTGGTCCCAACGAATGGATGGAATCGCTTCGAAATGGGCTACTTGAATTGGGCGTCAATTCCAAAAATGTGCATTGGGAGTCATTTGGTTCAGCGACTGGCGATCGCAAGATGTCGCCAGAGGTTGTCGAGAATGCCGTGCCTGTGCGCTTCGAAATTAGCGATATCGATACACATTGGAGCGACCCAGAACAAACGCTTTGGGAACTCGCCCGGACCAATCAAGTCGATATCCCCAGCGGTTGCCTGAGCGGTGTATGTGGGAGTTGCCGCGTCAAGTTGCTGCGAGGACAGGTCGAATACGACCGCCAGGTTACCATT
>JBGSTP010000224.1:0-15904 GCA_041736515.1 Pirellulaceae bacterium
TCCTCGCTACCTTTCTGTGTACGCTTCAACGTGCCTGTTACCAGACACGCTGCAACACTCGATACTGGGCCTGTGGCTAACAGCTACCCAGATGGGAATCGCACCCACTTGTTTTCAAACCATTGCCAGTACGCACGTGCAGCCTTTGCTCCCAATCGCAGAAACACTCTGTCAGGCTTCGCCGACGGGCTCAGTAACACGGTTGGTTTGGCTGAAGTGAAGGCCTACACTCCACGCTTCCATGATTTCGTCAGTATGCCAAACACTCCGCCCCTGAGCGCCGAAAACGTTTCTGCCAGCTATACGGGCGGAAGCTGGTCTGCTGCCAGTGGCCATACGGAGTGGGTGTGCGGACGTGCAATTCATGCGGGCTTTACTAGCACGTTCGCGCCCAACACACGCGTTTTACACCAGCAGGATGGCGTGCTCTACGATATCGATGTGACTAGCTCCCGCGAAGGTCGCAATCAAACAGATACGACCTACGGTGTGATTACCTCGCGCAGCTATCATGCAGGAATTGTCAACGTCGTGCTTATGGATGGGGCGGTGCGCAGCGTGTCAAGCAATATCGATCTTGCCACCTGGCAGTCGCTCAATACCAAAGCGGCCGGCGAGGTGGTTGGAGATTTCTGATCAACCATCCAGAAGGCTGGCCAATCTTCGGCGAGCCTCACTGCACCCGTTGGGGCCACTCAGGACCGCACAATTCCCATGTCCTGCGTCAAATCGACTTGGCCAGCGGCGAGGGTAATGACAGTGCAAACGCCGAAGCGATCGGCGTTTGAATCAAGTGTTGGCGAGCCTACAAATCGTAGAGTGGGTATAAATCCGGCTGGCAGCGTCGTCTGGTCGAACACCACAAAGTAAGTCCCGGGGGCCAGGTTTTTGAAAATGTAGAAGCCGAGAGCGTCGGTTAGCACTAATCCGATTAAAGCGTCATCGGCACCGCCAATCTGACCGTCGGCGCCAGGCGTGAACAGTCGTACGGCTACGTTTGCTACCCCTCCTTCACCAACGCTCTGCAGGCCATCTCCATTGTTGTCATACCACACAAAATCGCCGATGGCGGCAGAGGTTCCGCCACCCGCTTGATTGTTTGGACCCGAGTAATTTGGGTCTGTTCCGACCCCGTTATTCGAGTCTGCTGGAGGTCCGGGTGCTGGAGGCGGAGGTGGCGGTGTTGTCGTGCTGCGTTTACCTGGATTCGCTGGTGGCCCATTGGGGTTGGGGACTGTAGCAAGCGGGCGAATAGGTAGGGATGCGAAGCCGCGAGCGCGGACTGCCGCAGATGGATTATCCAGTGTGCGGTTGTACTCTACCTCCACGCTGGTTTGCCAATCCTCGGCGGCAGCCACAGCAGCGATCAATTCTAACTCCTGGCCAACGCCGACATAAATGGCTAAATTGGCACTGATGACCAAGTGCGGGGACTTGGCGGTTGACACAACCATGAAATCGAAATCGCTTTCGCGCGGCACCGTTGGATTGTCGGACAGGCTGGCTTTACTATTCGTAAACGATGGAGCTGGGCCATTGGGACCAATACCGGCCGTTCCGTTGGTTGCGATACCTGCCGATAACGGCCGGGCGGTGGATCCAGCCGAGCGAAATGGAATCAATGGATTGAAGCCAACGCTGGGGTTAAACTGTGTATTGCCCCGATTGTCGGTGGTCACGGTCGCTCCAACCGTGACCGCGCCGCCCGTATAAGGCACTGGAATGTTGCCGACCCCAACACTGGATCCGTCGACCGAGCCACTGATACCACACCTACCTGGCTCGCAGGCAATACGGTAGGTGAACGGAACGTCCGCCCCCCAGGTTAAGGCAAAACTTCCGTAAACACTAACAAAATTGAACAGCGCGCCTGAGTCAGCGATAGCCTGTAATCCCAGTGGATCCACGGCGTTCACTGGGTTGTTGCCCACATATCGCCGCAGATTCGTATCGCCACCCTCGAAGCCCAATGGATCCTCGCTAATAAAGTCGCCTACCAACGGGTCATAATAGCGAGCGCGATAGTACAGCAAACCGATTTCGCGATTGAGCTCGCGGCCCGTAAATGTAAAGCGGTCTCCCACCGCAGGGTCGCTTTCGGAGAGAATATTGCCAAAACTGTCGTACGCAATGCGACTGAGTACTCGACCATCTTGGTCGACCAGGGCGCGCGTGCTGCCTAGCCGGTCAGCTAGATACCAACTGACACCATCGCTACCTGGACGGTTCCTGCCCAGCAGTTCGTCGATATTTTCGCCCGGCAGGTACTGTGTCAGTAAATTCCCGTCGGCGTCGTAGTCGGCCCATACGGTCTCGCCCGCGTAAGCGGTGTAAAAATCCTGACTGCCGCCGGTTACCGATATACGACGATTGAGTGGATCGTAACCAAAGTTTGTGGAATTCTGCAAAGCACCTTGCGCATCGCGGATTTCTACGGACGTTAGTCTTTGGCGATGATCATATTCGTAACTCGTCACCAAGCCGCTCGCGCGTTCCGTCTTGAGCGTTAAGTTACCTTGACGATCGTAGTCGTAGTCGAACCTTGCATCGCTAAGCAATAGATTATTGGCACCATTTGTATATTCGCTGCCCACGCGATTGCCGCCCGCATCATACTCAAACGCTTCGTCAACGCGAACTGTATTTTCGCGGGCAATCAACTGGCTTCTAGTGTCGTATTGATTGCTCGAGGAGTTAAGCGAATCGGTCTCGGAGGTAACACGGAATAGATCGTCGTATTCGTAGCTGATTCGATCCAGTGTCGCTTGATTGCGATCGGTATGTGTGATGGATTGCAAACGACCGAGTCGATCATTTTCTTTTACAGTAGTAATCGCTGGTGTACTCAAATCGCCGCCAGAAAACCTGGCTATGCTGGTCGTCGCGCCGCGAGCATCGTGCAGGAAAGTCGCTTGCATCGCATTCAACGATGGTGCGACCAAGGTGGTTGATGACAGCAAGTTGCGGTTATCGTAGCTTCGACTAAGGGTTCCGCCGAGACTGTCGATGATGCGAGTTGGCAAACTCACCGGATCGTACTCGAATTGCTGGACCAAACGCCCGGCTGTGGCTGCCAATGGTGTGTCCTGCTGAACAACGCGACCGATCGCGTCATATTCGAATCGTAGCTCTCCGCCAGGTTCTGTTAGTCGCAGAATGTTGCCCAACGCGTCGCGCGAAATGCCAATCGAGTGAACTATCGCGCTGGCATTGTCCGTGTCGAGCCAGAGCTCTTGCTTTAGCTGCCGTGCTGCGTCGTATTGATAGCGTATTTCGCGTCGATTACGGTCGGTTTGCGCAACCAGATTACCGACGGCATCAAAACTGAATTGCATTGCGTCGCCCAGTGGATTGGTCTCGCGCACCAAACGATTGAGCGCATCGTATTCGTACTGCGTGATATTGCCCAGCGGATCGACCACCAGCGTCCGGTTGCCGGCCGCGTCGTAGCCATACCGCGTCGCAAGACCGTCGCTGCTAGCGATCACCGCAACTTGATTTAGCCCGTTGAAAGCGTAGGATGTCACATTGCCAAGTTCGTCCCGGAATTGAACCGTATTGCCAAACGCATCGACAGTTCTAGTGGTGGTTGCACCGGTGGGAGAAACGGTACCAATACCTCGATTGCCCAGATCGTATTGGAAAAATGTCGTTTCTCCCAATTCATTGGTGAAACTAACGCGATTGCCAACCGCATCCCACGCCTGTTGGCGCGTAAAGCCTGCCGGATCGGTCGCACGTACCAGGCGATCACGCGCATCGTAGTCAAAGCGACTCGCATTCCCTTTGGCGTCGACGACACGAGCTATATTGCCGTTGGCGTCAAAATCTCGCGATGTGACAGAACCCAAGGTATCGACAATGGCGGTCAAGCGATTCAGACTGTCGTAGCGAAATTCGGTTGCATTGCCGAGTGCATCGATGACTCGATATTGATTGCCGACTGAATCGTACTCGAACTGTGTCACACCGCCGAGTGGATCGATCGTGCTTGTAATCCGCCCCAACGCATCGAATTGCGACACAAATCGGTGGCCAAGTGCGTCAACGACGGCAGTGCGATTTCCTAGAGCATCGTATTCAAAACGCGTGCTATTTCCCAATGGATCGCGCTGTTGCTCTAGCCGACCATCGACGGTGTAAGTGTAAGTCGTAACTCTGCCTAGCGGGTCTTTAAGCTGAGTGACCTGGTTCCTGGAGTCGTAGGTTAACTCGGTGACACCTCCGACTGGATCTATCGTCCGCACGCGTCTGCCTAGGGCGTCGTATTCATAGCGAGTTACCCGACCGAGCGGATCGGTGGCCGAGACCAGCAGATCATCCTGCCAGACGTAGCTATAGGTTGCACCGGTTGCGTCCACGGTGCGCAGCGGTCGACCTAGAGCATCATAGAAATTATGTGTGGAGTTCCCATTTTCGTCTGTTTCGCGAATGACTTGTCCTAGATCGTTGTATTCATAGCTGCGAGTAGCGCGCACAGGCTCCTCCGCCTCGCCGCTACCAACAGGGGTCGTCGCAGGGAAGATGATTGCGGATGCTCTGGCACTGCCACCAGAGTACACAAACTCAGTCGCATTGCCGTTGGCATCGAGTGTTTCAGTCACTCGCCCCTGGTCATCAAAGGTTGCCGAAGTTCGCTGGCCTAACGCATTGACGACACTCAGCAAATCGCCCTCGGTCGAGTACACAAATTGCGCCGCGCGGTCCAGCGGATCAATAACTTCCGTCAATTGCCCCAAGTCATTGAACTTAGATGAATATACATTCCCGAGCGGATCAGTAGTGCGCACCAAATTATTTTGAGCGTCGAATTCACGCAGCACCGAGTGGCCGGCTTCGTCAACGGCACGTACCAAATTGTCGCGATCGTCGTAGCTGAATTGAACGACTCCTCCTCCTGGTTGATCAGCCCGAAGAATATTTCCTCGTTCGTCGAATTGTACTGTAGTGACGTTACCTAAAGGATCGGTCGATGTTTCACGCAGGTTGATCGGATCGAACGAATTTTGAATCGTACCACCGCTGGCGTTGGTCGATGCCTGCAATCGGCCCTCGCTGTCATAGTTGGCGGCCAACGTTGTAACTCCCGCCGAGTTGATGACCGTATCCAGCAACCGCGCATCGCCGCTGGTGTATTCGTACCGCGTGCGCTGTCCAACTTGGTCTGTGAACGCCTTCAGGTCGCCATTTAAATCATATTCGTATCGAAGCGTGCTCCCTGCCGGGTCGATTATCTGTGATATTCGCCCCTGCGGATCCCTGACAAACTGAATACTCGATCCAATCGAACTGAAAACACCATCGGGTCGTATTTCAATGCGATTGCCATTGCGGTCGGTAATGTTATCTAAGCCGCCAAACTGACCATACTCGTACACCACACCATTCTTGGTAGTCAAACGATAGGCCGACGGATTGAAGGGATCGCCGAAGAAGCCATTGTAAAATCCATCGCCAACTTTGCGGAGCTGCGGTTGTCCAACGTCTAACCGATCCTGAACTCCCGGGTCAGGTACAAACCGGGCTGAGAACGAGCCACCACCAAAGATGCTGAACTGCCGCTGTGGCCTAAAGGTAAAACCAACACGCCGACCTTCGGGATTGGTCAAGTAAACGCGAGTCCCCTCGCGGAATGGTGTAGCCGCAAAGAACAATCCTTCTTCTTCCAACGGATTCACTGGTAGGGACTCGCGAATCTGCGGATCCGCGACCGACAAATTCCAACCGAACCCAAAATCTCCGGACTCGTTGGCGTTGCGGGTGTCATAGGAGCGAGTAACCGTAATTGGCATGCCGGCAACAGGAATAGTCAGGTCGACAAGGTCAAACGCAAATTGACCGAGTTTGAGCTGTCCGTCGAGACTCACGGGGAGCGTTTTGGCGGAAACATTACCGCTAAGGTCTTGTGCCAAAAGGCGAATAACATAATCGTCGTTAATGAGTATGGTTGGATCAAAGGTGGCAAGAACCGCGTCCACAGCATTGGCATTGCCTTCCATCAACGTGCGGTAGTCAGGATCATCGGCGGCTGGTTGATTGACATCAACTAAATCAGCTCGACCGTAATCGATGCGATAAAACTGCAAATTATCGTCGTTGATAGAGCCTACGATATCGGTCAGGGTAGTGACCACAGCACCCGGTTGTGGCGAAGTCAGGTTAATGACTGGTCCCAGCGTGTCGGCAGGATCGAAGACTCGCAATACGGCTTGTCGCTGGCCAACATTGCCCGAAGCGTCGCGAGCGGTGGCTTGAAGCGCAATTAAGCCCGCTTGCTGTCCATCCAGCCTCGCCGTGCGATTCGTGTCGAGCACCAAAGGCACGCCGTCCCGGGTGAGTGTCAGTTCCACAATCCCCACATCGTCGCTCGCCTGAACGAATACGATAGCCGTGCCGCCCAGCACCAATGGATTGGCGCTGAATTGTAGTTCCAACACGGGAGCGGAGGTGTCGGGCGTCACGTTCAGTGTAAAACTCTGCAGCACTGTTGCGCCAAAAGCATCGGTGACTTGAACAACGACAGAATTGACCTCCGCTACTCCTGGTTCCGTCATCCACTCAATTGCGCCCAGTGCATCGATTGTCATCCCGGCGGGAGCTACCAACAGTTCAAACTCCAGCGGGTCAGATTCTGCATCGTCGACCTGCACATCATAGCCGTACTTGCCGCCGAGCGCAATTTCGGTGGGTGCTATGGAAACAATGACTGGTGCCTGGTTGGCGCGGACTTGGATCGCAAAACGCTGTAGCGCTTGATTGCCGGCCGTGTCGGTAACTACCACACGGATCAAATGGCTACCTACCTGGTCGAGCGTTGGGGTCCAAAGAATGTGTCCTGAACTGGCATTGATTTGCATACCAGCAGGAGCCTGCAATATTTGGTAGCTGAGAGCGTCCCCTTCTACATCGCGCGCTTGAACTTGGTACTCGTACTGCGCTGTGGCCCGAGTTCGGAAAGTAGGACGCGAGAATATGGTTGGAGGCTGATTGCGGATCGCTTGAGCGACAGCAACTCCAAATGTCTGCTCAGCCGTGTGGCCGTGCGCGTCGCGGACTTCGACGCTCACCTGAGCCGTTCCAATTTGAGCTGCAGTTGGTGTCCAGCGAATGACTCCTCGCTCGGTGTCGATGGTCATGCCGCTGGGTGAAGATTTGAGCGAAAATACTAACGGGTTGTTTTCTGGGTCGACCGCGCGCAAAGCATATACATACCGCTCGTCAACAGTCGCTTCACTGGGGGCACGCGAGAGAATAGTTGGTCCCAAATTGGCTCCGGACACAACCAGCGAAAAACTTTGCAGTCCTACGTTGCCAGCCGGGTCGCGAGCGGCAATTAGAAACGACTGCTGTCCCAGTTGTTCCAAAGTGGGTGTCCAACGCAACGTACCATAGCGTGCATCTAGCGAAGTGCCATGGGGTGCGTCAAGCAACAGCCATTCGACCGCGTCGCCGTCATCGTCAGCGGCTCGTAGGTCATAAGAAAACATCTCACCCAAAGTGGCGCGAAACGCGGAAGGTGGCGAAACAATGCGGGGAGCCGTGCTAGTGTTCTCCGCTATAACCTCCACACTAAAATCTTGCTGCGTGGTACCACCGCGGCCATCGCTGACTTGCAATACGATATCGTGAATTCCAAGTTGGGATGCAGTTGGCGCCCAGCTCAACAAACGCTGCTGAGGATCAATCTGCAAACCATTGGGAGCTTGCAATAGTTGCAAACTTAGTGGATCTCCATTAACGTCATCGGCGGCAATACTGTAGACCCATGGCTCGCCCAGAGGAACAACCGTTCTCGGTGTGCTGTCGATAGTAGGTGGTACGTTGACTGCTGTTGGGCTAACTTGCAGCGTAAATGACTGCATAGCCACACCTCCGCGGCCATCGCTAACACGAAATTGAGCGGCGAACGCGCCGACGTTAGCTGGTGTGAATTGGATCACGGCTTGGGCATCTGCGCTCTGAAGCGAAGTGATTTGCATCCCAGCCGGTGCAGCCAACAGTTCAAACTGCAGTGGATCGCCATCAGCATCCTGCACATGGACGCGATATTCCCACACTTGCCCCACACCGCCGGAGAGCCATGGTTGAGACGTAACCACAGGAGCGACATTCAGCAGATCGACATCGATTTGAAACGATTGCAGCCAAATACCACCTTGACCATCGGCAGCACGAATCACAACTTGCTGCTTCCCACCTTGATCGGGTCGCGGCAGCCAACCGAGTTGGCCGGTCGCAGCATCAATCACCATACCAGCCGGTCCCAAGGGGAGATCGAAGATGATGGGATCACCGTCTGGATCTCGAGCTTGAGCTGTCATGTGGAACTTGGTGCCAACATTAGCAACCGTAGGCGGCGAATTGGAAAAGCTTGGATTGCGATTCAATTGGCTGGTCTGCCCATTCGCCACCGCGATTGTGAACTGCTGCGTGCCAATCCCACCCCGTCCATCGAGCACGGCGACTGTTACAAGTTCCTGAGCTTGAGCTGTGGATAGCACCGGCCAATGAATAAGTCCGGTATGGGTGACGACAGTCATTCCAGCTGGAGCATCCAGCAATTTATAGGACAACATATCATCAATGTCATCTTGCGCAAGTAATTGATAGACATAGTCAGTGCCCACCGTGGCCTGTGTTACCGGAGTGCTTATGAGCACTGGCGGCTGGTTATCAAAAACTGCCAGCGTAAACTGTTGGCTATCGCGTCCACCGTGTGGATCGAGAGCTTCAAACTGCACTTCGTGCGATCCCAGGTCTGCGATACTTGGTGTCCAAGTAAGCAATCCTGAGCTAGAAAGTTGCATGCCTATCGGCGACTGCACCAACCGATACGTAAGCGGTTCCTGATCTGCATCGAGAGCGATGATCTGGTGGGATAGTCCCGCCAAGTTGGTCGCTGCGGGAGGTTGATTAACGATCACCGGTGCTAGATTGTCCGCTGGCGAAACAACCAACACAGAGAACGCTTGTCGGGCCCCGCCACCCCGTCCATCGCTGGCAGCCAACACTACGTCGTGTTGCCCCAGTTGCGTGGCCGTAGGAGTCCAAGCAACAGTGCCCGTGTTCGCGGCGATGGACATACCGACGGGACTTGCGATCAACGTGTAGGTTAGGGAGTCTCCATCGGCATCCACTGCAGTGGCTACATAGGGATAAGCTCGTCCCACTTCAGCTAAGCTGGCCGGGAGCGAGGTAAAGACCGGTGCGCGGTTGCTGGAGGCTGCGCGTGCTAACAGCGAAAATCGCTGCCGCGCAACGCCTAATCTGGGATCGCTGACTTCAACTTCAACTGTGTGTTCGCCTGCATCACTGGCCGTCGGTGTCCAGCGAATCGCACCTGTGCTAGAATTGATGGTCATGCCAGCTGGCGACTCTAACAGCGAATAGGTCAGCGGTTCTTGATTGGGATCAATGGCCAGCACATCATAACTGTACGTCTGCGCAAAATCGACTTGGGTCACAGGCAAGCTGGTGATCTGCGGTGGCTGGTTGAGCTTGCCGAAAAAGATCAAGTCATACGTAAATTGAGCCTGGTTCGGATTAAAGAAACTGGCTGACAGCAGACCTGTCTGACTGCCAGGATTGAGTGACCCATCGCTGACCAAACCACTAAAATCATAATAGGGCAGGCCGTCCGGCGTTTGACCATCTGGGTCGCGGACCAGAATCATCGGATCGCTGATGTTGGCGATGGCTACCAGCAAAGGAACATCGGTAGGAAACTGCCCCACGTTCTCCACAAACGTTTCTGCAAACAGTGTCTTGGTCGCTTGATTATACGAAGTGCGCGAATAGTCGAGGGCAAAACTTGCCGAGACATCAGCAAACTGATCGAAGTCGACGGTATTAGGGGCCAATTGCTGGCCGGTGAGTGTGATGGTCTGCGTGGCGAGTTGGCCTGATGAGTCGAGCAGTTGGAACTCGAATTCATTTTCACCAGGGCCGACAAACAACCGCGCAAAGAAGTTGCCTCCCCCATCCACGGTTTCTACCGGAACACCGTTGACGGTGATCAGATCAATCGTGGCGTTAGGAAAATCAGCCAAGCCGAAGCCGGTGGCAACTAGTTCGGTGCCAGCTGGTACGACGCTTGCGTTGCTGGGAGAGAGAATCGTAAGCTGCGGCGGATCTGCTTGTCCTCCCCAATCGACCAGCGTGTCATCGAGCAATTGACCGACGGAGGCAGTAACTACATCGCGTCCGCTGCTGGTGCCGATGTAGCTAAATGCTACTACGCCGTTTTGATCTGAGAAGCCGAAGCCGCGTTGCGGATGGACGCCTGCCACATCGAAGTCGACTCGAATGCCGCTCAATGGTGCTCCATTGGAGTCGGAGACGCGGGCGGTGAAGTTGAGCGTTTCATTCAGCAATGGCTTGGCCGCTGCGGGTGTTAGCACAACGCTCGCCGCGCTGGCTACGGGAGCGAGTGATTGTCCACCGACGTAGCCGTAGGAATCAAAACTGCCAAATCCATAGACAAACACACCAAATGGCAGCGGACCAGCCAAGTCGTAGGCACCAAGGCTAATTGGATGTTGGGCTCCCGAGAAGCCACTGATACCAATGTCTGTAAAGCGGTCAGCGGGAATTGGCACTCCGTCGACTTGGATTTGACCAACAGCTTCGTTGGGCGCTAAGATATTGATGAAGTTGCGATCGAAGCGTTGCGCGCTGAGATTGCTGGTAATCGCTGGTGTCGACACGGTATAACTGGCCAGGAATTGCTCGGCGGGTGGGACGATCATCATCAGCGGATCGCCAAGAAATGCCGCATTGCCCCCTGGATCGGTGCGATAATAGTTCTGTGAATGCGCGTATTGGGCAACCAGTATTGGATTGCTCGAGGTGATGTGAGCTGGACCGGTCAGGATCTGTTGATGAAATTCGCCGCGATCCAGTGTGGCGACTTCGAGGCCGTCTACCGTCACTCTTGTGTTATCCGCTTGTGCTAAAAATCTAAACAGTTCACCGCGGCTAGAACCTGTATTCAGCGGCATGGTCACGAATTCGCGCCCCCAGGTATTGGTCGGGGGCAATTGCTCGACCAAATGGTCAGCGGCAAAGAATTGGCTGGGGACAAAAGTCGCGCGGTTCCCTCCAAAGACGGCGATCGGCTTGGTGCTTGTGATGATCGAACCGGAAAGATCAGGACTGCCGCTAAAATTGCTACCGGCTAAGTCACGCAGCAGGTATGTTTCGCCCTGGTTAAGTGTCACCGTATGCGAGGGAATTGCAAATTGTGACTGCAAAACGTTCAAGTATACAAGCCGACCAGTCGGGGCACTGAAAGAATATGTTTTCGTTTCGTTGATACCCACATCGAGGCTGACGGGTGTGTTGAAGCCAGTAAGGGGCACAACCGGGGCAGGTGTTCGAGTGGCGCGAAAACGAATCGTGAGCGGACCGCTGTTCTGTCGCCCGCTGATCGTGAAGAAATGCGTCCCAGCGCTAAGAATCGTGGCCGTGAAATCGCGGCCATCGTTGCTGCCTCCACGAAATTGAGTGGTTGGACCGGAAATCTCCCAATCTAATTGCTGCCCCGCAGGGATGTTGTCGAGGTTGTCGAGTTGAATCGTTTCCCCTGCCGTCGCATCGATTCGAAAGACTTGGGCGGCATTGCCAGGGTTGAGTATGACTTCCAGATTTGCGTCGAAAGTCAGCAGAGGAGCCAGTGCCAAGTCGTCGATTCGGAATCTGAAATCTCCGGGAGTGGCTTGTCGGCTAACAATCGACATGAAGTACTCACCCGACTCAGGCACGACGATGAGTCGATTGCCAGGTGGACTTGAGTCGGAGTTCTGAAATCCACCGTCGAACAGGACTCTGCCGCCCGAGTTGGCAATTCGGTAATTAACTTCGGTGGCGAAGGGTAAAACATTATCGAGCCGTATGCGCTGTCCGGCAACGAGCTGAAGTCGGTAGTGTACTTGCCCGTGGGCCGGGACAGTTCCCACCGCCTCTTGTCCGATCGCCAGGCTTGGTGCGAGCGACAAGTTTTGAATTTGGAAACTGAAGTCTAGGGGGATGCTTGGATCACCTTGGAACAAGACATAATGACGACCGGATCGCAAGACGCGTCCCAGGCCATCAACTTCGTTCACGTTGGCAGCACCAAAACTTCCTCGCGAGTAGATTGGATTTAACGCCTCGTCGTAGATGCCAAAAATGAAACCGCCCGAGCGACCATCGAACAGCAGTTTGTCACCTGCCGATGCATCAAAGGTATAGAGTGTTGACTCACGTGTGGTGGCGAAGTTACCGCTGATCAGCGTATCAAATGCCATCGGAGTGCCAAAGGAATCTAGATCGATCACGCGGAACAGGTAGCTGCCTGCATCGGTGGGGTTATTACCGCGAACCGTCAACGTATAAGTACCAGATTGTGGCAAGAAGGCCGGTCCAATGCGAGGGATATCTTGTTGATCGTTGGCGAAACCAAAGCCGGTAAAGAGACGAGTGCCATCAGGTGCCTGTAACTCAACATACAGATTGGAAGTGCTAAGATTCAGCCCGTCCACTAGAACTCGAGTTCCAGCCGGCGCATTAAACGTATACGTTCCATTACCACCGGCGGTAATCGTCACTGTTTGAACGGAGTTCATACCGCTTTTGGTCACGAGAGGATCAGTGATCAAACTCGGCGTGAGCGTAATGCTCCCACCTTCTTGTACGGTCAAGGCTCCGATCAATAGCGAATAGGTGCCACCGAACATCAGCTTGGCCGTCAAGCGGTTGCCGGTTCGATTCAATGGAACGATGTTGCCTGAGGAATCCAGCAGTTGGTAGGTCGCGCGAAAGAAAGGTGTGACACTGGCAACATCGAGCTGGAAGGTTTGGGCCGCAGCGCCAGTGAAGTTAAATGTCGATTGTTGGCCGGAGGCAATGTTAAGTGTTGTGTCAGTGCCTAGCGGTAAGGCCGGGGCCGAAGTCAAGTCCAACAGACGAAAACCAAACTCAGATGTCCGGAACGAAGCGCTATCGAGGACAACCATATAAGTACCGGTCTCAGGCCACACGAATGCACGGTCGTCAGATGCTGTAGTGTTAAAGACTTGTTGACCGCCGGGACCTAAAACGGTGAAGCCAACGTTGCGGTCTTGCGTGAGCGCGTCGAAGAACACGGATTGACCAGCAATTCCGTCAACTCGATAGATCTCCGCTGGGCCGGAAGGATCGTATGCGGCTTGGTAGCTCTCGCCGTATACGATTTTTGTGGCCACCTCCATATTGACGAGCCGGAAATTGAAATCAAAGGCGGCCGTGTGCTCGCCAGTGATCAGGACATAGTACTTGCCCGTCTCTCGGAACAACAATGCTCCAAACAGGTTGACGAATGAGTTGTTATCGCTCTGAGAGGCCAGGTTCGCAAGATCGCCGCTGGAGGACATTATTCGAACATTTACACTCGGTGCTGGACTCGGATGGATGGCATCGTAGTAGAGCAGCTGCCCCGCGGCGACATCGAACGCATATACTTTAGATTCTCGGCCCGTTGGAAAGTTGGCTGTGATTTGCTCATCGAAATTGGCACTAACCGCTGCTGTGGCAACATCGATAAGTTCAAAGTTGTAGGTGCCACTGTATCCATCGTAAGGTGGCGACACGACCAACGAACCTGTTCCAGCTGAGTCGGTTACAAATGGTCCTATGTCCAGATCGTTAGTATTTCCAAGATTAAATTCGCTGGTTCCGTTCGGCCGCTTTATACTCGCGTTACTATCCTTCGTTGCACCTGAGTATTGTCCGGGGGCAAGCGTGACATGTGTATCATCCTCGGTCGCAACGACTAGGAACTGAGTTCCTTCCACATGGCTGATGGATGCGAAAGTGTTTTCATAGCCCAGATTAATATACTCGTTGCCTAGAGCTGTAACTGGCAGGGCTAAGAATGCGTCGGAGGTACTGACAGCCAAATTGAGCCCATATACGGTTACGGGATCTTGCGTCACGACGTGGATTCCCTTGCGTTGAACGCGCGCGATGAGTTCCACTTCCACATCAAAATCCGTATCGATGTCGCTGCCATCTCCTACATCCAGGCTGGGCAATTCGACGGCGGTGACTTCGCCAGGATTGACGACAAAGGCAACATGGAACGGCAAGCTGGTAGCTGCATCGACGAGACCGGGAATGTCCACTGTCCCGGTTGTAGCTACTTCACCTGTGATATACAGCACCTTTTGCGGGCGATTGTTTCCTTCAAAAAGATTGTCCAGAAAGCCGATCCAAAATTCCGTACCGCGACTGTCGATGGTCGATGCCGAGCCTTCGCTGTTGGCTTGTAAACCGGATGCGCTGGCAGGAAGTAACGACGGTGCGGACGCGGTAGGCAAGCGGCCTTGTATGGCGTTTGCACTCGGCTGCACCTTGGACGTCAATACGGCGTCGATGCCTGGAAATGCATTGACAGGGAGAGTCGATTCGGGAACAACTGTGGCTCCAGCAGCGCCTACGCGATTATTGGGCAAATTTCGATTCAGTCCCTCGCCGCTGGGAAATTGGCTCGAGAACTCTACCGAACGAATGGCGACAGCCGTCTGTGTATCGCTGTCATTGTTGACGAGTCGGAATACCAGGTCGGCGGTAGTGCCCGGCAAGATGCCTAGTAATGACAAAGTGATCCGTTGGCCGGATACGATTGTCTGCGTTGTTGCCAGCTCGGCGAGCTGTTCCGAGTGGTTGTAATACGCATCGCGACCAGTGCCAATAGAGCTGACCAACGAACGCCCCTGAACATCGAGCAAAGCAACTTCGAAAGCATCTTTTATGCTGGCCTGACTGGCCGTGTCAAACTCTAGTCCATCCAATTCAAACGTCAGACTGGCAGCATCGCTGGGGATGACTAACTGTGAATGTAATGTCGTAATCAACGACGTTGACTCACGAAGAATTGCACCACAGCCCAGCGGCGAAAAACGGCCGCTTTGTCCAGAGCTCGTAGAGAATGCCGGCCCCACCTCCACTACCGAACCGTTGAGATGATTGATTACCAGCAGTGCGTCTATAGGCGAGACAATTTTGTCGCAGTTCACATCCACAAACGGAGGTGGAGCACTGCTTGAGGGCGATAGTGGCGGCAAACTCCCCGTGTTGGGATCCGAGATAAAGCGACCATTAAGTTCATTGATAACCTGCAGCACGTCGACGGGTGAAATCAATCCTTCTGCATCGTTCGTTACATTGAGAGGTGTCAGTCCGTTGGACCAATCCGAGCCGATCAACAGTCGTCGATCTTCCAGTCGCTCTAGCGTTGAATTTCTGCGGCGCAGCAGTTTTAACTTTCGGGCAATATCAGACTGGAGCTTTCGGGAGCGCGATGTGGGGTGGAGAGGCATACCGGCAGCTTTCCCGTAAACAAGTTGCGAAATCTGTGAGATGTAACAAGAAGAAGCGTACTTTGATGGACATCATTTTGTCAATTGCACGACCCCGAGTACACTTTTTCCTTAAAGTTCATGTGTCGGTAAGCGTCCAGAGGTGGGTTCGATGCCCCCACGAGCAGCAACCGGCTGTTCCGAGACATGGTTTGGCTAGGCTCGCGAGATTTGCTAAATTTTGGCAATAGACAATCGAGCAATCTTCGCACCGACCACTTGCGAACGAAACATTGAGAATAGCATCGGGCTTCACTGCCTCGATGGACCTGTCGTAAGTCTGCAGCGCTGCAAGCACCGCTGCGGGCTCAAAATTGCCGCCAAGAGCAAGAATTGAGGCAGCATCACAGTCCGTTTTGCAACACATTCAAGTTCGATTGAGACACGGTCGTTGGAATCGCCATATTCGCATAGGGAAAAAGCAGACGCAGCGTGAACACAACCGACACTTTAGGTCGTTGATAATGCTGCCTCAACTGCGCTGTGCTTGTTGCGGCCTACGCACTGGGGCCTGCTTGCCTACATCT
>JBGSTP010000236.1:0-31900 GCA_041736515.1 Pirellulaceae bacterium
AAACTGGAATTCAAACTATAGCCTGCAAAAAAATGAAAAACGCCAAGCAATTGCTTGGCGTTTTTCATTTTTTTGCAGGCTATAGTTTGAATTCCAGTTTGGTTTTTTCCGAGCTATATTTTTCAGGAGTCTGTTCGTCCTGACCCTGCTCTAGCTTCTCTAAACTTGGCCGTGTGACGGACAGTCCTGCAGCGGGTACATCGGCCTTGGCTGTCCATACGATGGCGTTGCTGACTAGTTTCAACATGTCGGGCTGTCCCCAATTCCAGTGGTAATGGCCACCGGTGAAGCCGAATGAGCGTCCACCATTCTTGCGCTCGAAAACCCATGCCATATGCTGCGGCAACCCCTTGGCAACAGCTTCGCGCACTGCCGGATTTCCGCTATGCGGGCCATCGGGTCGACGCATCGTCTCGGCGGGCGGAACAGCACTGAGAATCGGCGTGACTCCCGCCATGTTCGCTGCAAAGCGCATGTGAAAATACCATTCGTCGTTGGCTTCAAAGGGTTGTACACCGCGCGCGACGGGATGGTTAGGTAGCGAAGTGAATTTTGCGACCCAATGCGGGTTAACGGACCAATCCGTTTCAAAGTACCCACCCAGCCATTGCAGAAACTCTGGCCCCCCAACTTCCTTGGGAACTTCGACGCCATAGTGCAAACAAACAAATCCAACGCCCTTTTCCATCTGTTTGGACAACGCTCCCAAATGCTGTAAGGCCGGATGACGTTGACCGCCATCGCAATACATCACAATGGTTGCGGCTCCCTCAAGCAGACTATCATCCTCTGGCCAGCCACCGGAAATGACTTCGCAGTCTACCGCTTTGGCGGAATTCTCAATGGCCTCTGCCAGGATGCGGCACCCGGCCAAATGTTCGTGTGCCCCGTAGCCATGGCTCGGGTTGCCCGCCAAAAAGACGATGCGTCGGGATTTGGATTCTTTCTCCTGTGCCAATGCAACCACCGGCGAAAAGCCTGCGATCAACAGATAAACTAAGGATAGGGCAAGGTCAAGACGGAGTTTCATTCTTGGGTTTCCTGGGTGGTGGGACGTTGGATTGCGAGACACTTCACTATAGCCGAAAAGCAGTCGTTCAAAACTGGTAGCCACCTGCTGCCAAGCGGTGGTAGTGAAACTAAATTATTCAGCCACACCACCGTCTGGCGACGGGTGGCTACGGAAAGAACCACCGTCTGGCGACGAGTGGCTACGGAAAGGACCACCGTCTGGCGACGGGTGGCTACGGAGTATTGAACATGGCATTGAATGACACACAGCTGAACTTGCTCCCAAAGCTTGCCGGACTATGTTCCTTGGAACGAGCCGGCCAGGCGGATTGGAGTGTCGAGCAAAGCGTGGAGCGGCTAAAACGCTTGCACTATTGTATCAAGCGCACATGCGAAGCTCTCACGGCGTGGATTCCATCCGAGCCCATCTACGAATTGAAAACGACATTTAGTCACCACGCGTACCTGTGCGCCGAACAGGTCACGCTGATTCGGCGGCGAGTATCTGAAATGCGCGAGCCGCCGCTGGGACTCGATCGTGTACCCCATATCGGGCTTGAGCAAATGATGGACGAAGTCCTGGCTGCCCCGTCGACCAACGAGAGGCTGCTGGCGATCTACGAAGTTGTACTGCCCGCCATGCTCGCGGCATGCGTACGGCTACAGGCTGACGCCCATCCCCTTTCGGACGCACCCACGGTTCGCGTGGCCAAGTTAATCCGTTTCGAAATGTCAGAAGTCGCAGCAGTGGGTGCAGAGATAGTTGGATGTTACCAGAATAGCGAACCAAGCGATTGCGCTCGGGACTGGTGCGACGAGCTGCGTGGCTGCTTGAGGGCTGCTGGCGAAATGGATGGTACCGCAGAACAAAGCAATTCGCTGCCCACGCGGCGCTATTCTGTCAGGCCGTATGCGTTCGATTCACAGCCGAAACGGGATGCGCGTTTTCGCGATCCCTTTAATGCGGGCGTCAATCCAGAAGCCTTCCTCTACGACGAACGCTTCTCCGCGCAAGATAAAACACTGATGATGTACTACAAACGCCTGCGGGAATTGGATGTCCCGGAAATGATGGCCAGTATCCTCGTTGAGCTGCGCGAAGAGGAACCGTGGGAGTTCCACTACGAGATGACTCGACAGCTGTGGGATGAGGCTCGCCACGCCATGATGGGCGAAGTCGGTTTCTCTTCGCTGGAAATCGATTGGCGCCAGATTCCAATTAATTTCACGTGGTCCCGCAACCTCAATGGCCAGCTGAATGCTCGCGAACGACATGGCGTACTGTTCTTCATCGAACAGGGATTGATGCCACGAACGGGAAAGCGGTACGAGTGGGAAGTGGGCATGCAGAGCGGCGATGCGTTATCGGGTATGTTCCAAGACTTCGACTGGGCTGACGAAGTCCTGCATGCACAGATAGGACGCCGATGGTATGTGCCTAAATTCAAGTCGCTGAACGAGGCGCTCCAATATGGAGATGAATGTTGGAGCCGAGTACTTAGCCAGTGGCGATCCTATCGCGATCAAGGTTTGACCGAGCATCGCAATTGGTGGCCAGATATCTATCGGGCAGCCTGCCAGCATTGGGGCAAGTCACCGGATCCGTCGGCGCTTCAGTTCGACGTCAGCTACGAAAATAGCCGCGCCGATCTTCAGCAAATTGATGAAAGCGGTTGATGGAGACGCATGGCTGCATAGCGATGGGTCGTTGACGGAAGCACATACTGCAGTTCACACGGGCGAGCGGCGTGGCTTTCAATCCAACATTTCTTCGGCGATCAATGCATCTTTAGGTCGATTCCACCACAGATCCGAGGGCGGCGCGTGATCGCCTCCGCGATCCTCCGAATCAACCCAGCCCCACTCTAGGCTATCCGGTTTTCGTTCGTACCAAAGCCAATCGATTTCGGGTTGATCGACGACGACAACTCGTTGAACTTTGGTGCGTGGTTTGGGCTGTGGGGCTTTGATTTCTACTACCTGCGGTTGCGGTAGTGGCTCGGCTGCAAGTTCTGCGACGGGCTCAATCTCCTCTTCGCGTTCTTCCTCGCGTTCTTCCTCGCGTTCTTCTTCGATCGGCAGCTCGACGATGGCTTCCTTTGCAGCCGCAAGGTAAATGGGCTCATCTATTTCGTGCTCGTAGCTTGCCTCCGGCGAATAGATTTCGGCTTCGCCAGGGTGCCCCTGCGTTGGCAACACGCGGACCTGCACACCTATATTGTGAAAGATTCGCATGATGTGTTCGTGGCAAGTGAACATGACCACCTGATGTCCCAAAGCGGCGAAATCGCGCAACACTTCGGCAGCCGACTCCGCGCGCACCGAATCAAAGTTGACTAGCACGTCGTCTAACACCAGCGGGAGCGTCACGCCACGGCGTGCGTAGGCGGCAGCTAGCGAAAGACGCAAAGCGATAAACACGGCTTCGCGCGTGCCGCGCGACAGTACTTCCAACGGCAGCGCTTGACCGGTCGCGTTATCGATACGCAATTGGTTCTTTCCGAGCGGCGTCCAAATTCTGACATATTTGCCTTCGGTCAATTGGTTCAGAAATGCCGAAGCCTCGCGGAGAGTCTCCGGTTGCCGCTCTGTCTCGTAGACTTCGCAAACATCGTCGAGCAACTGAGTGGTGACGGCTAGAATTTGCCAATGTTCAGCGCACGCGCGCAATTGATTCTCGATGCATGTCAGTTCCAATTTGGTTTCGGCCAGGCGATTGTTTGCGGCCAGCGACTTCATTTCTTGCCCTAGTTCGCCCTGTCGCTGATGCAATTGTTCGACGCGATTCTCGGCTTGCTGGGTTCTGAGCGAAATCTGCTCCCACCGCTTTTCGAGATCTTCAGCACCTGGATTGTCGAGTAATCGAACAATCGTCTCGTAAGGCACCGTACCGCCAATAACCGCGATGATTCGCTCGCTCAACTCGGCCAATTGCTTGCTTAGTTTTTCGTGCTCGCTCTTCACTTCGAGCATTTGGTGAAGCTGCTCTTCCGACTCGCAGCCAAGTTCTGCCAGGAGCGCGCTGTGCGAGCGATGCAATTTGTCGATTGCCTTCTGAATACCAGCAGATTGTTTGGCAAGGTGCAAGTCCTGCTCTTTCATCCCACGTTTCTGGAGGATGAACTGTTCCTGCGAACTAATCAGCGAGGTTAATTTGGCAAGTTGGTCGAGCGCGCGAGTGGCCGATTCGACACCCGCCCGCACGGCTTCCGCCTTGGGTTCATCGTGCAGGCTCTGGCGGGCTTTCAGCTTGGCATCCACACGACTTCCGAGTTCTTCGAATTCATCATCGGGATCATCGCCAGCAGCCGCGTCACTAGCTGCTTTGGCAGCAAAGGCTTGGCGAGACAGCGCATCGATGCGCTGAGTCAAAGCGCCCAATTCTAACTGTCTGGTTTCGAGTTCTTCCTCGAGGCTTTGCATGCGTCGACGAGTTTGCAGGAGCGAATCGTAGCCTTCCGCCATAATTCGAATGCTTCTGGGCGACAAAGACTCTGTCAAACCCAGCGAGGCGAGCGTCTTTTGCCACTGGTTTTTCGCTTGACGCAGCGATTCGGCGGCCTGCGAAGCTCGCTTGTGAGCCGCTTTGTAGCGATCGACGGCTGCTTGATGATTATGCTGGACGGGCAGTAGTTCTTCCAGCGACGTGATTTCCTGTTCAGCTTCGCGTAGCCGACTTTCTAGCGGTGCGGAACTTGCAGGCAAGCGGCGGTCAAATTCGTCGCGTTCCATTTCTGTCTTGCGAATTTCTTTGCGAATCGCATCGATCTGATCCTCGACATCCTCCAAATCGGTGACCGTCGAGCGGTCGAGTACGTTGCTCCACATTAAACCAAAAAACAACATGAACATACCGCAGACGACAAACAGCAGACCGGTCTGCGAGTCGGGTTGCGCATCGGTCTGAAAGAAGGGCAGTAGCTTGCCAAGTCCCCAGAGAAACAGGAAGGCTCCGCCAACAAATAGGATTCCCATCAGGAACGAACGTTCGACCGGTAGCGCCTCGTCGACTGCCAGGTCGACGGCTTCTTTTTCCAGTTGATCGCGGCGCGCAATTTGTTTTTCCAATGCCTCTTCCACCTGCAATCGCTTACGCAGCTGGGCAATGATTTCGCCGTTGGCTTGCATCGCCGTGTGGATGTCGCGCTGTTGGCGATTCTCCATGGAGGCGCCGAGTTCTTTGGAGAGTCGCTCCGCCTCTTTTTTGTCTACTTCGCTCTGTTGCCTGGCTTGCTTCAGACGCGTAGTCCATAGCCGGACTTCGCTAGCCGGTTCGGCCAACTGATTAATGGCTTGTCGCGACAAATCCGGCATTTTTGCCAGCCGACGATCGTCCAGGAGCGCTTGTTGGTCTTCATCGGCGATTCCCAGACGCTTGGCATCTTCAACGAGTTGTTCGCGAGTCTGTTGGATTTGACTTTCTAAACGCTGGACGTTTTTTTGTAGCGAACCAATCCAGGGCGCTTGTTCGGAGGCGGCTTCGATCTTGGCGGCGAGCTCGAGAATGCCGCGACGAAGCGGCAGCTTGCGAGCCTGTTCGCGCAGTCCCTTCCGCTGTTGTCGCAGTTCGGCCAATTTCTCCTCGCGTTCGGCGATCTGGTCAGAGATTTCAGCCAGACGATTGGCAGCGGTCTCTGGTAAATCGACCCGTGCCGAAAGCGAATGGATGTGCCTGTCAATCTCCGCGCGTTTGCCCCAGGTTGGACGAACTTGGATCGCAACTTCAAAGGTTTTGGCTTCGATTTCCCATTGCGCGATGCGTTGTTTGAGATCGTCGAGTTCCGAGTTCTGGGTTTGGCGCAGGGCTGCCAACTCACTCCATCGCCGGCCGTGCCCGGTAAGTTGATCGATCTCCTCGCGTAGTTTCTCTCGCTGCAACATTAGGCGTTGCATCTGCCCTTCGTCTGGTGTTGTCCCTACGATCTGCTGCCGCGCGATCTTTAGCTGGCGGGTCACATCGACCAGCGAAACGCGGTCCAAGCCACTCGACAGTTTGTACAGCTCATCGGCGGCGGCGGTGTCGTCGAGCGTGCTTAGTTCTTGCAGTTCGCGCAGCCCAATGGCAAACACGTTGGTGAAAATGCTCTCGTCCACTTGCCCCAGCAGCATGGCCAAGCGATGTTGTCCCTGTGCCAGGCCGTCGCTGCCCGTGACTGTTAGCTGGCCGCCGCTGGAGCCTTGGTCCAACTGGGCACGTCGGCATATTTCATAGCCTCCACCGGGGCCGGTCACGCGAATGGCTCCGCCGGGCTTGCCGCCATAAACCGGAGGCATGTAGCGCGTGCGACGTTGCTCCGTGAAGCCATAAAACATGGTCCGCAGGAACTGCATCAATGTCGTCTTGCCAGCTTCGTTAGGACCGTAAAAGACCGTCATCGTGTCGGGCATGGAATGTACGGACAATCCCGACCAAACACCGAAGCCATCTATCTGAACATCTTTGATTTTCATTTTTCGGATCCTCCGAAACGCCGTGTTGAGGCAATGAGATCGACTTTATGACCCCGCAGTAGATCGACACCCAGTAAAGTACTCTTCTCGAGCGTCGCCAATTGCGATGATCCCGCGAGAGCCGATTGCCATACATTGGACGCGGGGGTCTCCGCATCGATGATTGGCTTCAAGTTCAATCGCTTGGCTGAATCTTTGCGATGTGTGGCCGCCGTTCGCAAGAAATCGCCAAGGATCGTGTCCTCTTCTTTCCACTTCGAGGGCAATTCTTTAGGAGGGAGAATCTCCATTTCCACCGACCAACAACTTGGATTCCCGTGGCCGAACTCCCGCCGCAACCAGCCCAACAAATCTTCGATAGCGCTGGGGCCGACAACGGCTGCGTTTTCGAGATCCATGTGAACACGCCACTTGACCAATAAATGACGCCCGGCTGCCTCGCTCTGCAAACGCGCAACGCGTTTGGCGAGCAGCTGTCGCAGGTCCCGACCGAGCGATACGTCGTCTGCATCAATGTCTTGAGTGGCGTAGCGCACCAGGTCGATGCCAATCGAGTGGATTTGTAAGTTGCGTTGGGCATCCACATCAACTAATACAAATCCATGTTCGCCCGGTTCCTTCAGCCCACGAGCTTGAGGCGAGCCGCAGTAGCGAATGGCTGGTTCATCGCTTCGCAGTATCTCCGCTTGGTGCTGGCCGCCCAGTGCCCAATAATCGACACGTTCGGCCGCAAGCGTCTCGCTGTCCGCTTTGCCGAAAGCGACAGCAATTACAAAATTATCGTCCGGATCGTGCGCATACTCGGCCGCGCGCACATTCTCGCTGCCTTGACTGCTTCGGCCCAGCAACGTAACCAAGGGTGTTTGATGGCGACGAAAGGTGGTTGCTTCCACTTCGTGCTTGGAGAACACATGGACGTTGTCAGGGAGCAAGACAGCCTCTGGCCAACGCTCCGGATCATCCACTGCTCCACCTGCCCAATAGACTTGAATATTCCTCGCACGCAGCGTTTCCAACTGATCGAGAAGAAAGGCGACTCCCGGAGCACCACAGGTTAGTGGATTGAGTAGGTCACCAGCCAGTATAACGAAATCCACGTTCTCAACGACCGCATGCTCAAAGACGGCCTCGGCCGCCTTCCAGGGGGCTTCAACCAATGTCCTACGCAGGTTCTCAGGTAGATCCAGTATGTCTTGAAGCGGACGTTCTAGATGAAAATCACTGGCATGGATGAAACGAAACGATTCTTTTGCCATGTCCGGTCCCCTCCTGGAAATCGATTGCCTGCAGTTCATTGCAGGCGTTATCTCTACGACTAACGCGGCAGTTTAGCGTAATGTGCCAAGCTGTGCCAACGCCGTTTCTTGCCTAGATTGGGATTTCGACGCGACGTTTCCTGCCCGTGCTCGTCGCGACTATTTTTCAAAAAGCTACAAATTTATCGCACGGATCGATGGCCTGCTGAATGCGACGGGCTGCGGCACGCCAGCTAGCATCTCCATAAGTCTGTAGCTGTTGGTAAGAACCCGTTATGGCGATTGCAGATAGTCCCAGCTTTGCTAGCAACTCATCAAGGGCCGAGCGAACCGATTCATGGCGAAACATCAGCCAAGTTGTAGAGCCGGCGGCGGTATGGTAGCAGTTGACCTCTGGGATTCGCTGCAGTTGCGGCAACAAAACCGCCAGTCCTTCCAAGGACGTTGCGATGCGAACCAATGCAGGGGAAGTACCATCCGCTACACCAGAGACATTGTCAACCGGGATACGGTCACCCGGGATACGGGAGGCCATCAGATCCTCTTGGTCGGACTCGCAATTGACAAACCGACCCTCAGCGCGACTCTTCCAAAACCGCTGTTCGCTCTCCGACTCGGGGATTGTAGTGTGGCTACCGCCGATAATCTCGGCTGCTCGGCGGAGGACTTCCTGCATCGACGAAGTGGGGCCGGCAAACCTGGCAAACACGCGAATTGCGCCGGACGAATTGGAATCAGTTTGACTGTGAGAGTTGCATGCCAGGTCGAGCGCTGCAATGGGAAGTGGCTGAGCCAACAATTTCTGTACAGCGAGAATGGTCTGCTCTGTGTTAGAAAATTCAACGATCAGGGTGGCTGTGGCTTGCGGCTCGGGAAAGACTTTGAGTGTGATTTCAGTGAGTACGCCCAGGCGCCCATAGCTGCCTACGACTAGTTTGGGCAGGTCGAATCCGGCCGCGTTCTTGACGACTTTGCCGCCTCCTCGCGCGAGTTCGCCAGTTCCGTCGACGAGTTGCACTTCCATTACAAAGTCGCGCAGGGAGCCGTATAGCAGGCGATTGCTACCGCTTAATCCGCTGGCCACCGTGCCTCCCAGCGTGGCACCGCTTTGTGAGAACATGGGATCAAACGGCAGGAATTGCCGTCGTTCGGCCAACACCGACTTCAATTCAGCGATTGTCGTGCCCGCTCGCGCGCTGACCAAGTACTCGCTCGGATCGTAGCTAACTATTCCGCTCAAGGCCCGCATATCGAGCTGAATCACGCTGTCGTCGCAGGCGCACAGCGCCGCCTTTGTTTTTCCACCAAAGGGCATCACGCGTTGAGAAGCCGATTTTACGGCTGCGGCTACTGACTCGGCTGATTCCATGCGATCCCTCTCGAAAGAACGGGAAAATCTGAACACTGACGCATGGTAGCGAAAACTGAGAGTGCTTACGAGAATCGCTGGCACCTAGCCAAATATTATTTACCGCCGGTGATCTCGAAAACCCTTATCCAACAGAAACCTTGTACAACAAGAACGCTGTTTAACAGGAACTTTGTTTAACAGGGGAGTGCCCAGGACTGGAGTTGAACCAGCAAGGAGTTACCTCCACAACGACCTCAACGTTGCGCGTCTGCCAATTCCGCCACCTGGGCCTAAGGTGCCGCGATATCCTGCGAAAGTTCGTCCGATACGCGTTGGCTTTCAGACCCACCAGTCTAAAAGCTGTCGACTTTTCGTCAAGCCATGTTGCCAGCGCAAAATTCGCCCTCTCGGCGTCCTCGTAGCTACCACTGCCAAGTGGTTGAGAGTTAGCTGTCCACCGTCTGGCGACAGTGGCTACGACAATGCGAAACAAAAAGACGTAACCACCCGCTGCCAAGCGGTGGGACGCCACAAATAGACGTAGCCACCCGCTGCCAAGCGGTGGGACGCCACGCCACAGAATGCCCGCGTGAAAAAGCCTGACCAGACCTCTCCACCGTCTGGCGACAGTGGCTACGCATCGTTAGCTCTCCACCGTCTAGCGACAGTGGCTGCTGGTCATTCCGGCTGATTAGCCCAGGCGACGATGTCGGAGAGCGAATCGCGTTCGAACGATCGAAACTTCTGTTCCTGCCCAGTCGCTTCGTCGAAAACCAACATCACATGTTCACCCAAGCGGGATCCTGCTATGGAGTCAATCAAATTTGTGGAGTCGTTGCCGCTCATTTGCATCAGCAGTCGAATCTCCAGTTCTCTCAACGCAGTGCGGGATAGCCAGCGACTGACTGTGGAGTAGCTCTCTGCCCAGGCGACAGTAAAGATACCATGGCTCGGTCCATCTCGCAGAATCTCTTCCAGCTGTTTATCGGGCGTGATTTCCGTCGAGCCGAAGTTGCTGAAATCATCATCGCGGCGCAATGAGCGTAGCCGCCCTAGCTGCAATAACTGCAGTAATACGATCGACTCGCAGCCCTGAGCAGGTGCTGTGGCGGCGCTGTCGATCCGCTGCTTCAGCAAGTCAAAAACCTGCTGCACAGCCGCATCGGCACCGCGAACGTCGAAAGTGTGCAGTTCGCAATTCAACTGATGCCAAAGTGCCGGCAGTTTCAGCACGCAGGCGTCGGTTGGCTTGGCTCCTTGAACTACGAAGAGCTGCGGTCTAGTCTGAGTGTTTGTCGCGCCCACCACCGATGCAGCAATCGCAGTTAGCAAGGTTGCAGCGGCAGGGTCCTGACCACCCACGATCAAAGCATTGCGACCCGCCTGTCGTGTTAATGGGAAGGCAACGGCTGGACTAATCGCGACGCTTTCGCCAGTTATGCACCAAATTGCATCCGAGTTCAGCTCGCGTCGATACTGTTGGGTGGCAAGGTCTGCATTGGCAGCATTCCATGTGGCGGCGCGATTACCATCATAGACGATACAACGCCCGAGCCGATTGGTGGTGGCATCGCGATTTTGATATCCCACCGGCAGATCGCGTAGCCACTCGACCTGCTGCTCCTTGGAGAGCCAACCAATTTGCATGGGTTGGTTGCCTTCGAACCGTCCACCCGCGTCGTTGTAGACCGCTTGCCCAGGATGCTTGAGCCGCGCCGCAGCCGGATTGTCATCAGCAAAAATGATTTGAGCGTCCGCGCTATCGCACTGCAGGGCAATGCGAACAGCCATTTGTCCCAGTGTAGTCCGCGGTAGAGAATAGGCTCCAGCCAATGTTTGGCTGCTCAGCAGCGCGTGCACGCCAAACGATCGACCCTGACGAACAATCCGATCGAGAATCAGACTCGCTTGATTGGATAGCTTGTCGTCCTCGACGAACAACTCCTGAAACTCGTCGATTACCAGCAGCATTCTCGGCATCGACTGTTCGGGATTGGCCGTATTCCAGCTGGCAATATCCTGGACGGCGGCCTGTCGAAACGCTTCCCCGCGGCGTTGCATGCAGGAGTCGATGTACTCGAGCGTGCTCAAACCGAACTCGCGATGACTTTCAATGCCGATTATATCCGCATGGGGCAAACCCGAATTGGAGTAAACTTGAAACTCGACACCCTTCTTGAAGTCGAGCAGAATCAGCCGCAAGTTATCGGGTGAGTATTTGAGAGCTGCGCTGGTAATGATTGCGTGCAACAAGCTCGATTTTCCAGAGCCGGTCTTGCCCGCTACGATCGCATGCTGTGCGGTGCCGAGACCAAGTTTCAAGGAATGGACGCGTCCTACGCCACTCTGCCCGATCGGAATTTCCAATGCCCGCGTGCTGTCGGCTTGCCAGCGATGCTTCGGGCTGGGAATCATCCGCGCCAGAGGCACTTCCACACGGCTGGACTGTAGAGCGCGCCGTCCCACTTCTTGAATAATTTGTTGCGACTGTTCTTCGCTAGCGCTGGCCACCGGGCTGATAGCAAACTGGTCAATCACTTTATCGTTGGCACGCAATTCTCGCTGTGCCGAATCGTAATTCAAATGCATGCCGCGGCGACTGATCACTTCGCGCATTTCAGGATTCGGCCATGTCAAACTTGGATCGATTAGCAGAATGGGAATGATGCCGCAGCGGGCACCGGTGTCCAGCAGGCTTTGCAAACTCTTCCAGCTTTGGTCGTCCAATCCGCTTGGAAAGCTGGACCAAACTAACAGACGATACGGTTCGGAAAGCGCCGCTGCATCCGCGTTGTAATCGACGATATCGCGATACTGATTTCGCAAGGATTGTTGAATAAAATCCTCGGCAGCCATTGCTAGTGAAGAGAGTTGCTTGCTGATGTGTCCGGGCTGCGTCCAAACTCGATGGGATACCAATTGCGGATCGTAGTCGCTCAAATGCATCAGCCAGCCGAATTCTCGCCCTAAACCAGGAGGATCAATCACACAGACTTGAGTTTTTCCTGGAGGCAGTGTCGTAAGAGCTCGCATCACCAAATTGCGAATCAGATCATGGATCGCTGGTGTGTTTGCTTCAGCGGTGATGGTCAAGTACTCGTCGCGAAGCGGAGCGAAGAGTAGTGGGGCTTGCAGTTGGGGGCCGCCGATATCCTGCTTGACATTATCGGGGAGCAGATCGGCGATCCCAAGCATGCCCAGCGGCAAAACTGGCTCATTGAGGCTTGAGGGCCAGTGCTCCTTGGTTGCTCGCAGCTGTTCCCATTCTGGAAACACTTCGTTGCACCATCGCCTGGATCGACTGATTATGTGCACGGCCTTTTGGGTGGCAATCTGCATTCGCAACGCTCCACCGCGATGCAGCCGATCGACTTCGGATTTAAGGGCAACTCGATGGTTCTCGGTCTTCGCAATCAGCGCATCTCGCTCGGTGGAGGACTTTTGCCACTCCTGCTGCAGACGCTTCGTAAAGACTGTATCGCACTCGGCGATGGCTTGGGTCAATTGTTGGGAGGCTAAGTTCTTTTGATGTTGGGCGCCAGCTTTCAGCGTGGATAGGTCCGACTCCAACTTCTCGGTCAACTCGCGAACTTGCTGTTCTCGCCACTCCTTGGCTTGCTCGAACCTTTCGTCCCGTTTAGCGGCGAGCCTCTTTAGCTCGTTATCGTTCTCGGTTACAGCCAATTGCAGAGCCAGTTGATAGACCTGTCGACCGAGTTGCACACTTCGCTGGACTTTGGGGTACTCTGCACTAGCGAAGCGTTTGAGCCACGGACGAATGCCCACCAGCGTAATGATGATTGCCAACACGGTGACACCAGCCGCGATCAGCGCGGCAACCAGCCATTGCGTCGCGCCAGATAATCCCAGCGCGGCGGCAATGCCGACGAAGAGGACTGCACAAATGGCCCACCAGGCCGCCGACTCAAAGAACTTTGCCATAGCATGGTTGGTGAGGCGATCGCAAGCGGCTCGAGCGTCGGCGATAATGGCCTGCAATTGTTGCTTAGCCGCATTTGAGTCCGGCGCGTGCAGGTTTTCAGGTGAGTGAGGATTCGGCTCAGGAACTCGCAAGCTGCGTTGCACCAAAGCGGCTTCGGCAGCCTGTTCAATAGCGTGAATCTGGGACTCGAGTTCTTTTGCTTCTGTTCGAAAATCATTCAGACGCTTGATGGGGACATCTTTTGCACGCAAAAAGGTTTTCTCGATTTCGGCCGCACGCTTTTTAATCTCAACATTGAGTTGTTCGACGTTCTGACGAGCGGTCCGTCGCAGGTTACCCTCGCGTTGCGCTGTATCGAATACCGCTTTAAACGATCGCATTTCTGCATCGTCCCAGCGAGCGAGTAGAAGTTCGTCCCATTCCAACGTACACGCTTCGCGTTGGCTCTTGCGAGCCGTTTCCAACTCGACGAGTCCCGCATCGTGCTCCGTGTTTAATACTGCCAAGCGGTTGGTGAGACCGGAGATTTCCACGCTCAGTTGATTAGCGCTACTTCTAAACCGCGTTTGCAATCCGTGGATCAGCTGCGCGAGTCTTCGTCGTGGCAGTGGCCTCGGGGAGCCGTCGATCATGGTGTCGCCTCAGATAAAGCCATTGTCCGAGTGGTTACGCCCTTATTTTACACATCGGGAATGCACAACACCCGGAAGCTTAGGGCTAAACCGCAGAAATGCGGGAACTTGAGAATGAAGAGTGAGGATTCCGCTGCCGAGGATTAGTTCGGTAGCTCGCAAGCTCACCTGCTGCCGCTCTGGAATTCGAGCAGGCAGCAAAGTGAACCAAGCTCCGACAGGTCGGCTGCGGATCTACTTAGCAGTATCGTCAGTCAGAGTGTCGTCAGCCAGAGTTTCTAAATGCATGAGCTTACGAATCAACGGCGAAATCAGGATTACCAAACCGCCCACGACCACTGCAGTCCAGCCGACGGTGGTATACACCTCGGTCACGCGCTCGGGACCAGCGTCTTCGGCACCGACCGCTGAGGCAATGAGACCAGCGGCAAAATTACCGGTAGCGGAAGCAAAAAACCAGGTACCCATGATGAGGCTGGCCATGTGTGGTGGAGCCAAGCGGTTCATGGCGCTGAGACCAACCGGCGACAGGCATAGTTCGCCCGTGGTATGAAACAGATAAATCAAGAAGATGAACACGACAGGGGTTAGATTTCCCGTACCCGCTGCCAATGCGCCCGAGACAAGCACCAGAAAGCCTACGCCCAGCTGAATCATCGCCAACCCAAATTTGGCAGGCGCCGAGGGTTCCCACCCACGATGCCCCAGCCAAGTCCACAGAGCCGCGAACACGGGGGCGAGCAACACAATGTAAATTGCATTGATCGATTGGAATAACGAAGCGGGAACGTTCCAACCGAGCAGAGTTCTGTCAACGCTGCGGTCGGTATAGAGATTGAGCGACGAGCCAGCCTGTTCAAACAAAGCCCAGAACAAGATGGAACCGAGAATCATGAACATGGCTGCAAAGATACGGTCGCGATCCTCCGCAGGTAGATTGATAACGGATGTGTAGAGCACGTAGGCCACGAGCAGTAGCCCTGCCGCTCCCAGCAGATAGCCAACCACGTCTTGGTTCTGGATCAACACCCAGACAACGCCTACACCACCCAGGCTCAACAAGTACAGCAGCCATTCGAAGCTGATCCCAGCAACTTTCTTGGTTAGGCGTTGTGGATCGGCAGGTTCGCCGCGCCCCATCAAGTAGGGCTTTCCCCAGATGAACACAGCCAATCCCAGCAACATACCGAAGCCGGCTGCGCCAAATCCATAGGACCATCCGTAGGTTTGCCCCAGCCATCCGGCGACGATGGAACCAAGCGCTGCACCTAAATTGATGCCCATATAAAAAATGGTGTAGGCCGGGTCGCGGCGAACGTCCGTCCGCGCATAGAGCTGTCCCACAATCACAGATATATTAGCTTTTAGAAAACCCGAACCCACGATGATGAACGAAAGTGCCAGCCAAAAGACGTTGATGGCAGAGTCGCTTTTTCCACCATCTCCTTCCACGGCCATCAGCAGATGCCCGAAACACAGCAGAACAGCCCCGAATAAAACCGCTTTGCGTTGTCCCAGATAGCGGTCTGCCAAATAACCGCCGATCACGGGTGTGATATAAACCAGCGCGGTGTATGCCCCGTAGATTACGCCGGCTTCCGCATCGGAAAATAGCCAATGTTGGACGAGATAAAAGATCAACAGCGCCCGCATGCCGTAATAGGAAAACCGCTCCCACATTTCGGCAAAGAACAGAACAAATAATCCCTTGGGGTGACCTAGAATTGTCCCCATCGCGTCACCAGAAACGTCCACTTGTTGCGTCGGCTGATAGGGGTTTTTCGTCATGTCGTCAGATGAATTCATCAAGCACTGATCCCTAATAAAGATAATTGGCAAGAAAACGAGAGACAGACCGCACGCCTTAATTTCGCGCTGCACTGCGAACGCATTAGCTTAACATTTTATCCAATCCGGTTAACGCAATTCTCCATTCAGGACGCGCGGCTTGATAAGTTTCCCACCAAGATGTCAACACGGCCGCTGCGTGCGACTGCTTGAGCTCCAAAGTGTCAGCCTGCCACAGGGCTACTGCTTGTTCGATCAATTCTGTAGTACAGCGGCAGACATCCAGTTCCTGGCCAGCGGTCAGGACCACGGGTAGCATAGCCAATCCCGCCAGGCTGCGCAGGCGGCTGGTGTTGATTAATTCGCTGTACACCGGCCGCTCAAGATCCAATTGCGCGAGCAGCCAAGCTAACCGTAACGTCTCAGGCAGCTCAGGGGCCGCGTTGATCAGTACCGCTTCGAAATGAATGCGATTGGTTACCAGGTGTGCATATCCAAAGCCACCCAAGATGGGTTGGACAAGCGTTACCTCAGCATTCTCGACCAACAGCCCCTCATCGGTAGTCCTGGCAATCATCCGTAACAAGCCAGGACCCTGAGCTTCCCATAATTGTCGGAGCGGTCCGGCGCGCAATGGAATCTCACTGCCGAATTTCGGAAAGCAACCCTCGAACGCCCGACGGCATTCGTTCAGGTGACCAGCCAACAACGCCTGCTGATGCGGAGAGGAAAGGCCGGTTCTCGCCATGACGCGTTTGGCAAGATCGCTCGTAAAGTGCACCGTGGCCGAAAGCGTCAATAACTGATCCCAAAAACGAGACTTGGGAACATGGAAATTGCCACAGAGTTTGTCCAATGCCAATGCGGCGGTTCTGAGCGAGTCCTGGCAGTGCTCTGTCTGGGTAGGGAAATGTGCAATACACCAAGCTGTGTGGTAGACGCTGACGTTTCCATTGGCTGTCCACTGCAATTCCATGGTGTTTCCTATGGTTGAGTCAAGTTCCCGGCAATCCAACTCTCCAGCTCTTCCCAATCGACAGGCGGTAATTTTGACAAATCTGGTCGCAGGCGAATCGCTTCATGAATGTAGACGTGCTGTATTTCGCTCTGTGTCTTCGGTGTATTCCAGTGAATGAGCACGCGAATACATTTAGGAAGCGAACCGGGCACTTCGATCTCATATCCACACAGCAGTGGCACTTCGAGCCAGCCCAACTGCCGGGCAGCGAGCGCAGGAAACTCGGCATTTAGGTCGCTAGTGACAGTAAAGATAGCGCTGGCAATATCCGCCGAATCGATTTGGTTGCGGCGAATCATCAGGGCCAACATCTGCCGGGTAGCCAATAAAATCGCCTCGCGTGTATTCGCTTCAGCGGTGGTTGCTCCGCGCACTCCACGACTAAAAATTGTCATTGCAGAAACAGTCAATTGAAGAGTTTGAATACCGAGCCAGCAGCCAACAGGCTGGGCAAACCGCAAACAATGTTCCGTTTACTTGGGTGCATTGGCAACTCGGGGACACCGGCTACTCTGGCCTAGGCTACAGGTCTGCCAGACGGGCAGGTCGTAGCTTGAAATCCAGCGAATTGGAGTTGGCACAGCGCCACGCGTCCGTCGCTTGGGGCAATGTCCGGCCCAGGCTGCAGTCAAGGGGACCTCGCAGTTAGCGGCTGGTGGAGTAATATATCAATCTTACGGCACTTTGTTCAGGACACACTTGGCATCCCACCCAGACATTTCGGGTGCCGGGAAGATTTGTGGCTAAAACAGCGAAATCTCAAGGGCTCCTCCCAACTGATGATGGACAGTTCGACCAGCTCGACAGACGAAGAACTCGGCCTCGATCCGCGCGAGTATTCGGTATTAATCGTCGATAACGACAAGGCTCACGCGCGCGCCATGACGGAGAGCTTGGAACGCGTGGGTTACCGCTGCACCGTCGCGACTAGCGGCCCGGACGGATTACACCGAATTGAACAGAGCATGTTTCATGTCGTCGTTACGGACTTGGTAATGAACGACGTCGATGGCATGCAGATTTTGCAGAAAGCCAAGTCGTCGCTGCCGGACTGCGAGGTCGTGCTGGTAACCGGGCATGCGACAGTTCCTAAAGCTGTCGAGGCCATGCAAGAAGGAGCGTTCAATTTTCTCGAGAAACCAATCACACCTGGCCGGTTGCGGGCTGTCACGAACAAAGCCGTTGAAGCTTGCCACCTGAAACAGACGAACACCGAGCTGCGCCAGCGGCTAGACGAAAAGTTTGGCTTTGAGGGGATTATTTTCGCGAGCGCGAAGATGCAGGATGTGATCGACCGTATCAAGCGCATTGCTCCCACCGACGCTACCGTGCTCATCACTGGAGAAAGCGGTACTGGCAAAGAGATGATTGCCCAAGCGATTCACCAGAACAGCCCGCGAAAAAGCAAGCGGATGAAAGCGCTCAATGTGCGGGCTGTCTCGGAAACGTTGGTTGAAAGCGAATTGTTCGGTCACGTCAAAGGCGCTTTTACGGATGCTGCCAGCGATCGCATGGGGGCTTTCGAGTACGCCGACGGCGGAACGCTGTTTCTGGACGAAGTTGGCGATATGCCGATGAGTACACAAATCAAATTGCTTCGCGTGCTGGAAGAGCATCGCATCACTCGCGTTGGCGACAACAAAGCCGTTAAAGTGAACGTGCGATTGTTGAGCGCTACCAATCGACCGCTTGAGCAAATGGTCGAAGAGGGGTCTTTCCGAAATGATCTTTACTATCGACTCAATATTGTAACAGTGCACCTGCCTGCTCTTCGCGAGCGGCCGGACGATGTAATTCCATTAATGGATCACTTCCGCAAGATGTTCATCAAGCGGCATGGCAAGCCGACGTGCAATTTTACTCCCGCTGTCACCCGCCGCTTTTATGGCTACGAATGGCCCGGCAATATTCGACAACTCCGCAACTTCGTGGAAACCATGGTGGTACTCGATACCGATGGCACGCTCGATCTCGATGATTTGCCTCCCGAACTGAGCCAGCAGGGTGACTTCGATGCCCGCAGCGCTGCGTCGGAAACGCCCGCAACGATCAGCTTGCCGAGCGCAGCAGATTCGAGCCTGATTGGCCGCACGATGGATGAAATCGAACGCTGGGCCATTGAAGAAACGCTCAAGATGACCGCAGGCAACCGCGAGGAAGCCGCCAAAATATTGCACATAGGAGCGCGAACACTCTATCGAAAATTAGACAAGTACAAGAATAACGAGAGTAGCGATGACACTAGGGATCTCGATGAGGAGTAGCGCGCTGGCCGTATTCGGACAATCCCGTTGGCTGGTTCAGCCCTACTGAGGAATACACCGAGGAAACCACACTCAAGGGAATGTAACGATGCCAACCATTCGGCAATTGCCGCCCAGCCTAGTCAACAAAATCGCCGCCGGTGAGGTTATTGAACGCCCCGCCAGCGTAGTAAAAGAATTGTTGGAAAACAGTGTGGACGCCGGCGCCACTAGCATCGAGTTGGCCATCGACGGCGGCGGTATCGAACGCATACGCATAAGCGACAACGGCTGCGGTATCGCTGCGGATCAAATTGGATTGGCCATATCGAGCCATGCAACCAGCAAACTCGAAACGGCCGACGATTTGTTTGACGTGCACACGCTAGGATTTCGTGGCGAGGCGCTGGCCTCGATAGCCGAGATCAGTCACATGACCCTGCGGACGCGCACTGCCGATAGCGACTCGGGAGCTGAGCTGTCGGTCAACGGCGGCGAAGCGTCGGCAATTCAACCCGTGGGCTGTCCCGTCGGTACAACGATTGAAGTCCGCAATCTTTTTTTCAACACTCCCGTACGCCGAAAGTTTATGCGCACGCCGCAAACCGAAGCTGGGCATATTACCGAGGCCTTTACTCGAATCGCACTCGCCTTTCCCAAAGTGCAGATGACGATGACCAGTGGCAACCGGTCTGTGTTCGAATTGCCGTCTACCGATTCGTGGAGCGAGCGAATTCGAGCGTTCTTTGG
Source organism: Pirellulaceae bacterium (assembly GCA_041736515.1). Lineage (GTDB taxonomy): Bacteria > Planctomycetota > Planctomycetia > Pirellulales > Pirellulaceae > Aureliella. The sequence goes on from JBGSTP010000236.1 coordinate 19,444, forward strand.
CGACGAAATCGCCGATTCGCTAATCCCAGTTCGCAGCGAACAGGAAATCGCGCAGTTGTCTGGTTTCGTGGCCGATCCGTCGGTCAGTCGCAGCAACAATCGCATGCAATATCTATTCTTAAACGGACGACACATCCGTGATCGTTCGCTGCAGCATGCATTGGGAGAAGCCTATCGAGGATTGCTAATGGTCGGTCGCTTCCCGGTGTGCTTCTTGCGGCTTAAGCTTCCCCCCAATCAAGTCGACGTGAATGTGCATCCCACCAAAATGGAAGTGCGATTTCAAGAGGGAAGCAAGATCTACAGCCAGTTGCTCCAGACCCTGCGGCATCAATTCTTGACGAGCGACTTGACCGCTCGCGCGCGGCACGTGCCTGGACCCGTTCCCCATGGATTGCAAACGCCAACATCAACCGAAATGGCCTCGGCTGAGTTTTCTCCGCCTGCCTCGCGCGATGACACGCGTTGGCAGGCGCACACGGAACGGATGACTCGCGTTGAGCCGCGATTGAATTTGACGGAAAACATTCCGCCCTTCCGACCGTTTGCCGAAAGTCGACTTGCCGGTCGCTCCAATCTTGTCTCTCAAAATATGTCCTTACGAAACATGCCCGCGGCGCCGCTACCACCCCAGGCCGATGGCACGTCTTGCCCATCGCAAAATTTACCACCGTGGGAGCTATCTTCCAACGCCGCATCACCGTTGCCGTCTGACACAACTCACTCCTCATCGGCGGCCACTGAATGGACCTCGCAGACGGGGGATGGGTTCGACAACCTACCGGATACTTCAGATAAGACCTTTCGTTACGATGCTCCTGCGAGCGAGCCTTCGTCAGTCGCTCGAATGGAACAGCCAAGTCAATTGGGTTTTCAAGTCCACAACCGCTACCTGGTAACACAGGATGAAGCGGGCATGGTCGTCGTGGACCAACATGCGCTCCATGAGCGGATCTTATACGAACAGTTGCGTCAGAAAGTGGATTCGAAGAGCCTGGAGAGTCAGAGACTGCTCGTGCCCGAACCGATCGACCTAACACCAGCGGAAGCCGCCGCTGCCCTGGATTCCCGTGAGTTGCTGGCCAAGATCGGAATTGAAGTTGAGCCGTTTGGAGGCGATACCGTTTTGATTTCCAGCTATCCGGCCATGCTGGCGAACATGCGTCCGGCCGAGGTCTTGAGACAAGTGCTCGAGCCCATGATGTCGGGTGGCAAAGAACCTAGTCCGCGAGACTTGCTCGACGAATTGCTCAACATGCTGGCCTGCAAAGCGGCTATCAAGGCAGGCGATAAACTTTCGCCCGAGGAAGTGACAGCGCTGCTCGAACAACGCTACCTGTTTCAAGACACTCACCATTGTCCCCACGGTCGACCAACCGCCCTATTCTTTAGTCGCGAGCAGCTCGACAAAATGTTCAAACGAACCTAATTCGTAACACAACTTGCTAACTTAGAAAATCCACTGGCCTGCCAGTGCCGCGATAACTGCATAGGGTGGCGTTACCGTGTCCAGACATGCGAATCCGCTACCAGCTCGCGATACTGGGTTCGCATTAATTGTTCGAGTTCCTGGGCTTCGGAGGCTTGAGAGAAGACGTTTTGGTCTTCGTGCACATCATCGGTGACGCGGTATAACTCAAAATCTGTCAGCTGTGCACTCTGGATCGCAGCTTGATTGCCATCGAAAATGTTGGATGCCTTGGCGAGTTCTCCGTGATTGAGTTTGGCCAACATTTTCCATGGTCCATGGCGCATCGCCGCCCGATGCTCGTTGAGGCTGTTGTAGTAGATCCATAGCAATGGTTTTTCTCGCTGAAGCGTTGCGCCATTTAGCAATGCCGCGAAACTGCAGCCATCGAGTTCTAGATCCTCGGGCGGCTTGACGCCGGCCAGTTCGCAAAAAGTCGGCAGGAAATCCAGCGACGAGACCACTTGCGCCGATTCGTGTTTCGAGAATTGTTTGGCAGGCCAGTTGATGATTCCGGCAACACGAAAGCCAGCCTCGGTCGTCCAGAGCTTCATGCCTCGCAGCGGCCCGGGCCGACCATAGGAACGATTGGCAAGCCGATAGCGAGAAAGTGTCTCTGGTCCGTTGTCGGCGGTAAAAACGATTAACGTGTTGTCGCGGCAGGCCAATTTCTCCAGCGCTGAAACCAAGCGACCGACCGCTAAATCGACGTTTGCCACATTGGCAAAGAATTCGGCTTCGTCGGCGTTTTTTGCCACCGATTTGTATTGGGCGACCAGCTCTGGCGGCGAAGCCACCGGTTCGTGCGGTTCGTGAAAAGCCAAGTACACGAAGAACGGCTGTCCAGATTGCGTAGCTTGTTGCTTTTCCAACCAGGTGATCACTTCGCTGGTCGCAAGTTGGCAGCTGGTGCCTGAAAGCGGGCCCACCGGCTGACCGTTTCGCACAAAATTCTGCGGATTGACGTGCGACGGCGCGGCATTGTTTTGCGTGCCGAACCAATGATCGAAACCTGCGGTTGACGGCTGAGCTTGTTCCGGCGAATTGAACATGGCATTGCAGTGCCACTTGCCCGCCATGCATGTGGCGTAGCCCGCCTGCGCCAGTAGACGCGGCAAAGTCACTTCTTCAGCTCGTAGATGGACTGTATCGCGAAGGTCGGTGGCTCCCGTTTTCGCTTCCGGAATCCAATCGTAAACTCCCGCGCGGTTTGGGCTCCGACCGGTCAACAATCCAACTCGACTGGGTGAGCAGACCGGAGCAGCCGAATAGCAAGCGGTGAGCCGCATGCCCGCTGCTGACAACGCATTCAGATTGGGTGTCTTGATATGGGGATGTCCATAGCATTCCAAGTCGCCGTAGCCCAAGTCGTCGCACAGAATGACTATAATGTTGGGTTTCCCGGCAAGGTCAGCTCCACGGCAGAAAGAACATGGCTCGCCGATGGGGGGAATCAACAGAATCAATGCTGCAAAGCCGATCAGGCATGATGTTTTAGGGGGGAAGAGCATAGAAATTTTTTCCTGTTTCTATTCGGCTGCTGGTGAGTAGCGGAATTGAGTTGCATAATACGTCTACCCTAAGCTAGCCAGTTTAGCCTAGAATCTAGCCCGGTCTGTTCGCTGTTGCGGCTGAGCCTTAGTATTTGTAGCTGTCCACTACCTGGTGAATAGTTAAACAACCGTTTAATCAAATCATCTTTCAGCAACTTTCAAGGAATCGGTCGCGTGGAGTCCATTGAAGAGCAATTGCTAGTAACCTTCACCGAGAAATTTGGGAATCGTCCCAATTGGTCAGATGGACTAGCGTACATCGGAGTGGACTCGGTTGGTATGGCCGAACTGACGTTCGATTTGGAGTCGCAGTTCGGTATCCGCGTTGGTGATGATATAGTAAATGCCGAGACGGTTCAGGATCTCGCGGACTATATTCGCCAACGCCAGGCAGTTAACGAATCCAAATAACCTACTTATCATCCTGTTCACCTACCCCCCCTTCACTCAAGGACATTCTCCATGCCCAAGATTTCCCGTCGTAGTTTTACAGGCGCTTCGCTTGTTGCCGCCGGTAGCGCACCATATTTTGCGTGGACCAAATCGGCCTTTGCCAATAACGCTGCCAACGATCGCCCGCGTATTGGTTGTATTGGGGTAGGGAGCATGGGATCGGGTGATGCTCGTGCTCATGCCAACTTTGGCGATATCCTTGCCGTGTGTGACGTCGATTCTGCACATGCGGACAAGGCTCGCAACGACGAGAAGATTGGCAAGGGAAAAGCCGACGCTTACAAAGACTACCGCAAGATCCTGGAACGCGATGATATCGACGTTGTCAGCGTCGTTACTCCGGACCATTGGCATGTGAAGATTGCCATTGAAGCGCTCGAGGCTGGCAAGCATGTGTTCTGCCAGAAACCCCTCACGTTAACGCTTGAAGAAAATCAACTCATACGCAATGCATGCCGCAAGCACAGCGACCGCATTTTCTTAGTAGGTACACAACAACGCAGCACGAAAAACCTTTTCCTGCGCGCGGTGAACATGGTGCAGAAAGGCCTGTTGGGTGACATCACGAAGTGCACTGTGGGCATCAACGGCGGCGATGTTGGTGGACCCTTTAAGAAGGAGGCTCCTCCAGCCAATCTCGATTGGGAAATGTGGCAAGGTCAAGTGAAGGAAGTCGACTACATCAAAGAACGCTGCCACTACCAATTCCGATGGTGGTATGAGTACTCCGGCGGTAAGTTCACCGATTGGGGGGCGCACCACGTCGATATTGCCACCTGGGCCACCGGTAATGATAAAGATGGTTTGGGGCCAGTCGAGATTGACGGCAGCGACGCCAAGCATCCCGTAGCCTATGCGCATGGCATGCCAACCGTAGATGACAGCTACAACACATCGCATGACTTCTCGGTCAAATGCAAGTATGCAAATGGAATGATCATGGACGTTACCAGCCGTGGCGATAACGGAATCTTATTCGAAGGCACCAAGGGCCGCATTTTCGTTAACCGCAGCAAGATTACTGGCAAGCCGATTGATGAGAATTGGGATGAAGGAAAGTTCACTGAGGAGGATTTGGTCAACCTCTACAAAGGCAAACAGTTCGAAGGTCACAAAGAGAATTTCTACCGCTGTATTCGCGAAGGCGGCTTGCCGGTATCGGACGTGTTTACGCACGTTCAAGCCATGGCGACATGCCACTTGGCGGCAATAGCAGCCCGCTTGAATCGCACCATCAAGTGGGACGCGAAAGCTGAGAAAATTGTCGGTGATGACGAAGCAGCTACCTTCTTTGCTCGCCATCGACGCGAGGGCTACGACATTTTGAAAGTGTCCTAGCTTTTACTGTTTGCGATGCGTCTTTCCAAACACACTTATAAAACTACAGGAAGTTGAATTCGATGACTTTGTTCGCCGGAAAAAAAGGTCTAGTTCTAGGGGTTGCCAACGAGAACTCGATTGCGTGGGCGATCGCCAAGCAGATTCTTGACCAGGGCGGCGAATGTGGCTTTACTCACCTTCCCGACAAACCCGACGACGAGCGTCGGAAGAATCGCCTGCGCGTTAGCAAGTTGACCGATGCCTACGCCAATGCCAAATTCCTGATCCCGCTCGACGTGCAGAACGATGAGAACGTTCACGCTGTTATGCAGACCGCAGAGAAGGAGTTTGGCAGGATCGACTTCCTGTTGCACTCGATTGCGTTTGCTGACCGAGATGATCTGTCGCGAGACACGATTGAAACTAGTCGTGCAGGCTTCAAACTTGCGATGGACGTGAGTGTGTTCAGCTTATTGGCCGTGTGCAACGCAGCAAAGGACATTCTCAATCCTGGGGCGGCCATTGCCACCATGACCTACTTTGGTGGCGAGAAGTGTGTACCGGGTTACAACGTCATGGGTATCTGCAAGGCGGCTTTGGAAGCTACGGTGCGCTACTTGGCCTACGATCTTGGCCCTAAAGGAGTGCGTGTCAATGCGCTCAGTGCCGGGCCAATGAGGACTTTGGCCGGCCGAGCTGCGGGCGTCGATGACATGTTGAAGCTGTACGAGTTCATGGCTCCCTTGGGACGCAACGTCACTCACGACGAGGTTGGACGAACCGGCGCATTCCTGCTCAGCCCGGTCAGCGATGGAATCACCGGAGAGATCCTGCACGTGGACGGCGGCTACAATATGATGGGCAGCCCTGGTCGCCTGCTCGATCGACTGCCCTCGTAACCATGCGGTCGCATTAAACTTCGGTTTGTTCGCCAACGACTTGCGGTTCTTTTTCGCTGGGGTCGATTGGTTTGCGCCACGCTTGCCAGCTTTGTTTGACTTCTCGCCCTAGCTCCCAAACGCTGTGTCGCACTCGCGGGATCAGGGCGGGTGCAACTATGCGAGTTCGTAGGCACTTGGAACCTACCGCACCGGCTCGTTCTTTGTAGATCTCGTTCCCACGCAGGAAATCAATAAAGGACAGCCCGTCCTGACATGCCTTGCGTATCGCGATCGCGTTGAGAATATTGCCAATGCGGTCGGACTCGCGGTTTGGATCGCGGCCAGACTGGTACTGAAACAAGTTTCCCGCCGCATCGCGCAGGTAAATGTGGCAGGCAATCGGAATACCGTTTTCTTCCAGCAGAGCCATTGAGGCTCGTCCTTGCGGTGTTAACGATTCCCATGCCGTTTCTACAAATCTTTGGAAGCGATGGTCCGCGAAACAGCCCTTCTGCCCGATGGCTTGCCAGCGACGTTGGTGCAGGTCCATGCATTGGTGGAGCGCTGCACCGAGCTCGCTGGGCTGGTCGACGAACCGCAGCGTAAGGTTGCTGGACTTGTCAAATCGATTCACATAATTGCGAGTTTGCCGACGTTGAGTTTTGGATAGCCGTGCAAGCAGGCTCTCCCAGCCATCTGACAAGTCGAGCCGCCAAGTGTTTTCTAGTTCCACTGACTTTACAACACAGTTTTGTTTCCTCAGTGCTGCGATCAGAGTATTGACAGTTAAGTCATTGCTGGCCGTTCCTTCCAGTTCGACAAAGCTCCACGATTCCCTCTGCTCCGTCGATAGCAAAAATTGCCCAATCGACTCGGCAACGGCGACCTCATAACCCGAGGCTGTGATTAAGCTCTGGAAATCGCTGCACGCACTGCCGCTGCCTAAAAATCGCAGGTTTCGGCCGAGCGCCCAATGGTCGCGCGTAAAGAACGGCGCGATACCGACAATTTGTCCGTCTAGACCGTAGGCGACTAAGATCGTCAAACGCGCTGCAGGCGATTTGAATGCTGACCACCACGCCAGCATCCATTCAGGGCTTTGCATGGGCGAGGGCGCACGCTCGCGCCAAAAGCCAAGGATCGAGTCCAGTTGGTCAACCTGGTCGAGAAGCTCCAATCGCACATTGGACATGTTTTGCTTAGTTCTTGAGAGCATAAGAATGGGATAAACTGGCGGTAGAAGCCTGTCAAACCATACGTTTTGCATAACGACGGCAAAGCAAAAATGAGAAGTGCCTCAAGCATTTGCTAAACGCCAACATGGCGATCGCGGGCGTAGTCCGCACAGCCCCTACAATCCGCAAATAAGCGATCGTTGCCGTCGTCCACGAATTGGCGTGGAAAGCATGGGCTCGCGAGTCGAGACGCGGGCACGCCATACCGAACAATTGTTAAGGCTTGGAGGTCTTGGGCTCTGTTTCCGCTTGTGGTTTGGCTGAAGCCAATTCGATCTTGCCAAACAAATGTCCGCCTTTATCGTCATGCTGCCAAGTTCCGGCGTACTTGTCCTTGTGCAATACGACTCGAGCACCGAAAGTGCCTAGGCCGGGGATCGGTAGGTTATCGAGCGTCAGTACTGGTGTGGAGCCCGCCCATTTGACCTCCAGGGCAACGGGCACAACGACGTCGTGTTGCCCATACTTGATTCGCGTCGTTATGGCCCACATGTCTCCATCGGGCAGCTTTTCCACTTTCTCGATGTCGTAAGCTTCCTCATGCAAGTCGTTCATCGGCTTTCCGTCCAGTGTGAACTGCCCGCGCAGCTTTGCTCCCGTCAGTAACTTTTTAAACTTTGCATGCAACTGCGCCTGAGCATCGTCTGCGACCGATGCTTCCTGCGCGGAGCATAAATTCACTGAGGAAAAGAGACAGAACAACGAAAAAGCTACTAGCATCGGTTTCATTGGATTACTCCCCAAAAAGTGCGTGGACTGATTTCCGCGGCTTAATCATCGCTATGCGAAAACAAAAGTAGAACAAAACAAAAATCGGCTAATTGCCTACTTGGGTACTTCATTTTCAGGATAAACCCATAGCTCGCCTTTTTCTGAGTCGAAGCGATAGACCATGCCGGCGGGCAAAACTGGAAGCGCTAGGCGATTGGCTTCGATTATCTTTTGCATAAATTCTTCGTGAGATTTTGGAAATCGGCCTTCGGTGGCCTTGAACAGATTAATGGCTTGTGGAATCTGAATATCGAGTACGGCTTTCTGCTCAAAATTGAAAAACGCAGACGCTGGCGCCGAAATCATTTTGGAAATACCAGTATTGTCTGCCAAACTTTTCCCTTTCTTGCCAACGCCCGCCGTCGCCTTTTGAGCAGGCATTTCAACAACGGGTGGGGGTGCAGGTGCAGGTGCGGGAGGCGGAGGTGCGGGCTGAACGCCGCAGCCAACGATGGCCGCTACGGCCGAAAAATGAATCATCGATCTAAACCAAAAGAACTTGCTCATACTAATTCGCTCGCAAATTTTCTTATGTCGAGGTTTTAGACTGTGAAGTGACCGTCAAACGAAAGAGTCCCATTCTGAACAATGTTCGTTGACACAATAGAATTGTAGCAAGTCTAATCTCTCGGGGCTGGATTAATCTGTCTTTAACGCTGCCAAAGCCAACTCACTAGCGACCATTGGTGGGATACGTTTGAAGTGGCGTAATTAAAAGATTTACGGCCGAGGCGTTTAGAGCCCAGGAGTTGGGACGCCGCCCACTCAAGATTCTAGCTAAATCCAACTTTTCTGCCGAACTGCGAGAGTATTTGGTGCCACGAGCTTTTACAGTTTGCTCAAATCCGACAGCACTGTCGGATTTGAAAGTCGAAATCAATCACAATAAATGCTCGCTTTGCCTCCTCGGATGATGAATGTGATGCGATTTCGCACTCGACCGGCTAGCGGGTGTCGCCATGCTTCTGCTGTTTACAGTAAGCGTACATCATAGCCAGTCGTCCTGGGGCGTTGTTTAGTTGTAGAGTCTGTTGTAGTGGCACAGGTGTTGTGCTTTTATTGGAACTCGCAGACTGAAGGACGAAGAGCATGGTGAAGAATTTGGGTTTTGCGAAGATTGATTCTTGGCGGCAGCGGTTGGCAAAGTTTGAAGGCAGTGGCTTGTCGGTCGCAGCGTTTTGTCGGCGGGAGGCTATCTCCCCAGCTCGGTTCTACTACTGGGCTCAGCGAGTGCGCGAGAGCGGTGCGGGAGTGCGTGGCAAGGCGTCGAATGCAGCAGAGCAGTTGTCAGAGGCTGGATACTCAGTCGAACTGTTTATCGGCGGCCATGTGAGGGTGCGTTTGCCAGGTAATGATCGCGAACTGATTAACTCCGTGCTGGCAAGCCTTCAGGCTTCTGTGCAACTGGGCAAGGAATCATTCCAACGAATCGACGTCCGTCGCACCTCGGTGGCTTAGCCATGATGCATAGCAGTTTGCCTGCAGTGGCGGCGCCGCAGATCTACTTGTATAAGAACGCGGTCGATATGCGGCGCAGCTTCGATGGTCTGATGTCGATCGTGCAGAAGGAATTTCAGCGCGATGTGCGAACTGGCGACCTGTTCGTGTTTATCAACAAGCGTGGCGATCGCGTGAAAGCGATGTGGTGGGACAGCGATGGACTCGCAATTTTTATGATGCGACTTGAAAGTGGAACTTACCAACGGCTACCTGCGAACGAGTCCGAAGGTTGTCATCGAATTATCGACCGAGTACAACTTGGATTACTTCTGTCTGGAATTGAACTTTCGAGTGTGCAGCGTCGTAAAAGATACCAGCCACCAACTCTCGCGCAATAGTAACTCGGCAGCACTTCATGGACACAGACAAAAACGACAGCTTGCCAAACGATCTTGCGGCCTGCCACGCTTTAATCAGTGAACAAGCGTCCGAGATGGAGAAGCTGCGGAAGCTACTCAGTCGGTTAGTGAATGGATCGCGCAGCGAGAAACGTATCCTAAGTGGTCCAAGCCAAGCGATTCTTCCGTTCGAAACGGAAGAAGAATATCAGTCGGCCAAGGAGGAAGCCGAAGCAGAGGCCAAGCAGATTGTCGACCAGTACACGGTCACTCGGCATGAACGCAACAAGAAGCGACGCAATGAATCGCTTCCAGCACACCTTCCTCGCGTGGAAGTTGAGGTTGAAGTTGATGCTGCGTTGAAGAACTGCCCAGAGCACGGCGAGCGTAAGCAGATGGGCGAAGATGTGGTTGGAACTCTGGTCTTGAGCCACCCAAAGCTTACGTGGAAGTCAGACGCTATCCCAAGCTGGTTTGCGAAGCAGATCGCAAGTGCGGCGTAGCTTCGCCCGAGCGTCCCACCGGCTTGGTCGAAGGCAATCGATACAGCCCCAGCGTGGCTGCTGCAGTCATTGATTACAAGTGGGGCCAGTACCTACCGATCTACCGTCAGCAAGATCTGTTCGCGGCTTGCGGTTGGACGCCCCGGCGTAGCACCTTGTTGAACCTGGTCACCGCAGTCGAGTTCGTGGTTGATCCGTTCATCAGCTTTATGACTCAGCAAGTTCAGCAAGACATTGGCGTGGGTCTTGATAAGACCAGCTGCCGAATGTTGCTTCCGACGATCGATCCAGAGATCGATCCGACCGATCCCAAGAGCCGTCGCTTGGCTGAAAAACTTCGTGAAGCTCGCGCTGAGGGAGACAAGAGTTTGATAGCCAAGATGTGGGCCTACTCAGGCCTGCACCACGCACCGTATAACATTTTCGACTTTCGCGTATCTCGGCATCGCGATGGACCGGACGACTTTTTCCGTTCGAGTAAAGATTGCAAAGTTCAAGGTGATTGCTTTTCGGGCAACAAGAGTGTGGTGGTGCGCTCCGATGGTCGACTTCAGTTCGTGGCATGCTGGTCGCACGCGCGTCGCAAGGTTGTCGAGGCGTCGACTTACGAGGAACAATCTGAGCAACTGTTAGGTATGATTCAGGCATTGTACGACATAGAAACTCGTGCAGCACAGCTGACCGCGCATGAGCGTGAGCAACTGCGAGCACGTGAATCGACGTTGATCCTGGCTTCGATGCGCAAGTGGCTTGACAGCCCAGTGGTTGCCGATGTGTTGCCCAAGAGTGACTTCGCGGAAGCCTTGCGTTATATCCGCAATCATTGGGCAGCCCTGAACGTGTACACCACCGACGGACGGATTCCCATCGATAATAATTCAGTTGAACAACTTATGAAGCAGGTCGCCCTTGGAAGGAAGGCCTGGCTCTTTGTATCCAACGTGGCCGCCGGAGAACGCAGTGCCAAAATGATGACTCTAGTCAGCAGTGCTCGGCGGCACGACCTAGACGTACGAGCTTACATCCAAGATATCCTGACACAATTACTGGCTGGCTGCACAGACTACCAGACCCTACTACCCGATGTTTGGAAGCAAGCCCACCCTGAAGCCGTCCGTGTTTACAGGCAAGAAGAACGCCGCGACAAGGCAGACCGAAAACAACTCAACGCCGCCCGCCGTCGCCTATTCAAAGCCAGCCTCGTGACCTAGCCCCCGTGTGGAACGCCGGATCGCTAACGCCGACCACCTGTAGCTGCTGAGCGCTTACGTTTACAGAACGACTGATACCACGCCTTTCGAAAGCGATTTCTATTAGTTGCCAAGTCTTGAAAGTAACCTCAACGTAGAATGGCGAAAATTCGTTTCAGTTTTTCTTGACAGCACAAAAAAACATTGTAGAACGAATTCTGAAGAGGACGCATCGCAGATTACAAACTTGATTTTCGATTTCCAACTTTTTTCGAAGGAGAGATTGGATGAAAAACTTCAAAGCAAAATAGGTTTTGATGTTGGCCTCTGCGGTTGGCGTGGTCGGTGCTTTGAGCACGAATGGAACAGGGATTCGCATTCTCAGTTCTGCTCAAAGCCGAAACATTTTTGGTGCTGGAGAAGATGAACTGGGATGGTCACCCGATTCGCAGTGCTGGACTTGGGTCGAAGTCTGTGCCGGCACGGGACACGATTGCGCATGGTATGACATACAGCAACAGAGTTGCCCCTCTTCGCTTCAGCGCATACGAAACACGAATGAAGGCGGCGTCACCAACCAAAAGTTTTGTACTAGCGAAATCTTAAATTGGGAGTGCAAGCCGTTAACATGTGAGAATGACGAGTATTGCTTAGCCATAGTACAGTGCGAACTTGATCCAATGACTAACAATTGTGAGCAAGTTTCCGTCATACACGTTTGTGGAAAATGTGAGCAAAGACCAAGTGGCGCTTAGACAGAACGAGGCTTTTATGCGATCTGCTACTCTGTGGTTGGCATTGGCAGCGGTGAGTTTTTCCTCGAGCACCGTTCAATCGCAAGACGAGGAGCTAAATCTCCTGAGAAAATTCTTGGATGGTTGTTCAGGGTTGGATACCGTTCGATCAACAATTGACCTTCCGAAATCATATCGCTATGAAATAACGTCAACCAAAACCGGCAGCGTGGAAGGTGCCGTCTACATCGGAACGGACTTCTGGTTCGTCTCCAAAGATCGATCGATTGATATCCACAGCGATGGTACCGTTACTAAGTCGAATGCTCGAAAAGAAATGTGGTTCAACCGCAAAACTATCTGGACCTACAATCAAACGCAATGCATGGTCTCAATTACGCCCAATCCCGAGGAAGTGATCATGGGCGAAAGGTCTATCAAATTTTCGTTGCCGCATTTTTGGTTCGTTTCTTCGATGAGCGGACACTCAATCAATTTATTGTTGCGCGAG
>JBGSTP010000314.1:0-5893 GCA_041736515.1 Pirellulaceae bacterium
CCGCCAACTTCAAAACTGCACGACCTCCATGCCAGGGGTTCGTACTTTGAGGCCTGCCAGGAGATTGCTTACGCCGAAAGGACTTGAATTCACGGCTCAAGTTGCCGGAATCGGAAGGGTCGAAATTTCGCTTGCCAGTTGCTTGAGCCAAGCGGCTCGATAAGCTGCTGCGAGAGATTCCCCTCGAATGCACGCGACAGTCCCACGAACGACGAAGTAAGGCGTGGATTCACTTCGATGATAACCCACGCGGCTGTTTTGGGGTCGAACAGCAAGTCGAAGCCAATCCAACCGAGAGCGCCTGCGCCCAGCGCGGCAACTGCTGCGTTGAGAACATCGCCAGCAGGAGTAGAGTTGACGCCCGCAGGCGGAAGCGTAAACCCATGATACTGAAACTTCTGGTAATGGGAGAGTTCGCGGCCTTCGCTTTCTGGGGACGCGGCAAAATCTTGGCTGACCAAGGGCAACCAATGACACACACCTGAACTATCTACGATAGCACTGCGGCTGGCGTGAATACCCCGGAGTCTCGGTTGTACTATCCAGCGTTTGGCGTCTGGACTCTGATGGCCTGCAGGCTCAAGGTAACGCATGAAATCCGCATGGTTGAAGGTCAGAATTCCTTCGCCGCCAGCGCCATCGGTCGGTTTGAGCATCCATTGTGGAGGTGACTGCGAACCCAAACATTGCACTTCCACCAACCAATCCTCGTCGACATCGCTGAGCAGTCGTGTAGGTGGATGGGGAATATGAGCTTGCTCAAAGCACAATGCTGTCCGATGCTTGTCGCTAGCATTCAGTAGGAAATCAGCCGTGCAATTGATTAACTCAACCCCAGCCGCCGCCAATGAGCCAATGACATCGACAAGCACGTTGTCAATTTCTGGAGCAATCACAATTGTCGCATCGCACTGTGCGGCGATTTCGCGCCAGGAGTTGGCCGTGCGATGGTAATCGAGGGGGTCCGCGATGAGCACTTCGGCGAGCTGGCGGATCCGCTGAGCTTCGGTGCCGTTGACGACTCTCGCGTCAATCACGGTCACGACATTCTGCTGGGCCATTGCCAGTCCTTCGACGAGAGTAGACAGCATTTGCCAGCCCTCGATACGGAGTCCGCGTGGGATTTCATCATGCGGTGTGGCAACCAATCCGCCACCGCAAATCCACTCTAAGACAGCAATTCTCATGGTGCATACCATCCAAACATGTTGAACATTTCTTTGCCCGCGGTTGAGTTAACTTGAACAAAATAGCGAGCTTTGCCGAATTAACGAAATGGCGCGTTGGATCGAAACGAAATTTCCGCTGCAATGGAAGGCACTCACGTCGTGGAAACTGAAAAATCGCTCTCGTTTCGTCTCGAATCGTACCTAGTACAACTGGCCGATATCAACCGCCGTTGGACTCAGTGGCTGACGAGTCTCGAGCTAGCGACGAATCAACAGGATTCAAAACAGTTAATCGAATTGCAACCGACTGCCAGCAGTCTATTTGGAGAGTTGCAGCAGGTGATAGCAGATCGCCAGCAGTTGCTGGATGACGCGCGGAGATCTGAGCTGCCCTGCGCCGACCTCACAACGCTGGCCAAATGTCTGCCAGCTTGGGACAAGCCAAGTATGCGAGCTAGCCTAGTTCAATCGCGGTTGCAATTGGCCCACCTGCGTCGCTTGCATGTTGCCACTTGGGTTTTCATCAGTCAAGCGGTGCATTTTTACGCGGATTCGATGCAGTTGCTAATGGCGGGCGATCGTCCGCACGTTTACACAGAGTCGAGAGAGCAGGACATGGGAGGTGGCAGACTTCTCGACGCGAGCCTCTAGGACGCGATCGGCACTCAACACTCCAGACGCTTGTAACGAGGAAAAATGTCACTTTTCGCAACCATTCAACAGTCGGCCGGCGCGCTCCAAGTCAATGAGCTTGGATTGCACGTTGTTGGCAACAATATCGCGAATGCCAACACACCTGGTTACATTCGGCAGGAGTTAATTCAGTCCCCAGGTGTCGGATACCGGCTGGGAGACTTGATTCTTGGCACGGGTGTACGTGCGGTTGGCGTTGTACAAAAACTCGACAACTTCGTCGTTGAGCGTCTGCGTCAAACCGAGAGCGCCCTGGCCGCCAGCGAAGCGCAAGAAACGATATACAATCAGATTGAATCGATCTTTGGAGAGCTCACGGATGCCGATCTCAGCTCGCAGATTGGCGAGTTCTCCAACAGCATCAACGATTTGCTCAATCAACCGGGGAATGACTCGCTCCGCAGATTGGTGATTGAGCGAGGCAATTCGCTATCGGGTAGTATTCGCAGCGTCAGTCAACAACTAACAGATATTACCGCCAATTTGAACTCAGAGGTGCGTGGTGCTGCAACAGAAATCAATCGGCTGACCAAACAGATGGCCGAATTGAACCAGCGAATTGTGCAAACGGAAGGCGGGCGAACCAGTGGTAGCGATGCAGTTGGGTTGCGAGACGAGCGCCTGGGGGTGCTTCAGGAATTGGCAAAGATTGTCGACATTCGCGCGGTTGAGCAAACAAGTGGCTCAGTAACTGTTTTTGTGGGAGGCGAGTACTTAGTGGCCGACGGTATCCAGCGTCCTGTGGCGTTTGCGCTGAGGACGGAAGATGACGTGACGATTCCTGAAATTCGTTTGGTTGACACAGACTCTCCGTTGCAGGTATCCGGTGGAAGATTGCAGGGCCTTTACGCCGCCCGCGACAGTGGCGTGGGAAAAGTGCATGGTGACTTGGACCAATTTGCCCGCGACTTGATCGAGCAATTCAATCGCATCCACTCACAGGGGCAGGGCTCGGCTGGTTTCAGCGAAGTAACCAGCAGCTTTGCCAGCGATGATCGGAGTGCTGCTCTCGATTTGAGTGGCTTTCCCCTCACCCCAGAAAATGGTGACTTCAAAATTGAAGTGCTGGACCTCGAAACAGGGACGACAAAAACCCACACAATTCGTGTTAAGCTTACCGGCAGCACGGACGACTCGTCGCTAGAAGATATCTCCCAAGCCATCGATGTTATATCCGGCTTGTCAGCTTCGATAACGCCTGAAGGAAAACTGCGAGTTTCGGCCGACTCCCACCTCCTCCAATTTTCCTTCCATGAAGACACGTCTGGATTCTTGGCCGCAGCAGGAATTAATACATTTTTTGTGGGGGACTCGGCGAGCACGATTGCTGTTAACTCCGTGGTCAGTAGCGACCCGCGTATGTTGGCAGCCAGTTTGACTGGCGTAGGCAATGGAACCGAGAACGCACTGAAACTGGCTCAAGCATTTGACCAGCCCATCGACAGACTCAACGGGCAATCTATCAAGCAATCGTATGAGAACCTCGTCGTTCGCGCGACTCAAGACATCAATTTACAAGCTGGCGTCTCTGAAGGTTTGAGGAATTTCTATCAAACGTTGCAGGCTCAGCATCTGAGCGTATCGGGTGTAAACCTCGACGAAGAGGCTGTCAAAATGCTGTTTTACCAACGAGCATTCCAGGCAAGCAGTCGAATTATTCAAGCATCGAGCGAGTTGCTCGATACACTCGTGAACCTGTAGTTGTTGTTTCTATTTGAGCGAATGGTATGACCGATGACGAGTTTTTATCCAGCCATCAGCGGGCGTGCAACCTCACAACTCGGAATCACTCGCCTGCTGTTTCAGATCAATCACGATCAGCTCGCAATACAAGATCTGCAGACTCAATTAAGCACTGGACGGCGTTTGAGTACGCCCAGCCAGGATCCTGCAGCGGCGATTCGCGGACTTGCGGCTCAACGCCAACTGGAATACAAGTCGCAGGTCGATGAGAATCTGCAAAGTGCAAATACGATTCTTTCGGCCACTGAGTCGACATTGTCGCAGTCGCAAGCAGTTCTAAATGAAATGCGCGGTGTCGCTGTGCAGAGTGTCGGCAATACACTATCGCAAGAAGAAAGAGATGCACTCATCGCACAAGTTGAGGCAGCAATTGCAAAACTCACTGAGCTCGGCAATTCAAAGTTTCGAGACCAGTATCTGTTTGCCGGTTCAGATGTCCTCGCCGCACCGCTCGGTCAAGTTGGCGACGCAGTGCAATTCTCAGGAAACGCTGAAGAACTCAGTACCATTTCCGATTATGCAGCGATCGTGGCTGCAAACGTGTCTGCCAACGATGCCTTTGGCGTGAAATCTGACAAAGTGGTTAGTAGTGTTGATTTGAATCCAAGCATCAACACAAGCACACAACTCAGCTTGCTCAATCGCGGTGACGGCGTGCGTGGCGGCGCGATTTCGTTTTCAAACGGACTGGAACTTGTCGAGATCGATCTCGCTAATGCTCACAATCTTTCCGACATTGTGGAGAAAATTAACGCTACTCAGATTGGGACTCGAACACTTTCAGCAACTCTGACGACGTCCGGAATCAACATCGCCTACCAGGATGGACTCGGTGGCTTACTTCGCATCGACGAAGTAGGATCCGGGACCATGGCAAATGACTTGGGGATTCTCAACTCAACAACGTCGGGCTTAAGCCCAGTCGTCGGTAAAGACCTAAATCCGGTGGTAACGAAAACAACGGCTCTATCCCAGCTCTTTGCTGGCACAGGAATCACCATTGGCGATAGCTTTCAGATAACGCAAGGGGGCAAATCGTTTGGAATTTCAACTACGGGTTTGGTGACCGTTGAAGATTTAATCAATCGCGTACATCGCTCGGGCGTCAAGGCGCAAGTCAGCTTGGATCCAACCGGTCGATTTCTTCAGTTGCAAAGCACTGAGAGCGGAACAACGCTATCGATTGGCGAGAATGGAGGGCAACTAGCGACTAAATTGGGGCTGCGAACGATGGGGCTAGCGACACCTGTCAGCAACCTCAATTTTGGGCAGGGAATCTTCGCCAAGGAGTTGTCCGACGACCTGGTTTTTCGACGCACCGACGGTACCGAGATGAGAGTCAACTTGGACGGTGTGCAGAATATTCAAGACGTTCTTAACCGAATCAACAACCATGTCGACAACTTTACCACCTCGCTGCGGATTACTGCGACGTTGTCCAACACAGGTAATGGAATCGTATTGTCGGCACCCACGGGTGCTGAACCAATTCAGGTAACAAACGCCGGGGGAAGTCAGGCTGCGTGGGGACTAGGCCTGGTGCCAACGTCCAGCAGCAGTGCCGCGGGCACAGTGAACGGAAGTTTGAACACGATCACTGGCATCGATGTTAGCGGCGTTGAAGTCGACGGCGCATTCACGTCGCTCATACGCATGCGACAAGCGCTAGAGCAGGACCGCCCCGAGGATTTGATTCGCATCACAGCCGCACTGGATGCTGACATTCAACGCATGTCTTTGGCGAGAGGCTTTGTCGGCGCGCGGCAGCAATCGATCGACCGCATTAAAGAGCTTTCTGCCGAGCAACAACTGCAGCTCAAAGAGATTGAGTCAAACGAACTCGATTCTGATCTCGCGCAGGTCATTTCCGAAATGACGGCCCGGCAGGCTGCATTGCAGGCCTCGCTGCAGCTGATGGGGACGGCTTCGAAGCTCACGTTATTCAACTACATTTAAGCGGTCAAAAACATCTGCGCTCGGCAGCAGAAAACTATCGGAGCGATTATTCTGAAGAGCGTTGCCACATTGAGCGTTTTTTCAAAATGAGTAATCTCTCAATGTCGTTTGAGCATGAGTGCTATCTATTCTTCTGCTGTGCTCTTGATGTACTATCCCTAAAGAATTGCAAAGGACGTTAAGTGGCGTAGAGGCGAGTATTAAAACGCGGAGCAGAGAGCGCGGAGGTGGGGCTCGGTCAGCTAATCAAAATCCAAGAATCAATGCAGGTAGGTAGCTATTCGAAAGTGGTTAGTTGGACAGCGCCACTTTGCGGAAAACTGTGGCAATAC
>JBGSTP010000315.1:0-8083 GCA_041736515.1 Pirellulaceae bacterium
TTTCTGACACTCCCGTCCTGCGAGGTCGACCGCCGGTTGCTAGCTTTACTCCGGTCGCTGCGCTCCCTTCGTGCAGCTAGCAACCGGCAATCCCTTACCTCTAACCAATGGTGTGTGTCAGATCAAGTCTGGTTCTTTACACATAAGGACACACCGCCAGTCTTCCGATCTGGCCCCGCAGTGCGGAACTTTGAAAAACGTATTGGTTGACAACCGGAATTTAGTTACTTACAATCTCGCCCGCGTTGGACCGCACTAATCTGTGCGGAGTTCTCAGTTGTTCTCTCAACGCTGCGTCGCAATCTGTTTGCTGGTGCTTTATGGCATCGCAACTGTTATCGGCCCCAATTGGCACTCGCACACTTCTGGGGGCTCGCATGGCGCATTGTTCTCCCAAAGCGGTGAGTCTGTTTGCCCCACCGACGAAGGTGCTGCGCATTGTGGCTCTCACGCATGCTCATCCCGAAACAACAATTACCGGAACACCGTGCTGCGTCTGAGGCTCTAGGGCAGCATGGTGCGTGCACCATCTGTGCATTCTGTGCCCAAGCTCGGGCCGCGCATTGCGAGCTTATTCAGATCTCGCTTTGTCTATGGACTGGTCTGAACTATATGGTGAATGCTGGACCTGGCTCTGGAATGACCTACTGCAATCGCTCGGATACGAATGGGATGTTCTGGCGCGAATCAATGTTCGCATGGGGGAAATGCCCGATGGAACAAGCAGCACGCTCCTTTGTCAGAAACCCCTCTGGGCCTGCGAGGCAACGATACCTCGACACTGGTCGACTATCGAACTCAGATCAAGCGAGTTGACGGCGGCGGTCCATGTTCCGCAACGGCAGAGGCAGTCAATCGCTCACTTTCTGGAGCATCCGATCCCTGTTTACACCAGTCGTCGCTTTCGATGGGAATCTAGCGCATCAATGTCTATTGAATCCCACCAGAAAGTGGTATCGCCCGCTTCTCCTTCGTCGCCAGCTTCGAAGTCTTGATTGAGAAAGTTGATTACTAACAGTGCATCCAATGCTGAAATCAGACTATCGCCGCTAACATCTGGTAGATGGTCTGGGTGCAGTTGATCGAACAAGCCGTCGGCGCGATTGAGTTGGTTGAAAATCAATAGTACATCCAGAGGCGTGACTGAACCATTTCCGTCCACATCGAAGTCGAACAATCTATTTTGTGTGATAGACGCATTACGGCTCACCAATCGCGAAGGTCCAATGGCATCGAGTTCTTCTAGATATGTAAATGGCTTCGTGGAATCCAATCTGCCTTCGTCCGTATTTGCCAGCACCCAGTCCCTATTGCGTTGATTGTCCAGATCGTCTTCAGCATCGTCATCGAAGGCAGTCTGATGCGGGCCGGACCCGAGCAGAACGAATCCACCGTTCTCACCTCCCGCCTGGACACCTCGCAAATGTCGGATTCTCGCTCGAATTGAATTCGAACTGAGCCATTCGCGCTGAATGTCGAATAAGGCCGCATCGCTTAAGTCATAGACACTTGTGCCAGCTAACAGAATGTTCTCGCCGCTGCCACCATCCAATTCGTCCGCACCAAGCCCACCAAAGACAATATCGCGTCCCTGCCGCGCTCGCAGATCATCCTGGCCATCACCACCCAGCAAGACATTGTCGCCACCACCACCGACCAAGATGTCATCGCCCAGTCCACCCAACAACCAGGCATTGGTGAACACATCCTGATCGACGATCACACGATCGTCACCGTCTAGCGCGTTGACCAGAATTCGACTGGTCGGAATCGGATAGGAGATCCCCTTTTGATCGTTAATGGTAATCAGCAAACGTCCATTTTTACCGTTCCCCTTACGTTCAATTTCAATTTCATCATTCCCAGTTGTTCCCCTCAGGATGAGCATCGTCTGACCAGGATTGAGAGGATCGTCGACAATGCCTGATTGCCCGATGCGAACTAGTTGCGACGTTGCCAGACCGGTGGCTCCATCTTTGTCCGTCGCGGTAATCTTGATTGTATAGATCCCATTAGCCGAATAGACATGAGCGATCGTGGGTGGTACACCCGGTTCGCCCTGCACAACTTGGATGTCGCTGCCATCGCCCCAGTCGATGCGGTAAGTGAAACCGCTGGCTTTGTCGATCTCGCTGGGATCATTCGCAGCCATGCGCACCGAGACGGTTGTATCCTTGTCCGCGTCCGTTGGTGCCGACATAATCGTGGCGTTGGGTGCGACATTGCCTACACTGACCTTGAATTCGGAAGAGACAGTAGCCGATTGCCGAGCTTCGCTAGAGGTAGCTTCTAGGATGAGGTTCAAGATGTCGTTGTCTCGGACAACAATGAACAGATTGTTAAGGTCGACACCGGTTAAATCCCTGACGCCATCACCGAGATCAACTCCCAATGGATTTCCTTGGCTGTTTACCAACGAAGCAATGGTGGGCACGCCCAGCAATCTTACCGACAGCGTTTCCGAACCGTCTGCATCGAGCAAGGTGGCCCGCAGGCTCAACTGAATTGGTTGGCCTTCATCTCCACCGGCGTTTTCCGCAGAGACGATCGGCGCGTCCACTACCGGGTCTACGGACATTAGAACCGTAGCCGTTGAACGATCTCCATTCGCATCGATCACGGTGTACTGGAACGAAGTGGCGCCCGACACATTGGCTTGCGGAGTAAAGACGAAACGATCGTCGGACACCAGATTCGGGGTGCCTCCATGGTTATATTGCACATTCCCCAATGCAGGCTGGACGATGGTTACACTCAATGGTAGATCGGTCAAACCTGAATCATTGACGAACAAATTGAATGTACTTACGACATCTTCTTGAATGGTAAATTGGTCATTCGACAGCAATGGGACCGAACCAATCGTCACTTGCTCGATATTTGCATAGACTACTGGCAGCGGTGTGATCAGCGAACCGCTCGGCAGGGTTGGTAGGGTAGATAGATTTTCCAGCACAACCAATCGATCGCCGGGAGCAGTCGTTGGGTTTTGTCCATTAATGCCCAACTGTTCGATGTTGGTCATGGTCAGAGGAGCCGACAACCCCGAGTTGGCAACTTGGGTGCGCAATTGCCCGGATGTCGCATTCGTGGCGTCCAACTCAAAAGCATCAGTTTGGGCGGAGCCATTGAAGGTCACTTGATCAGTACCACCTCCTCCGTTGAAGTTAACACCATCGGCAAAATTCAGATTGCCGCTGGTTAAGTTGACTAACAAAGCATCGTTGCCGTTGGTGGCGTTGATATTGACTTGATCAAAATTGCTGCCGAAGTTCAGCACTTCCGCTATGCCCGAAGCTGGTCGCGAAATTGCAACTTGAGATGCGTTCAAGCCGACGATATCGTTGCCAGTTGTGTCGTTTATGGTCAGCTGATTTGCACCGCTGGCTCGAGTTGCCGCTACTGTGCCGATAAAGTTTCCGGTCGGTGAAGAGTTGACTGTAACGTGATGAGCCCCGCTACCGAGATTCACAGATAGCGTATCGCGGACACCATTTAAAGTCGTAGTCAATGGAGCCAAGCGATCGATGGTCAGCTCATCCGCACCACCGCCTAAGTTTAGATTTGTCTGACCTTGAAAACTAGTTTGACTGAGCGTGACATTATCGGCATCGTCTCCCGTAGCAAGAGTAACAGGTCGACCAATGAAAGTGCCAGCCAGGTTGACCGTACTCCCCAGGCCGGGATCTGCATTGCCAAAGTCCGCGACCATGCCAATTAAGGAGCCTTGCACCTGCGTTCCAGTGGTGGAAATCAAGTTATCCCCCGCGTTTAACTGGACCGAGCCAGCGCTGGCGACTACTTGGGCCGCATTCAACGTCAAGTCGTTTCCGCTGTTGGCGGTGTCTGGCACTTCGACTCGAATGTTGCCGGTCGTGCTGCGCGCTTCCAACAAGGTCATACCGCCTGTTGATTCAGCCAAATTGACATCTCCGCGGCCAATCGCGCGCACACCTCCTGCTGCTGTCGCTGCCGAATCCAATTCAAGTGCATTGGTAGCAGTGCCGATCGTTGGCGCGGTCGATAGGAACGTGAGTTATTCCTCGGCAAAGCGTGCGCCAACGACTCTGCATTGCGGCAGCAGGTCGAGGCTCTGTTGGCGGCTGACCAGCAGCCGCCTGAATTCATTAAACGACTAGATGCAGTCGTTGAAAAGCGCCAGCCGCTCGTCAATGTCCCTCCACAAATCGACCGCTACACACTCATCCGACAGATTGGCGAGGGTGGAATGGGTTCGGTATGGGAAGCGGAGCAAACGGTTCCGGTACGTCGCAAGGTGGCCATCAAACTGATCAAGCCCGGCATGGATAGCCGTGCTGTTATTGGGCGTTTTGAGTCTGAACGGCAAGCGTTGGCGGTCATGGATCACGAGGGCATCGCGAAAATACTGGATGCCGGTTCGACGCAAACCAGCCAACCCTACTTTGTCATGGAGCTTGTCGACGGACAGTCCATTACCTCCTACTGCGACTCAAAGCAACTGAATACGGAACAACGCCTTCGCATTTTCCAACAGGTCTGCGAAGCGGTTCAGCATGCGCATCAAAAGGGGATTATTCATCGCGATCTTAAACCATCGAATGTTCTTGTTACCGAAACCAACGGTCGCCCTAAGCCCAAGATCATCGACTTTGGAGTGGCTAAAGCAGTTGGCAGTCGTTTGACGGAGAACACGGACTTCACTGAAATCGGTCATCTGGTGGGTACTCTGGAGTATATGAGTCCCGAGCAGGCCAAACTAAGCGCTTTGGATATCGACACACGCAGCGATATCTACTCTCTTGGAGTCCTACTATACGAACTGCTTACTGGTTCTACTCCAGTCGAGCGAAAGAGCCTCCAAACTGCAGCGCTGGACGAGATGTTGCACATTATTCGTGAGGTCGAGCCTCCCAAACCCAGCACTAAAGTTTCGTCTTCGGAGGCAGGTGCAAGCGCCGCCGCGTTGCGGCAGCTCGACCCTAGACAGCTGGCCAAGGCACTGACCGGCGACCTGGATTGGGTTGTGATGAAATCGCTCTCCAAGGAGCGCGCTCGGCGATATCAAACTTGTTATGAGTTTGCCGCTGACATTCATCGGTTCTTGAACGTCCAGCCAGTCTCCGCAGGTCCTCCTAGCTTTGCCTATCGTGCCAAACGGTTTCTCCAACGCAACAAAGTGTTGTCGATTGCCACTGTGGTAACACTGCTGGCCATAGGCCTGGGTGGCATTGCAGCTGCTTCGGGGTATCTAGAATCGATTCGCCTGTATGAGCTCGCTAAAGCAGCAGAAACACAGGAACGTGCGGCGCGTCTATTGGCTGAAACCAGACTGACGCAAGTCGAAAACGGAATTAAGGTACTTTCCGGTGTCTTCGACAAACTCAATCCAGAAGTAGTCAACGGGACCGGAGGCGAGCTGCGAGATGCTCTGGTTGACCAAGTGAAACAAGCCGCCCAACATCTCGAGACAGAGTCGCTGGGCGACGCAGTAACCGTTGCCCGCCTTCAATACCGTATGGCACTGGCCCTGTGCGGGCTTGGGGTGGCTGATTCTGCCCTGGACGTAGTACTGTCCGCAGAGTCCAAATTCCTGGAAGCTGGAATTGAAGATGCGGACCTGTTGAATTGCCGTGAGGTTCGGGCGATGTGTTTGCGGAGACTGGGTCAAAGTAGACAGGCATTGGAAATCCTAACCGAACTGTTGGAAAACAAGCGCAAGCATTTGGGACCGAACCATCTCGATACGATAGCAACCATCAACAATCTTGGAGTGGTCCACACGGAATTAGGCGAAAGCAGCCAGGCACTGTCGTTTTACCAGCAAGCATTCGAGATTCTTGATCAACAGTTTGGCCCTGATGTACCGGTGACATTGACGGCTATGTCCAACGTAGCGTTGGCAAAGCTAAGATCGGGAGACATCAAAAATGCACCTGTTGAATTAGAAGAAGTCTTGGCAAAGAGAAAGAGTGTATTGGGAATCCATCACCCTGATACGCTGCAAAGTATGGAGTCGCTCGTTCTAGCCTATCGGCTAAACGGAGCGCCCAAGCGGGCATTGCCACTGGCAGATGAAGCCGCACGGAAAACCCTGGGAAGTGACCATCTCCGCACAATATCGGCCATCTCCAATCAGGCTATGCTTTTGAAGGACGCAGGCGAGAACGAAAAAGCCATTCCGCTGCTGGAGCTGGTCGAACGACATAGGCGATTGAAGCTGGGTTCAAACCACCCTGATACCCTGGAGTCGATCAATAGTCTGGCAGTCGCTTATAAGATGGCCGGACGGCTTGAACAAGCCATGCCACTTTACTTGGAGTCGTTAGAAAATCGACGGCGGATTCTCGGTCCAGACCATCCGGACACGCTGACCAGCATGAACAACTTGGGGACGATGTACCTGAAAACGAAAGAGTTTGATAAGGCATTGCCAATGCTCGAAGAATGCTTGGCACTGCGCACCAATCTGCTGGGAGAGGACAGCCGCATGGTGGGCATCTCGTTACTCAATTTAGCGCAGGTCTATCAAGAAATCGGTGAATTAGAGAAGGCCGAGAAGTTGTATCGCCAGTCTCTGGCGCAGCGCGAACGGACGCTCGGAGCAGACCATCCCCATGTACAGACAGCCATGTACAGTCTGGCGATTCCACTTCGAAGGCAAAAGAAGTATGACGAAGCGATCACGCTAATCGAAACTGCCCTGGAGAAAGGGCGACAATTGCCGGAGGGACTACCAGCTTCCATGAAGCTGTTACCCGAGTTTTTGGCGGAAGTCTACACGGAAGCAGGAAGGCTAGAAGAAGCTGAAACAACTACGCGCGCTGTTGTTGAGAGCTATCAAAAGGAATCGGGAAAGAGTTCGCCGCGAGCGCTCTTAGCCCAGCTAACCTTTGGTAAACTTCTATTGCAGAGAAACAAACTAGACATCGGAGAGGCTGTTCTGCGCGAAAACCTCGACTTGCGAATCGAATCACAACCAGACGATTGGCAGACATTTATGGTACGCGGCGTACTTGGATTCCTTCTGGTCAAGAAGAGAGAGTATGCAGAAGCTGAGATTTTGCTCAAAGCCTGCTTGGCTGGTCTGGAAGCTAGAATCACCACCATGCCACCTGCGACCCGGCAGACTCGAATCCAGCAAGCCAAGGGGTGGTTGGCGGAACTTTACCAGGCGACCAATCGCAGCGAAGAGGCACTACCACTGCAACAGAGTGCATCTGAATCAACTAAGAAAAACTAAGTGCACACCTAAAGGTGAAGATCGTGCGCGTGTAGATACCATTCAGACGTCAGGCCGTCCAATGCAGTCGTATTGCTAGCAAGGGCTCGCTCTGGCTTGCGTCCTGTTCACTCCGTCATGACTATCGATAGTTTGGGTCGAGCGACGACTATTGTTGAGCGGGAACGCCGCTGCCCAGTTGAGCTAGCACCTGAAGAACACCGTTGAGATGGGCTAGCCGCGGACCAACGCGATCGACAAATTCGCTTAGCATATAATCGCTCTCCAGCAAACCTTCTTGGCTGTCGTCAATTTCATCAGTCAAAGACTGCAAAAAGTCTGCTTGAACTCTCGATAGCAACTCAGCCGCTCGACGACAGGATTGAGCCAGGTGAGGATTGGCGTCTTTCCACTGCTGCAGCTCGGTGGCCCGCTGCTTTTGAGCGTTAACGGTGGCGTGGACGAGCTGCTCGAGCAGCTGGTTCTGCTTTTGCTGTGCCATAACGACTTGATGCAACAAGGCGACCGTCGCTTCAGCAGAATTGCTTGGCTGAGCGACAGAAGAAGTGCGTTCTGCAGAAACATCAATACTGAAAATAGGCGAAAATTGAGCTGGGTCGTTCCCCATCAGAATTCATCTCCGTACCTTTGAGCCGTGTTGCGAGATGCTGTCAGTATAGTCATAAGCGGTGACTAGTCGAGCAATTGCAAGCTACGAATCCGCTGATTCAGGGCTTTTCGACGGTTTAATCGGATGACCGACAGGAGCATTAAAGTCGTTACAAGTTGGCTTCCGACAACTGAATCTAGAGGCCGAGTGCCAGTTTCGCGCGCGCCCACTATTGCACAACGAGAACCGATTTGTTCAGTCCAATTTTCCCG
>JBGSTP010000015.1:0-6539 GCA_041736515.1 Pirellulaceae bacterium
TGGGCTAGTCCGGTTCTGAGAGGGGTTGTTAGTACAATTGAGTATGGTAGTAATATTGAGACACCACAAAGAGGAAACTCGTGGCAACAGCTAAACACAAACCACCACCTAAACTCAAAAGGCTACTTCCTACTCGCCCGCAGCGTGTCACCGGCCTTCACAAGCACCGGTTCGGCATAGCGATAAAGCAACTGCCAATTGAAGTCGTACCGTGGGATATCGAGCATCGTGCGCGTCTTGCCGCCCGAGATTAGATCGTATCGAGCCGCTTTACCTCGTAAGTGCATGTGAGGCAAGAACGCAAGAATTTGAATGTCGGTGGGTACGCTTTTGATGCTGGCCACGACTTGATGGTTGTCTGCTCCAGGCGGAATCCGGAACCCAGCGTTCACAACTCCAGCCACACGCACCTCATGTTTTGGTTCCTCTTTGGCAAAGACCAATCCGATGCGAGTGCTATCCTCGGTAGCGGTTCCGTTCGGGGTGTAGTGCATCTGAAAACGCAAGCGAGCTCCTTTCGGAATCAGCTTCGCATAACCTTCAGGATAAACGAGTGTGCTGTTCCCTGGGACATAGATGCCCCAATAGCCAGAGCGTTCGTCGGCTGCATCATCTCTTGGGCCATCTTCCTCTTCTGCGGATTGGATGAAGACCAACACGTGGTGAACGACACCAGGGTTTCCAGGTCGAACCTCGATCGCTTGAACCCATTGATCTTTCTCCAAATGGGTATCCACGACAACATTCTGATAAGGCATCGTACCTGTTGCTTTGACCTTTACTGGCTTGGCAAATTGGAACACTGCATCCGGCTTTCCTATCAGCCAGCCATCAGCGAAGCTTCTCGGTGCTGGGGACTGTTTGGGATCGCCTGCTGGAGTTTTGTTATCGATCCAAGCGAATAGTTGCTCCTTCTCGGATGCCGAGAGCGAACGATCATTGATCCAGGGCGAAGTCGAATGACTCTTGTCGGTTACTGCGAACCAAGGTGGCATGATGCCTCGATCGACGACTTCTCGAATCGTCGGCGCATGAGCTACGGCATCGTCGTAAGTATCCAGAGCAAAGGGCCCAACACCACCTTCACGATGGCACTCAACACAGTGCCTTTGCAGAAGTCGAGAAATCTGGTTGTGATATGTCACATCGGACAATGACTTCGATACTGGCTTCTGTTCCAGCAAACAGCCCGGAGCTGCAGTCGCCGAGACCAGAATCGCACGTTGATCCAATGAGGCTTCTAATGCGTCGCGGAGATAGGTATACCGCGGTGCTTCAATGGAATAACCGAATCCGTATTGGTCATCGATCGCACCGTGATAAACAATCGTGTGCGAGCGATCGAGTACGAAGACGTCGGTCGTGCTGGTTGCCGTTAGATGCGCTGCGAACCGTGAGTCTTTATCGAATGTGTATTCCACATTCGATGGAAAACGTGAGGCCGCAACTTTCATCTCGTCCAACTTATCGGTTGCAACGCAGTTGACCAAAATGAACCGGACGCCCCGTAACGCAAAGTCCCGCTGAATGTCGACAAGCGTTGGTAAGTACTTTTTGCTCAGCGGGCAGCTCGTACTTGTAAACGCAATGACGGTCAGTTCGCTTTTGGAGTCGCCGTGAAGCTTCTTCGTTGCCCCCTCCAAATCCGTAAATTCGAAGTCAGGAACAAAACGACCAATGCCGTGCTCCCCGGGATTGAGCAGCTTCGGCCCTTGCCGAACCGGAGCTTCAAGTGACTTCGCCGGCTCAGCTGGAACAACCTCGTCATTCGAGTTATTCCTTCCTATGGCTCCGCCAATTATATTCTTCAAACGACCACGCACGGCAGCTCACCTGGCTTCTTCTTTTGTGATTTCGCCGTTGCCATCCATGTCGAGGGCTTTGAAAATACCCGGCTGACGCAACTCATCCGGCGTGACTTTTCCATCGCTGTTTCCGTCGAGTTGCTCGAATCGCTTTTCGATTTCTTGCTGTGCGTAGACACGTCTTGCCACAACAGCGAACAGGATCGCTATGGAACAGGCGGAAACAGTGTAGACCAAAAACTTATGTCTCATCGGAATACTCCAAAGATGGCGGAACATAGGGCAAAAAAATGTTGGGGCAAAAAGATGGGGATGATGGGCAAAACAACTTGTTAACATACATTTTTCTACCCTACCATGTTTTTGCCCAATTTGTCACTATGCCTATTATAACATCGGTTCCTCTTAGACACTACTGCCAAGATGAATTTGGAAAAGTCGCTTACGAGGTGGTGCATCATGCTTTCCAAGTACACGATGAACTTGGACGGATATTTCATGAGGGTGTCTATCGTTCTACTTTGCATCTGATTCTGGGGAGTAGATCGATCCAAGAGCTTGAGATAAACCTGACGCATCAATCGTATCGGAAAGAGCTGTACGTTGATCTGATTGTTGACCTGGGATGCCCTTTCGAACTGAAGGCCGCATCCTCGCTTAACAATGCTCATCAAACTCAACTTATTCAGTATTTGATGTTGACCGGCCTTTCGCACGGTAAACTGATTAACTTTGGGACCGAACGTGTCGAACATCGCTTTGTCAATTGTCATGAGACGCCCGATCAGCGACGACAATTTCGAATTGAACATGTCGAATGGTGTGGTGTCGGACCAACGGAACGCCTTGAAGAGATTTTGGCACCACTGGTTAGCGATTGGGGAACCGGACTTACTCGTTCGCTCTATCAAGAAGCCATCGTTGCACTCGCGGGTGGAGCAGAACAATGCGAACAATTCGCGGAAACTCAATGGCGAGGCCAACCAACTGGTCGACAGCCCGTCAATCTTCTTGAGCCAGCCGTAGCCTTCGAAATTACTTGCAAGAAACAGGATCTCGACCATTACGAGTCCCACCTTCGCCGGTTCTTGTCTAACACAGATCTGCGGAGCATCTTGTGGGTCAATATCACTTCCGGGCTTGTTCGCCTGCAACGAATCGGACGGTGAGGGCAAAAAAATGTTGGGGCAGAAAAATGCAGAGTCAGCCCATTTCTGCCATTCATTTTTTTGCCCAAACACTTTTCTGCCCAGATCATGCGAGTACCTCCTCGTGAACATTACCTTTCACGTCGGTTAAACGCATATCGCGCCCTGCGTAAGGAAAGGTCAGTTGCTCATGATCAAGTCCGAGTATGTGCAAAATGGTGGCGTGCCAATCATGGATGTGCATTTTTTTGTCGACCGCTTCGTAACCAAACTCATCCGTAGCTCCGTATCGCAGGCCACCTTTCACACCACCGCCTGCCATCCAAGTCGTAAAGCCGGTGTGGTTGTGGTCTCGACCGTCATCGATTTGCGCGTAAGGAGTTCTGCCAAACTCCCCACCCCATAGCACCAAGGTGTCTTTCAATAGGCCGCGAGATTCCAGATCAGCGAGCAGTCCCGCGATCGGTTTGTCGGTTGCACCTGCATGCTTGGCGTGATCCTCTTTAAGGTTGCGATGTTGATCCCAGCCGCCATGACAAACCTCCACGAACCGGACACCAGCTTCCAACAAGCGACGTGCCATCAAGCACTGCCTACCGAAGTCGGCTGTCTCGGGTCGATCGATCCCATAGAGCGAGTTTGTATTCGAAGATTCCTTTGCTAAGTCGATCACCTCAGGCAATTCACCTTGCATGCGGTAAGCAAGTTCATGCGCTTACATCAGGCCATCGAGAAATGGATTCTCTGGGTCACGCTGTTGAGCGGAGTGATTCATGGAGCGAATCAGTTGCAGTTGCTCCTGTTGCAGTGTGGATGGGCGAGGGCTCTTTAGATTGGCAACTTGAGCCTTGGCAATTGGTTGTTTGTTTGAACCAATGCGTGTGGCTTGGAACGAAGCAGGCAGAAAAGCACTTCCGTAGTTCACCGAGCCGCCGACACCGGGTGGAGGGCTGATCGTGATAAACCCCGGAAGATTCTGATTTTCCGTTCCCAGACCATAGAGCACCCAAGCCCCCATCGATGGCCGAGGCGAAGTCGAAATCCCAGTATGCATCTGCACGAAAGCCGGCGGATGCGCGGGGATATCGCACTGCATACTATTGATCAAACAGAGCTTGTCAGCGTATGAACGCAACTCACGATAGAGATCAGAAATCCATAGACCGTTTTCTCCGCTTTGCTCGAAGTTCCAAGGAGACTTCATCTTCCACGTCTGACGAACGAACCAGCAAACACCTTACCAGCCCCCTCAAGCGGGTCTGGTGGCGTGCGATAAGGCCGACGATTTCGGAAGGATTGGAATTCTGCATAATTTTGGCTCCAGTTGGCTAATGTCGCCTGAATCGCGAACATCAACACGATTTGCCAAAATTGTCGCAGAAATTGCGAGATTCACCTAAGGTCAGTCTAATTTTGCACTTAGGCAAGCCAGGGGGCTTGCTCTAAACGATGTCTCGTGCCTTCGTTTCTCCTCGATTTTCCAACCGGTCGTCTCATTGAGGGCCTTTCGACGACTGGTGTCCGTCATTTGGGGCGGCTTTCGGAATCATACGACGACGGCGGCTTCACCGGCGGCAACATGGAGCGACCGGCACTTAAGCGGTTGCTTGCCGACATCAAGGCTGGCAAGATCGATTGTGTGATTGTCTACAAAGTCGACCGACTCAGTCGCTCGCTCATGGATTTTGCACGAATCATCGAGATCTTTGATTCGCAGCAAATATCGTTCGTCAGCGTGACGCAGCAGTTCAATACCGCGACGTCGATGGGTAGATTGGTTTTGAACGTCCTTCTATCGTTCGCCCAGTTCGAACGCGAGATGATCAGCGAACGAGTACGCGATAAAGTGGCTGCATCGCGTCGTCGTGGAAAATGGTCTGGAGGTATGCCGCTTCTAGGCTACACCGTTGAGAACACCAAACTTGTCGTCGACGAAATCGAGGCGGCTTTAGTACTGCAGATCTTCGAGCTGTACCTGGAGCACCAATCTCTACTGCCAACGGTTCGCGAGCTCAATCGGCGAGGCTGGACAACGAAACGCTGGGTGACGAAAAAAGGAGATCGACGTGGTGGGCGAACCTTCACTCGCAATGCCCTGTACAAATTGCTTACCAATGTCACCTACATCGGCAAAATCAAGTACAAGGACGAGACCCATGTCGGCGAGCATGCTGCTATCGTACCCGTCGAGGTATTTAACCGCGTTCAGACCAATCTAAAGCGCAATGGCCAATCGGGAGGAACGTTGGTTCGCAATAAGCATAGCGCTCTACTAAAGGGCCTGCTTCACTGCAAATCGTGTGGCTGCGGCATGACACATTCGTTTAGCTGCAAAGGCAACAAGCGATACCGCTACTATGTCTGCGGTACAGCTATGCGACGAGGTTGGTCGGAATGTCCCGTACCATCCGTGCCCGCTGGTGAAATCGAGCGGTTCGTGGTGGAGCAAATTCGAACGATCGGCAAGGATCCGGCGCTATTGAAGCAAACGTCCATCGATGTCCAACAACGAACTCTGGTTGAGAGTAAACGATTGAAAGATGAACAGAACTCGCTGGCTCGTCAGATGCGAGACGATCATGCCAAGCTTCAAGCGATCGTTGCCAACCCGAACATCGCCAGCAACTTGTCAGGTCTCAGCGAAATCCAGACGCGGCTCGAAACTGCTGACCGTCGCTCTCAACAGATCACATCAGAGCTTGCGGTGCTCGAAGCCCAAAAGATCGATGACCAGCAAATCACCAACGTCTTGGCTGGCTTCGACAACCTATGGCAGACGCTTCCTCCAAAGGAACAAGTACGTCTAGTCCGTCTTCTGATCGAGAGAGTCAGCTTCGACGGCCCAGGCGGCAACGTAGCGATCACGTTTCATCCGACCGGATTAACAAGATTAACCGAGAACCAACTGGAGCACGTACAATGACCGAACGACTAATCATCAACCGCCAATTTCACGTTGCTACCAAACGCAGCGGAACCAAGCAGATTCAAAGCGGTACCATGCCAGTTACACCTGCTGGCCGCGTGCCCCGGATTAGCCGTTTGCTCGCCTTGGCTCACCACTGCTTCAGGCTGGTTCAGTCAGGAGCCATCATCAACCAATCAGAACTCGCCCACTTCGGCCAGATCTCGACGACACGGATGACGCAGATCATGTGGCTCGACAACCTCGCCCCCGACATCCAAGAAGAGATCCTTTTCCTGCCCAGAACCACGCAAGGCCGCGATTCGATCAAAGAAGCCGACATCCGCCCCATTGCCAAAACGCTCGACTGGAACAAGCAGCGGCAAATGCGGAATAGGCTGCGTCAAAGTACTATTGGCTTGCAGGGAAAAACGAACTCTTGGTAGTCTTCGGCAACAGTTGGCTGTCAATTGTATGCCGCTGTGCTGGCAAGTTTGGCCTCAGCCACTTCCTCTAGTCCTTGACGTGACTGTCATGCCGATAGATGCTACAATAGCACGTAGGAGCGAAACTCATGACCCAATCCATTCAAACATCCGTTGACCGAACCGTTAGCGACATTACTCCCAATCAACGTCACGCTATTGAGGAACTGGTCGGAGGAGATCTAGCTCCTGACCA
>JBGSTP010000016.1:0-64640 GCA_041736515.1 Pirellulaceae bacterium
CGCAAGCCGCCAACAGAAACGTTGCAAAAACAGGAACTCTTCGCGCAATCGCTATCGGTATTTCGTAAATCGCATTTTTTCGCTGACTGCTCATGCTCGCTCGAGTTTACTCACACGGATGTCGAGTGGTTCACACAAAAAAACTCAAATTTGACCCATAAATTGTGCGGAAATAAGCTGGGCAATTCGCACAGAACTTTCGTTCAGTTTAGGAGGCTTGCGCGGTCTTTAACGCTGTTTGATTTCAACTATCTGCTAGCGTTTCAACCAAGGGCGGTTCAACCTCTAACCAAATAGTCGGACATTAATCATCGCAGCAGAGTCGGGAAATTGCCCTCGCGATCCTTGTGATTATACTGGACGCAAATGGCAGCAGTTTGGCGGCGTTTTGCTGTTTGCATCTTTTCTCCGATTTAGGAATAGTGTTAGTGGAAGAGCGTATAACTAGGTACTCAATTCTGCTTACCTATTACCAACGGTACTTGAACGATGGTGAAACAGCTCAATTTATTGCGTCTGTGGCCAAACGTTATTCTGTAGCGACTTTGCAGCGATTGGTGGTAGCGGGAGATATTTATTCCCAGCGAGCCTCTGCGCTGGCGCTCGGGTTAATTGGGGATGCGCGCTCCATACCCGTGTTGGGACCGATGCTACGCCATCGCGATCGCAAACTGCGACTCGTGGTCGATGATGCGATTCGCGCCATCTCAGCTCGCGAGGGTTCCTCAGACCAACGACAACAGTTGGAACTGGTCGTGCGCTGCAATGAATGTGGAAATTACGAGCGCGCTGTCGATTTGGCTACCCACTTGATTGAGAACACGGGCGGATCGGCTGAGGCCTATCACCAAAGGTCGCTGGCATTCTTTCAGCTTGATTCAATCGATAGCGCCATTGACGACTGTCGCCAAGCTTTGAAGTTAAACGAGTTTCATTATGCCGCCATGGTTGGGCTCGGACACTGTCACTTGGAACTGGGAGACCTACTAGAATCGTTGTTTTGGTTCCGTCGGGCGATCGACGTGTATCCTGATTTGGAGCCGGTCCGGCTGCAAATCCGGCGGTTGGAAAAAGCAATTCAAGAACTGTAGGCACGGTCGAATTTCATCGGCGCAACGAGTCGTTGTTTAGAGACATTCGTGCTATCGGTGCTGGTGGCTGACGCGATTCGCTTGCCGCGTTGGATCGATTCTCCAAAACGAGATTCCACGGGCGTTGGAAACCTGCTGCAGCAGGTCACGCTGAGCTGCCGATTGACCACTACGCAGGAGACTTTTCAGGTCTTCAATCACTGCTGGGTCATCCCCGTAATAAGAATGTCCTAAAGTAAGTCGGCGCTCAATACCCACATATATCGATTCAATCCCTGCGAACGACTGCAGGTGGTCTTTCAACAGTCCAAGTCGCGGGGCGCCGTGAATGCCCGATGACAGCAGCAGAGCGCGATCGCTGTCCGAGAAATAGAGTGTCGTACGCCCGCTGATATTCTGCAGCGGCTTAACGTATCGCGATGCAAACTCAGCCAAGTCAACGTCGGGCGCCGCCATCACAATGCTGTCGATGAGTTTTGCTTCGGATCCGTTCGGCTCTGGACTGACTCGATCGTGGTTTGGCCGATGATGCCTCAAGTCGATGCGCTCGATGGCCTGTAGGAGCGCACGATTGCCCATGCTGTGTGCAACTACGTGGATGCGATTGCACTGGGTTCGCGAGTGAAGATCTAGCAATAACTGTTCGAAATGGGGTGCCGACCAAGAAACCGATGCTTCATCGACGGTGTATGCGGCAACGTTACCTCGAGAAGGCCACGAATAGCATATTGCTGGTCCCTGTAAATCGAGATCGCTTGCAAGCTGCGCTGTTCTTTTCAACGCATCAATGAAGCGTACGTTGTAACCATGAATGAACACAAAGCCATCGCGGTTGTCGCTGTTCTGCGCTGCCGCCGAAAGGCTATCAAACCAAGTGGACGACGCGTCCTCGACTTTTAGACTGTAGAGCACAATGTGCTTTTCTGGAGACTCGACAAACTCAAAGTGTATCAGTTGTGGTTGTTCAAATCGCCCCGGCTTGTGCGTGGCAGGTAGGCTAACTCGCGCAGATCCTAAATGAAGTGGGTAGTCCCTGACTTCATCGTCGCGCAATGCTGAAAACCGCGTCTCGGAATTATTGGAAAGACGCGCGTATTGTTGCCAGCGTATTACCGCCGCGTGCAAGACGGACATACCCAAACATACTGATAAGCCGCAGCCGACTAGCCACATGCCTTTGAAACGCTTAGCCAACGAAAAACCAATGAAAAGCGTGGCGCAAATCATCCAAACAATTGTTACCGGCGCGAAATTTCGAAGTGCGCTTGGCATCAACTCTGAGGTCGGAAGACGATCGGTAGCGAAGAAAACCTCTACCATCTCGCCTGAAGCCGACTTTGGACTCTCGGCACTATGGGCTTCGCGCTGCGGACTTTCGGCGAATTCGGCAGAGCTATTGGTCTGAATTGCGAGCGGGTCCGCAGCACTTATCGGCCCGCCTGCGACAACCGACATCTCCTCAGACATGCTTTTAGGAGCAGTCTGCTCATCTCTCGGCGAGACTTTGCGGGCAGGCAGATGGTAACGTTTTGAAAGATCAACTGGAGCAGCATTGGCTCCATTGAATGACTCCTGCTCCGCCAGTGGCACCAGCTCGTCAGCCGATGATTGTGTATCCCCACTAGAACTCTGAGAACTCGACTCGACCATCGCTTTGCTGGCAAAGGGCTCTGCCTTCGCGCCACATCCAACTAAGCCCGCAACCTGCAATGCGCAGAGCGCGCAAAAACTGATCGCTCGGAATTGTTGGATACAACTCATCTTCAAGCCTCCCTGCTTGGTGAGTACCCTACTGGCTGACTTCGGTTTACCTACCTATTATCGGTCCGGCGGCACCGATAGCTGGGCTGCTTTGTTCAACAAACTGTGCGAAGTTTTTATGGAACAGCTTGGCGAGCTTCAAAGCAGTAGCTTCATATTGCTTGCTATCCTTCCATGCCTGGCTCGGTTGCAGTATTGTGGACTCAACTCCTGCGCACTCGATGGGCACTTCGAGCCCGAAATAGGGGTCCTTCACTGTTGCGGCCGCAGCTAATTCACCGCTGTGAATGGCATCGATGATTGCTCGGGTTCCTGCCAGCGACATCCGCTTGCCAACCCCGTAGCTGCCTCCCGACCAACCAGTGTTCACAAGCCAAACATGCGCCTGGTGTCTGTCGATTTTCTCCTTTAGCAGCTCCGCATACTTAGACGGATGCCAGACCATAAACGCAGCCCCAAAGCAAGTGGAAAACGTGGCCGAAGGCTCGGTGACTCCCATCTCCGTGCCGGCAACTTTGGCGGTATAGCCGCTGATAAAGTGGTACATAGCTTGATCCGCCGTTAGTTTGCTAACCGGCGGTAACACGCCAAAAGCATCGCAGGTGAGAAAGATTATGTTGCGCGGGTGCCCGCCAATACAGGGTATTTTCGCGCGCGGTATGAACTCGATGGGATAAGCAACACGAGTGTTCTCTGTAATAGACGCATCGTCGTAATTGACAGTGTGCGTCCCCGGGTCGTAAACAACATTCTCCAGCACGGCGCCGAAGCGGATGGCTTTGAATATTTCAGGTTCACTCTCGGGTGTTAGGTGAATAACTTTGGCATAACAGCCGCCTTCAATATTGAAAATGCCCTGCTCGCTCCAGCAGTGTTCGTCGTCGCCGATCAGGCAGCGATGTGGGTCGGCAGAGAGCGTAGTTTTTCCGGTGCCACTCAAGCCAAAAAACAGCGTCACGTCTCCGGTGTCGCCTTCATTGGCCGAACAGTGCATCGAGAGCACGCCCTGCCGCGGCATCAAGTAATTCATGATAGTGAAAACGCCTTTCTTCATTTCACCGGCATACTGCGTCCCCAAAATCACAAACTCGCGCAGTTCAAAACTCAAGTCGACACTAGTTGTACTAGTCATCTGCGCAGTGTAAGGATTGGCAGGAAAATTCCCTGCGTTGTAAATCGTGTAATCCGGCTGACCAAACTCTTTGAGCTCTTCCGCAGTGGGCACAATCAACATGTTGCGCATAAAAAGCGCATGGTATGCGCTGGTGCAAATCACACGAATCTTCAAACGATAACGCGGGTCCCAGCCAGCGTAGCCATCTGTTACAAATAGCCTCGACCGTGTGTTCAAGTAGTCGCGAGCTCGCTGGCGATTAATTAGAAACGACTTCTCGGTCAACCGAATATTGATGTCGCCCCACCAAATGTCCTTCGTAGTCTCTGGTGACTCGACAATTCTCTTATCCTTCGGACTGCGGCCGGTTTTGTCTCCGCTGCGTGTAGCCAACGCTCCAGTAAACTCGATTGCTGCACACTGATCAATGATCGCAAATTCGTAAAGCCTTGCTGTCGTGGCGTTACGTACGACTTCGCTAACCGTAATACCAAAGCTCGACAAATCAATGTGCTCAGACACTTGGCTACTCGCTCGAGGGGACTGGAAAATGAACTGCTATTTAGACGCAAAAACACCACGCACTCATCTGTAAGATTCTACTCATTTTCGCGAAATCAAAAGTAGAGTGCACCAATAAAAAAACTCGCCGCAGCGTGGGCTGTAGCGAGTTCTGTCTTGGTGCCGACGCGCTTGATGGGTCGTCGAATCAAAGGCTCTAACGATTTTGAATCGTGCTCTCAGTACTTGGCTTCTGAGCAACGTTCTTAACATCGTCTGCATGAGTGCGGCTGACTAGCTTGCCCTGTTCATTCCATAATGACCACTCGTCTTTCTTTTTGCCCTCGACGAATAGCCCGCTGGCTTGCTTCATGCCGTTCTCGTGCCACCAGGTCCAATTGCTTTCCTCTACGTCATTGCGGTACTCGCCTACAGTTTTCTGCTGTCCATTCGGATACCACCATGCGAAGGTGCCGCTTCGCCGTCCGTGGTCGTAGTTTCCTTCGGACTCACGCTGGCCGTTGGAGTAGAACATCACCGAAAGTCCGTGCTTGACCGGTTGAGTGGATGTAGTTGGTTGATACTCAATCTTGTTTTCATTCCAGTTGCTGCTGGCGATATTGAACGGTACAGGTACCAATTGCGATTCCTGAGATTTCAGCGTGCGATTCTTTCCGTGTTCAGCCGGATACCATTGATCTGCTTGTCGCACCATAAGCCCCTGGGTGAATTGCGCTGGCGCGCCACTAACCTCGATTTTTGCAGGTCCGTCAGCCAAGTTGTTTTTGTAGTTGATCGATACTACTACCTCACCTTTGCTATTGAACTCAGCGGACTGTCCTTCGCGAACCCCATCCCGATATGTCCAAGCGAATAAGAGGTTCCCACGTGCATCCGACAAGGTCCAATCGCCATCCAGCTTGCCTGCTTTGAAGGTAGCTCGCGAACTGAACGGTGCTGCAAACGATTTATCCAACTTCTTGGCCAACTGCTGAGCTTCTTCCAACGAAAGTCTTTTGGTCCATTCGCCGTCTTGCTTGCCATAAACATAGCTGCCCGCGGTAACCGTGGCCCCCTTTTCGTCGAACTCTACATACTTTCCATGATTTACCAGGTTACCATCCGCATCCTCGGCAACCCAACGTTCGATCTGCGGTTTTCCATTGGGAAATCGCTGACGAATCAGTTCGGCAGAACCTGCGTCGTGCGACTCAAAGTTGATTTCGGAAGAGTTTTTTTCGTGACCAATCCGCACCGCGCGGATTTTTATTTGCTCAGCCATTGGAGACACTTCAATTGCGTCAACTCGAGCAGCACGCACGTCGAGAATCGAGCGTTCTGCCTTGACATCGGTTGCTGTTTTGCCGCTTTCTTGACTGGACTCGAGAACTATCGTGCCGGGCTCGATAGTCAGCCGCAATTCATCAGCTACAGGTTGCGCAAAGGCACTACTGGTTGCCATTGCCACCGAAAAGGCGCATGCTACTCGTGTTCTCAAGCTCATTCTAAACTCCCTAGCGAATTCAAACTGCAAGGACTTCTCCAGCGGTTCTATCGACATTTGTTTCTGAGATGTATGACGATTAATTCGGGTGTGGTGCAAAAAAAAAATCGCTTGCAAGATATTTTGTGGACTGCCGCAGGTTGAGTTTCCGATGGCAAGCAGCCCAAGAATCGGCCCACTCTACTGGCGGCTGCAATTCGTCTTTCCAGCCGCGAAATCGCCTGCAACTATGCCAGCAAAACTGCAGTTCAGCAGACGGTGGTCGCATCGCGAGCCCCGACCGCTTGGCAGCGGTAGCCACGGTCGCTGCGAGGGGCCGTCGCTCCGCAGCTTAATACAGCTGGAAACACCTTAGAAAAAAAATGGCAGTGACGGACGTCACTGCCTTGAGCGATTTTCAAATGTGGTTAAATGCTGCCACCGAAATAGCAACCATTCGGACCCAGGACCTATTTAGCCCCGGCAAGTTCCTTTTTGCGTCGCGAAGCGATGATATCTTCCTGAACGTTGCTGGGGCACTTTCGATAGGTCAGCAATTCCATGGTAAAGGTTCCCTGTCCCTTAGTCATACTTCTTAGGTCGGTGGCATATCCAAAGGTTTCAGCCAACGGGACTTCAGCAATAATGTACGACACGGAATCTCGAATATCAGTGGACACAATTAGTCCGCGACGGCGAATTACGTCGCCAACCACATCTCCCTGGTAAAGTTCTGGACACTCAATTTCGCACTTCATGATTGGCTCAAGCAACATTGGCTTCGATTTGAGAATTGATTCGCGGAAGCAACCTTGAGCTGCGATGTAAAACGCTCGCTCGGACGAGTCAACGTCGTGGTAACTACCGTCGCGCAAATCGATTCGGACACCGACCACGGGAAACTCCGCCAAGGGACCCTTGGACAAAGAATCTCGCATGCCCTTTTCTACCGGTGCAATAAATTGCTTGGGGATTCGTCCACCAACGATGTGCTCTTCGAACTCAAACACGGTTCCCTCGGTATCGATAGGAGTTAATTCTCCTACGATATGAGCAAACTGCCCCGAGCCACCAGTCTGTTTCTTGTGCTTGTAGTTGAACTCAACTTTTTCACCAGGAGCTTCGCGGTAACTAACCTTAGGCGCACCAGCCTCAATTTCAATCTTATATTCGCGTCGCATGCGCTCGATATAAATCTCAAGGTGCAACTCACCCATGCCGCAAATGATTGTCTCGCTTGTTTCCTCGTCGTTGTAAACTTGGAAAGTGGGATCTTCTTTACGGAATCGTTGCAGAGCCTTGACCATCTTGTCCGCATCTGCGCGGGCGGGATTGACCGAAACCTTGATAACCGGCTCCGGAACAAACATGCTCTCAAGCGTGCAATAATCACGGTCGGTCGCGTAGGTGTCGCCCGACGCGCAGTCGATACCCATGATGGCCACGATATCTCCTGCTTCGGCCGAATCGATTTCCTCGCGTTCGTCGGCATGCATGCGCACAATACGGCTGAAACGGTCTTTCCGCCCAGTTCGCTGATTGGTGTACATTTCGCCTTTAGCAATCTTGCCCTGATAGACTCGCAAAAATGTTAGCTGGCCATATGGATCTTCGACAATCTTGAACGCCATTCCCACAAAAGGCTCATTCGGATCCGGTTTGAGTGCGATCTTCACATTCTCATCGCTCACTTTACGTGCTTTAATCTCGCGCTCCAGCGGACTGGGCAAATACCGCACGACGGCATCCAGCAGAGGCTGCACACCTTTGTTCTTGAACGCCGAACCAACAAACACCGGCGTCAGCCCTTGATTTTGGACGGCATCTTTAATGACCTTGTGGATCAGCTCTTCAGAAACGCCTTCTTCGCTCAAAAGCAGTTCCATCATCTCGTCGTTATACATCGACAAGCTTTCGAGCATTGTTTGGCGATACTCTTTGGCTTCGTCAACCATGTCAGCCGGAATCGGACCTTCCTCGACGACTGTGCCTTGATCGCCAGTGAACGTCAGAGCCTTCATGGTGATCAAGTCTACGCAACCCGCGAAAGTTTCACCGGCTCCAATTGGCAGTTGAACTAGCACTGCGTCAGTATTCAACTTGTCGCGCATCATCGCGACTACCTTCTTGGCGTTCGCACCCGTTCGGTCCATCTTGTTGATGAACGCCAAGCGGGGCACGTTGTACCGACGCATCTGACGGTCGACTGTTAACGATTGACTCTGCACGCCACCGACGGCGCACAGTACAAGAACCGCACCATCGAGCACGCGAAGCGATCGTTCGACTTCGATGGTGAAATCCACGTGGCCGGGTGTGTCGATCAAGTTAATATGGTGCGCATCTGGGATTTTCTTGTTTGCAGCACCACCCCAAGCTACGCTAGTCGCCGCACTGGTGATTGTAATTCCGCGCTCTTGTTCCAGTTCCATATGGTCCATCTTCGCGCCGTCTCCACCACCTTTGACTTCTTCAATCTTGTGGATACGACCGGTGTAGAACAGGATTCGCTCGCTCAAAGTCGTCTTGCCCGAGTCGATGTGAGCGCTGATACCGATATTGCGTACTTTTGCGAGTTCCATATTTCACCTGAGAGAAACCAAATCAAAATGCAGGGTTCGACCTATCTAGGCCCTGCGCATAAAACACTACCACTAGATATTTGACGATGGAGCCAATCGCGAGGTTCGTTTCCAGCCCACTTGGGAACCATTCTGTTTTACCAACATGGCCTCCCAAAATCCGCCAACCGCCCCGCCCGCCAATTTCACGTAATCCTAGCTGGAGTCATATATTACAGCTTCGTCCAATCCCCGAAAGGCCAAAATCCTAAGCTCAGCCGACGATTTGGCACGCAAATTGTTAAGGGGCGGAGAATAATTTGGGTCTGGGAGAACTGGGTCCGAGAGAACTGCAGCTAAGTGGCCCAAACGGCGTTCAAACCGCAATTGGCCGACAGACGGTCGGCCTCCAACTGGTCAACATTTTTATTGAAAACGTAAACTCGCACCAAATCTGCCATGAAGGCCTGGATCTGCTAACATAACAGCACTTTACCAATCCCCCCTGTTAGCGAGGTTTTTGAAAATATGAATAAGTTATTGGCTATGGTGTGTCTGGTTGGCGTTTCTTTGTGCTCCCGATCAGCCTCGGCAGACGTTTTCGAGATGCGGACATACACAGCCCGCGAAGGAAAATTAGCAGCTTTGGAGGCGAGATTTCGCGATCATACATTGCGACTGTTCGAAAAGCACGGCATGAAGAATGTCGGCTACTGGGTTCCGGTAAACG
Organism: Pirellulaceae bacterium; assembly: GCA_041736515.1. Lineage (GTDB taxonomy): Bacteria > Planctomycetota > Planctomycetia > Pirellulales > Pirellulaceae > Aureliella. Next base: position 9,242 of record JBGSTP010000016.1, read on the forward strand.
AACCAGACTCAAAGAACACCTTGATTTACGTTATTCAACATGAAAGTCGCGAAGCGGCTGGAAAATCGTGGGCAAGTTTCATGGCAGACCCCGAATGGAAAGTGGCTCAAAGCAAGTCGGAAGAAGGCGGAAAACTGGTTGCCAAGGTAGTTTCGGTTTTCATGCAGGCCACCGATTACTCGCCTAAATTTGACTCGAAAAAAGCAGATGATGATGAGAAAGCTCAGTACGAATTGAGGGTCTACAAAACCAACGCAGGCAAGCTCGACGGACTCAATGCTCGATTCAGAAATCACACACTTCGATTGTTCGAACGCCATGGCATTCAAAACGTTGCCTACTGGACTCCAGTTGACGAACCTGGCTCGACCAACACGTTGATTTATGTCATCCGGCATGCCAGTCACGCTGCAGCAGACGCTTCGTGGAAAGCATTTCGAGAGGACGAAGAGTGGAAGAAAGTCGCTGCCGAATCGCAGGTTGATGGCAAATTCCTCAGTGAAAGCCCAACTTCGATCTACATGAAGGCTACCGACTACTCTCCTCTCAAATAGACAACAAATAGACAATTTCAACTTTTGAATCAAAGAGGCTCGAGCGCTCAGCTCAACGCTGGCGCTCAGAGCGTTCCTAGTCCGATTTTCGTTTCGATTTTGAAATCACGACCGCCGGTACGTTCACTTGGGGCAGCCTCTGCGCCAGTTGTTTTTTGATTTCAGCATATTCGGCCACCGACGCCAAATTACGAAACTCCTCCGCATCGTTTCGATGGTCGTACAGCTCTTCCGCCCCGTCGGCATAACGAATGTAGCGCCAATGCTGGTTGACAACAGAATGGTTGTTCGGCAGCCACGTCGAAATAGCGGATGAGTCCCAAGGGATTTTGGGATCAACAATGAGCGGCAGTAAGCTCTTGCCGTCGAGCCCCGCGGGCGTGGGCAGATCGGCTATTTGGGTCAGTGTCGGGTAAATGTCGATCAACCCGACGCTTGCGTCGCAAACCCTGCCGGCAGCGATGTCCATGCCAGCAAAAATCAGCGGAGTTCGAGTTGACTCTGCCCACAATGTTCTCTTGGCCCAATGCTGCTTTTCACCCAGATGAAATCCATGGTCGCTCCATAGAACAACGATCGTGTTTTCTTTATTCGGACCATGCAATGCCGCATCCGCAACTACACCTACACAGTGGTCAACAAAACTAATACACGCCATGTAGGCGTGCACAAAGTCTCGCCACTTATCGGCCTTGAGAACTTCCGCATGGGAGGGTGCAATAGCTTGCTGCCGAGTAATATCACTTGCCGGAATATCGTCCATGTCCTCGAGCGGAACCTGGGGCAACTTCAATTGATTTCGATCGAACAAATCAAACCACTTCTGCGGTACGTGCAGCGGAACATGGGGGCGATGAAAACCGCAGGCGATGAAGAACGGTTCCGCGTGTTTGTCAGACAGATAACGTGCAGCTTGTTGAGCCAACTGGTAATCTCCCATCTCTTCATCTCGCTCGGGAAATGCACCATAGTCCCACACTTTGACTGGCCAATTCAACCTCTCGGTAGGAGTTGGGTTGCCCCCTGTTTTGAGCGCGACGTCAAAAGATCCTGCGATTCTACCTTTGAAGCCCGAATGCAATAACTTTCCGCCTCCCAGTGTGAGATATCCGTTTTGCTTGAAAAGCATTGGTATTGGAACTGAGTCTACCAGCGTAGGCGCTTCGTGAAATTCTGCGTTGAACTCGTAACAGCCAGTTGTCGAAGCTAATTTGCCTGAAAAAACGGAAACGCGAGAAGCCATGCAAACGGGAACTTGACAATGAGCGTTGCGAAACAATAAACCGCGCTGGGCAAGTCGATCGATGCACGGTGTCTTCGCGTCAGGATGTCCCCCTAAACATCCAATCCAATCGTTTAGATCGTCGATAGCAATGAATACGATGTTCGGTTTCGAGCCGTCGCTCACATCTGCTGCATGCGAACCCTGCATGCAACCGGCCAATAAACAACCCACTAACAACCCAAGTTGGCAACCGCGCATTGGAAACCCTGTCTTCATTTCTGTTCCACTCTTGTGTTTTGATCTTAACGGGGCGAAGGCGGCGAAGGCCCACACTAGTTCCGCCACTGCGAACCACCCGGAAATGCGTAGCGCTCAATCGACTCAGCCAGCATCTCAATACTATAACCAGCTGCTGTGGGGGGCATGTAGCGACCGTTGCGCATTTGAATCGGATCTTTGAAATGCTCGTGAAGATGCCCTGCGTGTTCGGTCAGGCGATTTTCCAGTGTGCCACTTGCACAAACATAATCAAAGATGGATAGGTGCTGCACATACTCACACAATCCAACTCCTCCAGCATGTGGACAGACTGGGATGTTAAACTTGGCCGCCATCAGAATTACCGCCAAGATCTCGTTGACACCGCCGATGCGACAACTATCAATTTGGCATATGCCAATTGCTCCAGCCTGCATAAACTGCTTAAACATGACGCGATTAGCACAGTGCTCACCCGTTGCAACCAAAATCGGCGCGACAGCATGCGCGATCGTAGCGTGACCTAGAATGTCATCAGGACTGGTGGGTTCCTCGATAAACCAAGGTTTGAACGGAGCCAAGTGCTTCATCCACTCGATGGCCTGCGGAACATCCCATACTTGATTGGCATCGACCATCATTCTTCGCTCCCAACCAATTTCCTCGCGAATGATCCTGCATCGACGAATGTCGTCCTCCAAGTCTCTGCCGACTTTTATCTTAAAGCAGTTCCAGCCTTCGCCAATTCCGCGACGGCACAGCTCGCGCAATTTTTCATCTGAGTAACCAAGCCAACCCGCCGAAGTTGTATATGCCGGATACCCCTCGTCGAACAACTGCTCGATGCGCGCAGAGCGAGTTGGTTCGAGTTTCTTAAGTATTTGCAATGCCTCTTCAGGTGTCAGCGCATCGGTAATATATCGAAAGTCGATGCAGGCCACCAATTCCTCGGAACTCATACCAGCCAGCAATTGCCACAGCGGCATTTGTTTTACTTTGGCAATTAGATCCCATACTGCATTCACGACTGCAGCAGTTGCGAGGTGAATTGCGCCCTTTTCCGGGCCAACCCAACGCAGTTGGCTATCTCCGGTAATGTGCCTCCAAAACGCGCCGGGGTTCTTAATAATTGTGTCGAGCGACATTCCTACGACCAGAGGGCGAAGTAGCTCGATGCCATGGCAACACAGATCGTTGCCTCGCCCAATCGTAAACGTCATGCCGTGTCCTGTCAGCCGCTCATCATTGGTAACTAGCACACAGTAGGCAGCAGAGTAATCCGGATCAGGATTCATCGCGTCGGATCCATCGAGATTCTGCGAAGTAGGAAAGCGCAAATCGTGAACAAGGACATCTTTTAAAATTAAAGACATAGTGTTTGTTGGGCTGGATTGATGGGGTGAAAAAGCCTGCGATTAATTTAGCATTCTGCCGCCACCAGATATGCCTCGGCTCCCAACACGCGGCTTACAATTCACAAGTTTCCAGCGCAACAGGTGCGGTTCGCTGTCTTGAGTCTGTTCGACAATGAGGAACCTTGAATACGCTAGCTGGACATAAACCGTGTTTGTCGTAACACTCTTAGTGACATTGGTACGCTCATACTGGCCTCCAGCACAGCCGGAGCGGCCGTGCATGAGCTCCGTTGTTGGGGTTGCGAACAGTAAATCCACCAGGTGTGTGCGGCAAACAATGAAAAATCTTACGGTGCGTCTGACCGAATGGAGTCTACGCCGACCGCTAACCATCTGGTCGTTGTTGATTTTGATTTCTGGTATCGCGGCGGTCGGGCATTACGATAGAAGAATTCTTCTGCAGTTTTTTGCACGATCTCAGGAAGCGCCACCTGCGCAGGCGGCACCGAATGAAAAGTTCGCTGACTCGCCCGATGTCCAGCCCATTAGCATGTCTCGCTCCGACGCAGTGCTGGTCGTTGAGTCCAAGATGTTGTTTACGCCGCGCGGTGTTGCCGCAATGCGTAGAGTAGCTGAACACTTGGAACGGCTGGATCAAGTTGCCAATGTATTGTGGATGGATAACATACCGATGCTCAATATCTTTGGGTTGCGGGAGCCTCTGTTGCCCAAGAACAACGCATCGCAAGCGAGATTTGATGCCGCCCGAACCAAGGCGATGTCGCATCCACTCGTGGCGGGCCAGCTGCTGAGCGACGATGCACAAACCGCCTTAGTACTCATCGGCTACAACGATTACTATCTGTTCAGCGACGCAAGCGCGACGGACGATATTCGCCGAACCGCCGAACAGGCTGCCAAGGAATTCCCTGATATATCATTCCGTTTTCGAGTCACTGGACGTGTACCAGCCATTATCTCCGCTGTCGCTACGCACGAAGCCAATCAATTAAAATATCAACTGATCGGCTACGCAGTTATTCTTGTCATGACTTTGATTCTGTTCCGAGGTATTCGCGCGGTAATCATTGTCGCGTTGGCACCTGCCGCCGGTGTGTTCTGGACCACCGGCATTATTCAGTTCTTCGACTACGATAATCCGTTGGTTGACGTCATCTTGCCAATCTTAGTGAGCCTGGTGGGACTAACCGATGGCGTTCACTTAATGGTGCAGATTCGCAAACTCAGGGCTGGAGGCTTAGATCAGGCTGCTGCCGCTGCCGAAGGTCTGAAGCAGGTTGGAGTGGCGTGCTTCCTGACATCTCTGACAACTGCCGTGGGTTTCGGTTCTTTGGTGACCGCAGATTCGAAGTGGGTTCAAGAATTTGGCTGGTGCAGCACACTGGGGGTAGTGCTTTGTTTCATTGCCGTCGTAACGATCATTCCGCTGGCCTGTTCCTCCTGGCTGGGAAAAGACGTCCACCTCGGTCATCGAGACAGTCTGATCGATCGCCACCTGAGTCGAATTAGCGTGGTGATCGACCTAGTCTTGAAGTTCCGCAGATCCGTGGCTGCCTTTGCGGTCATCAGTACCTTCGTACTCATTGCCATTGGTTTGACTCTTCAGCCGGACCAACGCGAAACAGACGGGCTACCATTAAATGCAGAATCGACGCAAGCCATGTTGCACGTTGATCAAGCCTTCGGTGGCTTGGAGTTTTCTTCCGTCGACGCCTACTGGAGTGCCAGTGTGCCGCTAGACTCTCCTGAAATCCTGACCGTGATTTCCAAAGTCGATGACCTGCTACACACCGAACCGATGATTGGACATCCACTTTCGATTCGAAACTTGATCGACTCGCAGCCCGGCTCCGGCCCGCCCACAGAACGTATGAGCTTGATTGAGTTGTTGCCTCCGCAATTGAAGCGAGCTTTCTACGTGCCAGAGAGGAGGTTTGCAACAGTTTCTTTTCGCGTGCAAGACCTGGGGATCGCTGCGTACGGACCCGTGTTTACTCGCATTGCAGAAGGTCTCGAAGCAATTCATAAAGAGCATCCGGAATTCGATTTGAGTCTCGAAGGCCGAGCGGTGTGGCGTTGGCGAAATCTCTATCAAATCGTCGTCGATCTTGCCAGTAGTCTAGGCTCTGCTGCAATTATCATTCTCATCATTTTGACGGTTGTGTATCGATCGATTCGGCTCGGCTTGATTTCCATCGTACCCAACGTTTTTCCGCTTGCACTGACCGCCGCCTATCTTGTATGGGCCGGATACAATCTCGAGATCGTGATGGTCTGCAACTTTACCGTCTGCTTAGGAATTGCAGTCGACGATACGATTCACTTTCTAACAAGATTTCGCGAAGAGAGGCCGCATTGTGCCACGGATGAGGAAGCCATTCGTCGAGCGTTTACTGGAGTAGGAACGGCACTCATCATGACTACAGCCGTTTTGGTGGCTGGATTTTCCGTAGTGACCCTCAGCGACTCTCGCGATCATCGAATCTTTGCGACCATGGGAGCGATGACCATCGCATCGGCACTTTTCTGCGACTTGGTCTTCCTACCAGCCTTGCTCAGCCTATTCGCTTCACCACGCAACAACCAACCACCGCTTGATCCACCCGGTTAGATTCCTCTCGCGGAAGTGATGCAGATTTGCTCGGATCATGGAGCCGCGAACTCTGCTGGAAGCCCGATGCCTGCCGCACTGGCCGCAGCCCGAGTTGTCAAGGAAACTAGCGAAGCTCCAGGCGAGTCTGGGTCCTGCATTACTACCCAAATGAGTCTTTGGTTCTCATCGCGTGTATCTGTGACTGTTGTCACTGGATTGCCGCGTTTGGCAATCTCCGTCAGGGCTTCCCGGACCGACTTGTTCTCGATGTTGAAGTTGCGCAGCTGTTGATTGCGAGTGATGCCCGCCTTTTCAAAAGCGTCTCCGTCCAACACAAACCGTGCTCGAGGAGTGCCCGCCGGCAATTGATCATTTGCTTCCTCGCCAACCATGCGCAGCGCGACCTCGATGGGCTCTTGGTCAAAACTCAGACGAATAGGTCGCGCCAAGTACTCATCCATACTTAACACCAACGACGGAGTTGCAAGCGTTGCGTGATCGGACGTTTCGGCTGAGCTCATGGCGCCGTCTTGCATGGCGATCCAGCTTGACAATAACAAATTAGCGGCAGCATCGCTGGGCAAATACGTATTGCTGATGGCTGTTCCATTTTCGACGCCGAAGCGCGTATACTCCACGAACATCCGCATCATCTGCGGGAAACGCAACGCGAGCGATCGCCAGTGGGGATGAGGCGATTCGCTCACCAAACTTCGCTCGATCTTTGCCGGCAGTGTTAGCAGCAACTGCTGTTGCTTGGCTAAAGACTTGACAACGTCTTGATCGCTGGCCCCAATCAGGCGTGTTTCGACATACCACTCTGGTTGAAACCGCATTAGCATTGCAGCGGCCCGCATATCGTTGCCTAACACTTCCTTTAAGCCGTTTACCAAAACGCGCGGCAACGGCGACAACAACTCTCGCCCCTGCGTGAATAAAAACGCCGCAGAACCAATCACCGAGACATCCGCACCTTCGTCGGATGTGTTCCACAGCCTTTCCAAATGCGACAACATTGGCGCCCGTGCGCCCTGCAACTCGGCAACTTCGCGCATCAAGGCCAATGGACCATAGCAAAATGCCGTAATACTCTCTGCCTCCGCAGATGATTTCAGGGCAACATAGTAGGCTAGCTGTTCGGATGAAACAAAAACCGTCTGTTGGCTCGCGATTTCGCTCGTCGGATTCTTCCACAACGCTTGCAACTCGGAGAGCGCAAAAGGTCGGGCGAGCTTGCAACGCACGCAATACAGGGGAAACTGACCATCCACGTTGGGTGGATAGAATGCAAATGTCACTTGCGCGAGTTGCTCACTTGCAACCCCCGATTGGCGACTTAGTTCAGCGAAAAATGGTGTCAACTGTTTATTGAACGCGGTCAGCAGCTTCTGTTGCGAGCTGCTCACCAATTCATTGGGGCGCAGTGACACAAACAGTTGGCCGCCCGGCGGCAACAGATCAATCGCGATCGGCGCTGGCAGAGCTGGCGGCAGCCACAGTTGTTGCTCGCCCGATGCAACAATTTGATAGATACTGGACCTGGGATCGACTGCTGCGTCGTTTGCTGCTGATTGGTTCGCTGATGGGATATATGCTGGCTTCGGTGTCCCGCCTGTTGCTATCAACGAGCTGGGCTGTAGAAATCCACTGAATTTCAGTGTTGCGAGCAGCAAGATGAGGCAAGCGCAACCTCCAACCAATGGCAGTAGCCATTTATTTCTACTTCCGCGCTGCCGCCGACTGTTCGATTTTCTTTGCGCGAGGGAAACAACCTCGACGGATCTGTCGGCATAAGCGGCAGCTTGCCCGAGCGCATTTCTAGTCAACGCACTTGCTGGCGTCTCCCCAGCAGGAACCGAATCGCCTGGCAATTGACTCAAAGAGGGCGTGTCCGGAGCGGCTCCGAGACTTGACGCCATGTCGATCGCACTCAAAAAATCTGCAGCCGAGGAGAAGCGGGTTGCTAAATTCCTTGCGAGCGAATGCTTCAAACATCGTAGAAGCGGTTCGGTTAGCCCGCAGTCGCCCGGAAAATCGGGCAGCGGCTTGGCATGCTCCGCTAAAGCCTGGGCAATGCTCGTTGAAGTTGCTGGAGGCTGGCCAGTCAATAGCCACCACCACAAGCAACCTAGTGAGTAGACATCGCTGGCAGTGGAAGGAAGTTGACCAGCTGCAAGAAACTCAGGTGCGATAAATTGTGCAGAAATTAGTTTCTGTGAACCAATATTTGCCGAGTTGAGGTTATCGCTCAACAAGCCGACTGCAGCAGAATCCGCGGTTGCCGTGGCCATGCACAACGGGTCGATCGCCAGGGTGGCATGCTCGCCTGACAGGATCACACGGTCTGGTAAAACACGACCATGCACGATTTCAGATTTGTGCAAAACTGACAGCGCCGATGCGACTTGGCGTACGATACGGTTAGCAAATTCCACCGTGCACCTAGATTGGGCGAACTGCTCACTAAGCAAATTACCGGAAACTGGCCGGGCGTAAATCAGTAGATGTCGATCGATAACCTCTGGAACAACGATCGACTGCAGATGTTCGCTCTGTGCCGAAGCAATGCTCGCCGCGCGTGTCAAACTAGGGCAAGCAGCACGAAGCTGCTGGAGCGTGTCGCCACCCAGCGGCCGAGCCCACAGACACTGTTTCTGAACGCTTTCACCTCCAGGACGAAGTTCAATCCAGCCGTTCCAGATCGATTCGCGCAATCGTCGAATCACTATCCAGCGGCCAAATCGAAGCGGCTGCGAAGACTGGCCAGAGAGTATCTTCGCTTGGTAGTTCGACAATCGCTGTAGCTCTATGAGCCGCTGCAATACCCGAATACCACTGGTGCGGTCATCAGCGGGCAGCGACTTTGCAATCTCCTCGGCCCAAGCGCGACACTGTTCAGTGCTCGCTATTCCCTCATTCGCTATTCGTTGCCAGAGATCAAGACTAGATAGACTCATGAAAACGAAGATCCGTACGCTTTTGTTTCTGCTCCTGTGCTCGCTACGCTCTGCTAATTCTACTCCAGGTGATCCCGAGCGAGCTAGCTGGCTTTAGCGCCACCAGTTAGAAACCCGAGCGTCTCAGCCACCGACATCGTGCTTTCACGCCTCAAGATCACGCCATTAGCATCCAGCAACAGCACAGTCGGAATACTTGAGACTTGATACTGAGATACGATTTCGGCTTGCGTTCGATCGTCGACGTCTACATACACGGGAATGCATGCCGCGCTAACCGCCGCACTGACTTGTGGGTTAGGCCACACCTCGCGCTTCATAGATCGACACGGTGGGCACCAACTCGCGCCAAACACTACCAAGATTGGTTTTTCCGATTGGTTGGCGAGCTGCAATGCGTTGGCAAGCTCGTGCTGCCACTGAATGGTCTGCTTTGGAAACTCAGTGCCTGCAACTTGATGATAAAGTTCCTTCAGCGCTGGCCACTGTATATACGCGACAAAAGCGACTAATAGCAGCCATATCCAAGTGCCATTGTGTCGCTGTTGCGGCTTTGAAACTGTAGTTGTCATCACCAATCCATTCTCGAGGGAGATTATTTCTTCGAATCAACCGCGGTTGAGCCGGTTGAGGGTTGTTCCAATGTGCCAATCGAATCTGCTTTCGCAGAACTCGCTTCGTTCTTGGGACGCGAGACAAAGCTCTGCACCGCCATGACTGCCAGCAGCGCCGCTGCAATCCACATACCTGGACATATTCTACACCCTCCATAAATATCGCATGACATTCTCTAGTGCCTTCTAAATGAGGAGTTCATTTTGTTGAGTAATTCGCTTCCTCATGCCAATTACACCCACCGCGGTACTTGTACTATGTTGAGTAGAGCCGCAGAACGTCAAATGGTTACAAAAAACTGGTGCTTTAAGCTAAGATGACACTTACACCCCATCAACCGTCCGCGTTGGAGCATTCGCGATGATAAGACGAGAACTGATTCAACTAGGCGCAAGCATTCTTGGAACCATCGGGGCTCCTGTGGCTTTCGTCGAACGCAAGTCGGCGGCAGCGGCAGCAACTGCAACTACGCTCGATGATACCTATCTCGCTAAAGGGCTCGCAGGTATGGCACGGGCCAAAGGGTGGTTCAATGCTCATTGGGGAGCCGCTGTCATTTGTGGATACTATTTATGCAAAGAAAACAATCTACCTCCCAATACCGCCCTAGCGATCCAAAAACAGTTGGATGCAATGATCGACTTGCAGGCCGCACAGTTTGCTACGTTTCCGGCTGGTACTGGGCAAGAGGAATTAATTGATCAAATTCCCGCTGCGCTTTCTCCTGCTGTCGATGGTGGTTTACGCGCGCACGGGCACGCCGTGATATTCGCATCTTTGGCCACGCGAGCATTGAGAGATGCTCCGCAGCTGGCTCAGCCTGAGTTGGTCGACAAATTAACTGAATTGAGCCAACAGATATCCAAGCTAAAACCTGAAAGACCTAAAGGTGAAACCGGTTACGCGAACTCGCAAACAATGGTCGTAGCTACGTTTGACAGTTTGCTGAGATTCAAAGGCCTGCTTGGACGACCATCCATTAGGCGTCCCAATTTCACGCACATGGTCACGCACACGGAAGCCTTATTAAACCTTGAAGCGATGGGCTTTGTCGATTTGGCGCAACGCGGTTACCTCGGCCATAGAGCCCATATTGCTGCTCCGGTGCCCGCTTTTGAACTTGGCGACACCGCATCTGCCAACAACAGTGCCAGCTTCGAAGAGACGTTGAGCACGGAATATTGGGCACGAGAGGAAAACATAGCGCATTGGAGCAAACAATGGAACCTTTCCGAGAACCCCAATGGCTACTGGGTCGCGTTTGGGCATCTGTTCAAGGTACTTTATGCATATCATCGACTCATAAAACAAATTAACGATCCACACAAAGTGCGTTTATGCAGCCAGATTCTGTTGGAACGTTACTTCAATCCAGCAGTGCAGGGCGGCTAATCGTGCTTCTGGCTAGTTGTGCCGAGCCTGGTTTCGAGTGGTCTTCTCGGCGAGAATGCGCTCGAGATATTCAAAGACACTGTCGCTCGCTCGTTCCATGGACTCAAGCGCTCGTGGAATATCCTCGTCGTTTGTAGTCACGTTCTTCAGCAGCTCAAACACTTTATGCGTGGCCTCGTGGACTTGCGCATGTGGGCGTGCTAGGCCGGGGAACGAGGGCATGGAGGCGAACAGCCGCTGGCCATCACCATGTTCATACCATTTTCCGAGGCGACAATTGTGCGAGTCCACAAACTTGATTACCGGTTCGCCTTCTATGACGCTCAGGTAGGTGTTCACTTTCCAAATGATGTGGTCAAGCTTCGCGAGACTCATGAACACGCGGTCACTGGACGCGCTGACCTTCAATTCGGCCAACTCAGCATTTACCGCAGTATCCTGCATTTGTGAAGAAAGGATGGCTACAGTATGGTCAATCTCGTTGCTCCGAGCTTCCATACTCCGCGTTTTCTCTGCAACGCAAGCAGCTTTTTCGAGAATGGAGTTGATCGACTGCCCAATATTCTCAACAGCCTCTCGCGATTGACGCGACAAGACCTTGACCTCATTCGCAACGACAGAAAAACCTCGCCCAGCCTCGCCCGCACGTGCAGCTTCAATGGTTGCGTTGAGTGCGAGTAGATTGGTTTGTTCGGCAATTTTCCTGACCAGGTTTACGAAAGCACGCATGCCTTCCAGCTGCTTATTCGACTCTTCCGCCAGTTCACGCATTTCGGCCATCGACTGCGTAAAACTGGCAGTGCTCCCGCGAATCGATTGTGCGTCTGCTGCAAGATTGCGACAGTCCTGCTCGACCTGACGCAGGATTTTCGAGTTTTCGTCGTTTAATCCAACAGATTCTGCCAGATTGGCCTGGATCTTCGCCAAGCCTTCCTTAAGCAACAAGTTTTCTTGGCGCAGAATACCAACAATCTGTTCGTTTCTCGCTTCGGTAACTACGAGCGTTGCGTCCGCCATTCGTCCATTCCTAAAGTTAGTCAGGCTGCCAGCCCAAGTAATCGTCTGCCCTCCGAGCCGCCCATAGCGGCTGAGCTGCAGGTTGCGCTATCCAAGCTGTCCTGTCCCTCGCAATTCCGCAGAGCATACGCATATTCAAAAGTGTCTCTCAGCAAAGCTGGTGTTGAAGCATACATCACTTAGCTGACGCAATCGTCAGCACGAAAGAAGATAGAATACTGTGCCAAGAAAATGCGAGCGGACGATCAATTCAATCGTGGTAATCCTCAACATCCTTGTATCCTCCAGAGCAACACCGAACTGAAAAAACCAATCGCAGTCACACACACAGGTCGGTTTCTAAACCGGCGGTAGTCTCTAGGATTCATTCGGCTTCCCAATGGAGACTACCAAACTTTTCTTTCCAACGTGTTTTTAGACTTTCTTGCAATTGCTGATGAAATCGAGCTGGTACTTCAAACGGCTCGCCATCGCGGTACAGGGCAATCGTTTGCCGGATATTGTCAACTACAATTTGACAAGGGTTGCAACCTGCCAAATGCTCAGAAAAATCTTCGCAAATTTCGGTTAGTAAAGCGCCATCAACATAATCATTGAGCGCTTTGAGAAGCTCTTCGCAAGTCATTTGGTTGTCCTCGCAAGCAATTGCGTACCGCATTTGATCCATGTGTGCGGAAAAAGATACAAGAAATTAGGCATGATTGTGACCCGGCGATATTGAATGCGCTGCGCTCCCACCCCGCGTATCGCCAAATGTTTTGATCAATCGTTCGCGTAGGGCAAGTCGAGCCCGCAGTAAGCGAACTTTGACTGTAGACTCTGTCAACTCCATTAATTCAGCGGTCTCCCTGACGGAAAGTCCCTCGACATCCCTTAGAATAAACACCACTCGATACTTATCATCGAGCTCCTTTAGAGCTCTCTCGATTTCCAATTGCACTTCGGCTTGCTGAGCAATTTCCTCAGCCGTCTTACTCCAATGCGCAATGACTTCTGGATGGGGAAGGTTGCCGTAACTATCGTCGCTCGAAACCTCAGATAGAGAAACAACCTTTAGCCCACGTTTCTTTCGGAGGATTTTTAGAGCGTTGTTGCTGGCAATTTTTAGCACCCAAGTGGCTATGGAAGAATCTCCGCGAAAACCCCCTATATGCTCGATGAGTGCCAGAAAAGTTTGCTGAGTTGCGTCCTCCGCATCCTGTTGCTGCTGTAGGATGCGAAATGCCAGTCCATAGACGCGAGGCTGCAGATTGGCGATCAGTCGCTGAAAAGCTGAAAAATCGCCCGCTTTGGCGCGATGCAGCAGATCCATTTCAGTTGGTTCTTCGATATGTTGATTCCCCATTAGCCCTTCCAATTAGGCAAAGCCTTAGCTTCAGTGTCTGGCGTCGCTGACTGAAACGCCCCCTTCGGATCTATTCCCAAAAATCTTCGGCTTTCATTGTAACCATTCCATTTTTCGTGACTCTACCCTATCAAAGGGCCGCAAATCTCAACCGAAGGACAAAGAAGTGCTCAAACAAAATATTGGAATGCTAGATCGCGTTGTGCGCGTCGTTGTGGGACTGGGATTGTTAGCGATCGTGTTTGTCGGGCCCCAAACTCCATGGGGTTACGTAGGTCTGGTCCCGCTGCTGTCTGGCGTAGTCGGGTTCTGCCCAGCCTACTGTCCACTAGGGCTAAGTACCTGCCGTGTTCCAAAGTCGTAGCAATGGTTTTTTTCCGATATGATGTGGCACGCGTGGTAAGATCCACGGCGGATTAAAACCAGTAACTCACTTTGGCTTGGAAATGCGAGAACGAATATGACGAAAACGAAGACCATCGAAAACTTGCAACAAGCTCTTTCGATGGAGCTGACTGCCACGCATCAGTACCAGCTTCACGCTTGCGTACTCGATGATTGGGGAATGGGACTGTTAGCCACCAAAATGCGTGCGGAGCTGCAAGAGGAACTCGGCCATTCAGAAGATTTTTTGGTGCGGATTCTGTTTCTTAAGGGCGATCCGAAACTTAACTTGGAGAAAACTCCTGTGAGAGCCACATCGCTGAAACAAATGTTTGAAACGGACCTTGCCGATGAGAAAGCGGCGATTGAGTTCTACACGACCGCCTCAATTCAGGCTAGCGAAGATCGCGACATCGGCACGCGACAACTTTTTGAGCGGATTGCCGTTGATGAGGAGGGACACGCGAGTTGGCTGGAATTGCAACTAGACCTGCTCGACCGGATGGGCGAACCAGCCTATATAGCCAAACATATGTCAACGGATTCCGAACAACAGGCCTGACCCAAGTCAATCGTAATACCTTCCATGCCCAGCTCCAGGAACATCCAATGAACCGCATAACTGTCCTTTGCATTGTCCTACTCAGCACTGTATTCGCACTTCCCATCCTTGCACAAGAACAGCCTGGAAAACAACGGGGGCGGGGCTTTGGCGGCGGTCAGGGAAAGGGACCAGGCCGCGGAATGCGAATGAGAGACAATGCGAACAACAACCAAGCCCCAGGGAAATCGTATGAAAAAAACAATCCAGTCATCGCGGGCTATGGTGATGTCGTTCGCTTACCGGATGCAGCTCAGCAACCCCGTCAAGGCACAAAGCTTATCGTCGATCTGACTACGGGAGGCGAGGCGGGCAAGTTGAATTCCGGGCTTGAAAAAGTCGCCAAGTACTTGAATATCTATGGCGGCGGTGGAGCCCAAGCCGCTGATGTGCAAATTGCGGTCGTTTTCCACGGCGAAGCAACTCTATCTGTGTTGCATGCGGATGCCTATGCAATGAAATTCAAAACAGACGGTAACCCAAACCTGCACCTGCTAGAAGAGCTTCACAAGTCGGGTGTGGAGCTGTTCGTCTGTGGACAGTCTTTGATTGCCAAAGGATCGACACCCGACGAAGTTGCAGATGTTGTCACCACAGCCGTTTCTGCATTAACGACTTTGGTGAACTTACAAACAGATGGTTATGCGTACATTCCTCTCTCGATCACTGCCACGGCGAACAGTCCCCAGCCTTCACCAGCAAATCCAATAGAAGTCGAAGCAAACCATTCACACGATGGAATTGCAAGAAGTGGGCTGGGACGCGGCATGGGTCCTAGCATGGGACGCGGCATGGGAGCGATGCCAGAAATGCAAGGCGACATGAACACCTTGCACGCTATGTTTGCCGATCGCAACAAAATTAAACGCTCAGTCAAGAATTTGCCCAATGGAGCTGTGGCGCTGACAGAGTCGGACGACAATGCGGTCGCAAATCTTTTGAAGCAGCATGTGCCTGCAATGGAGGAACGCGTGCTTGGGAATAAGCCGTTGCCGCCTATGACCTTCCATCCGGTGTTCATTGAGCTTATCAAACATGCCGACGACTATTCGTTGACTTATACGGAAACCGAGCAGGGAATCAAAGTAACTTATCATTCCGAAGATCCGTATGTCGTCATGTTGGTGCAGGAGCATGCCAAATTGGTAAGCCGCTTCATCGAAAACGGTATGGAGGAAATCCACGCACCGTATACCTTGCCCGAGTTCGACAAGCAAAAGGGCGAGACTAAGAAATAGATCCACGCTGCACTTTCGGCCTGGGTTATCGTCTGCGATTGAAAAATCCACTCTAGGGTTACGCTCAACGTCCAAACGGCTTTCTAGCCAAGCACAGATCTGCTGCTTAGTTGGACAACGCCACTTTGCGGAAAACTGTGGCAATACCAGCTCGACGCGCCAGCGAGTGGGTCGCTCGTAAGTTAGAAAAATCTTAAGTAATTCGCTCGCATACGACCCGCTCGCTGGCGCTTCGAGCTGATATTCGGGCCAAAAGTGGCGCTGTCCAATTGGAGGTGTTTTAGAACGTTGGATTTGACTAGCGACTAGCGGGGTCATCGCTTGGTTGAACTGACCAGCACCACGAGTTGCTTTGGGATTTACCAAGCGGTTTAATAGCAACCTAGTCAAGCGGCCGGTCAGCCTACGATGTTAGGCCAAATTGGCGCGCAACTCTAGCGCAGCAGATCACGAGTGCTTTTACTTCCGTTGTTATGGTTTAGGGCATAATGCACAGGAACTTGCCTTGGTAATGGAAGAACAATGCTGCGGGCTGGCTGCCAGCCAATCCCCCAGGCTGACTGGGGCTTCGGTGCGGCACTGCACATCCTCCTCCAATGCGATCACGACTTAAGCGGGTTACGCGATGCCTGAGTTTACAACCATTTTGAATCAACTGACCTGCGGCGATCCCACTGCGGCTCCGGAAATCGTTGCGCTGGTTTACGACGAACTCAAGCGGCTCGCCGCATCGAAACTTAAACACGAATCGCTCGGAAACTCGCTGCAGCCAACTGCTCTAGTTCACGAAGCATTTATGCGATTGATGGGACAGGCAAGTAATGATAGTACTCAGACTTCCGATAGTACTTGGGAAAACCGGGCTCACTTTTTTGCTGCGGCCAGCGAAGCCATGCGGCGAATACTGGTCGATTCTGCCAGGCGGCGCCATGCACAAAAACGCGGTGGCGATCTTCAACGAGTTGACGTTGCAGTAGATCAACTGGCCGCCACGATCAGCGACGATCAGTTGTTAGCAGTGGACGAAGTGCTGGATCAGCTGGCTGCAATTGATTCTGAAGCCGCAAAGTTGGTAAAACTTCGGGTATTCGTAGGCTTCACCATGGATGAAATTGCGCAATCGCTTAACCTCTCGCCAAGAACCGCCCACAACATCTGGACCTTTGCGCGCGCCTGGCTAAGAGCACGGATCGAGTCGCAGTAACTGGCAATTCGAATTGTCGCCTTTTGTTACCAGGCCGTAATTTCAAGAAAATGTTTTTTTGTCACTGCACTTGCTGCCTCGATCAATCGCGTACAGCGCAATTCGCTCGCCATCGGGCAGGCGTAAAGCGTCGTCTCTGATGGAAAATCCCAGTTTGGTCAACAGGTTACAAGACGAAATGTTCGTTGGCATAGCCAAAGCAAATACCGTTTCGAACTGTAAGTCTTCAAACGCGTGAATTAACACGCCACTCGCAGACTCAAATGCAAAACCCCGCCCGAAATATTCCTCAAGCAGCGCGAAACCAAGGTCGGGGAATTCCAGGTAATTCCTTTTCACCAAGCCGCACATTCCAATCGGTTGGCTAACATTTTCCACTTCAACCGCATACATCCCATACCCCAACGCATCATATTGACTGACGATTCGGGATTCGATGTAGCGACGCGCATCATCCGCAGTGTGCACGGAACGATCGCCAATCGCCGCAAGCCATGAGGGCTCATTCAACTGCCGCCAAATATATTCGGCGTCCATCGTATTCATTCGCCTGATCTTCAATCGTTTCGTTTTGCAAATCAACATCGTCCGCCTGCACTTCTTTTTTCTGCGGTCGTTCAATCCCAGTCTTCCAATTTGGAATGGCCATGAGTAGCAACAAAAATGCTGCCAAGGCGAGGCCAGATTCCGAGGAACCAAGATTACCCAACTCTGCTAATTGGCCGTCAACGGCTCATGGTTCGGACCAGTTCACCTTTATATTTAAAATGGTATCGCCAGAAGAGTTCAACTTTCTAAGCCTGTCTGTTTAGCAACCACAGATTGAGCGTCAGTCAGTCGCAAATTGGATGCAACCACTTGTTCGTCGGGACAACCTGCCAGAGCAGCCTGATTCCTGAACCAGGAGAAGCTGCGATTTACTTGCCGAAATCCTCGGAGTACGGCTGCGATTCACAATATTGCTTTATGGCGTCGATGTCAGAAGTAACTCCTCTTGTGACTATGCCAAGAATCATGGGGGTAAGTACTTTGGCAAACAGGTTCAACGGGCGAGCGCCCATTTGCATATGCACTTCCGTTTGAAAATCGCTCCCGTGAGACGCCCTGGGCTCTACGGAAAACACCGTGTCCCAAGTCGTTCCGCCTGCTTCTGCAACGATACGAATCCGTTTGTTTTCTGTCAGTTCTGTTACTTCCAGATCTGTAGTGGCCACTTTTCCATGCATTAATCGCGTTTCGCGGAAGCGTGTCCCCACACCGTATTTTTTGTCGGTCAGGAATTCGATATTCGTGATTCCTGGTACCGCCCTTGAAAAAATCTCGACGCGAGCCAAAGTTTGGAAAATGGTTTCGACAGGGGCGCGAATCACCCGTGTGGCTGCAACCGCGTATTCTGCGGGTGCCGCTAACACAAACCCCGCCAATCCAAACATCAGGCAGGCCGTGATGCCTGTGGGCCATAGCCACCAAGGATGCGGCAACACAATCAGATTGCCAATCGTCGCAAGTGTCAGCAACAAGCAAACAATCATTGCTGGCCAGGCCGACCGGCCCGGTGCTATATATCGAGCCACAAAGGTACCGACGCAGCAACCTGCCCCCCACGCCGCCAACAACATTAAAAACGCACTGGTCGGCAAGCCAGCGACCCACGTCTTTATTCCCTCCACATCGTCCATGTTCAAGCCGGTGGGCATGGGATGCATGCGACTGCTGATCCATTCAACCAATGCAACGACACAGCCTCCAGCCAACAAACCTCCTACGGTTGCTCCAATTCGATAGAATATCTTCATTCAATTCTCTTAGTTATGACCTGTAGACTGTTCTATTTTTGTATCCACGGCGAGATTCTGTTTGCAACCCGCCATCAAACGTTCTGTGTTCACTGCGTAGCCTGGATTGGACCGGTTGAGCGTGTCACAATCGCCGCAAGCAACGAGCGCCTCGGCAAATCGTTTTTGGTGAAACAGGGACTGCGCCAAGCAATATGGTGCCATCGGCAAGTTGCAACCATGTTCAATCGCCGTCCGCGCCGCCGATTCGGCTTCAGGATACTGTCCAAGTGCGATGTGAATTCTCGCCAAATCGACTTGTGTCGGGCTGTGCTTCGGCGCAAGTAAAACAGCATGCAGCATTGCCTCTCGAGCCCGATCGAGTTCCTGGTTCTCGCGAAAAGCGTTCCCCAGAGCGCGCCAGACGCCTGACACGTCCGGACGAAGAGCCGTGCAGCGCAAGAAGTAACGAACCACCTCGGGCCAACGATTCTGCGATTCCATCGTATAAGCGAAATCGAAGTTCAACATGAAGTCATCAGGATGTTGGTCAATGGCGAAGTAGAAAATTTCGTCAGCTCGTTTGGTCTGCCCTGCCATCGCGTAGACCGTGGCGAGCCAAGACAACGTTCGCGGGGTCAATGAAGCCAAATCGACCTGGGCGATAACCTCGTCCACCTCTTCGATCTTTGGTGGCTTGCCTGCATAGATCAACCGTCGAATCCCGCTGCGTACCGGGTCGTCGTCCGCTGCCAGGATCGCGTCCGCAAGTGGCTGCATCGTCTCTCTCGTCGCCCTTTCGCCACCCAGCGCGGAAATCTGCCCCTTTGTACCGATCCACAGCTCCAGGGCGTCGCACAAGTGAGCAGACGACCGATGCCGACGGATTTCTTCTGCGATTTGAGATGGCGAGAGTTGTGCAACATCGATTCCCTGATTTATGAATAGTTCGCGAAATTGCTGCTCCATCCGCTGCCAGCTTGACAGATCAGCGTGAGTCGCACTCATGATCACAACGCTCTCGACTTGTTCCGCCAACCGCCGATCCGCGTCCAGTTGGGCGAAATCATCAAGAAATCGTTTGGCTAATTCGCGTGTTCCTTCATCGATTTCATCGATGCCTAACAACTCGCCAAGCTGGTTCGCTGCGGCTCGCGCAGCCACCCATTGCGTCTGTTGACCTATCGGAGCACCTTTGGCAGTACCAAGCGCCAGGGATGCCTTGCGGATCGATTCCGAGACGCGGGAAGAGTACGCTGAAACGTGCACAGCCCGCTGGTGGCTATTCCAAAACTCCATAGAGACAATGGCCCCAACGAGCAGAGACATGGCTGCTGTGGACACCACAGCACGCCGGTTTCGCCCAATCCATTTGCGAAACCGGTAGAGCTG
This sequence comes from Pirellulaceae bacterium, assembly GCA_041736515.1. Lineage (GTDB taxonomy): Bacteria > Planctomycetota > Planctomycetia > Pirellulales > Pirellulaceae > Aureliella. Next base: position 29,168 of record JBGSTP010000016.1, read on the forward strand.
GCTGGGAGGGTGTGCTTCAATCGGCTCGCCCCGCAGAAAGCGATTCACCTCTTCGGCCAGATTACTCACGGTGCCGTATCGGCGACTGCGGTTCTTCTCCAGGGCCTTCATTACAATCCAATCGAGATCCCCGCGAACAATCGACATCAACCGCAATGGCTCAGCGCTGCGATTGGCAGCGAGCCCCGACAATCCCTCCGTGGTACTCAATCGTGCACTGGGGCGAACAGGCTCGGCCTCGCGAACCAATCTCAGCGACTCGAGCATGCCAACTCGTCGCAATTGATCCAAGGAAAGCGGTGGAGTGCCGGTCAGCAATTCGTAGAGCAATACGCCGAGGGAGTAGACATCGCTACGAGTGTCAATGTCCAGTTGGTTGAAGCCCGCCTGTTCCGGGCTCATATATTCCAGTGAACCGACAATCGCGCCAAATGCTGTGTGCTGTGTTCGTTCGGTCAGTTGACCACTCGTCGCCTTGGCCACACCAAAGTCGATGACCTTTGCGATAGGCCGATCATCGTACATGGCTACCAGCACATTTCCTGGCTTGATATCGCGGTGTATGACGCCTTTGCTGTGCGCGTGCTGGATCGCCATGCAAACGGTGACAAACAATTCGAGTCGTTCGTTGAGTGAAGCCCGCCGGTGGTCGCAGAACTGGGTGATCGACACTCCCTTGACCAACTCCATCACAAAGTAAGGCCTTCCCGAATCGGTTGTTCCAGCATCCAGAACCTTCGCGATGTTTGGGTGGTCCATGATCGCGAGGGCTTGTCGTTCGGCTTCGAAACGGGCAATGATCTGGCGCGAGTCCATGCCCGCTTTAATAACTTTAACTGCTACAGTGCGCCGAACCGGGTGATTTTGTTCGGCCATAAATACGACGCCAAAACCTCCTTCACCGATTTGTTCTATCAATTTGTAACAACCAATTGTTGTTCCTGGTTTTTCAGCCAAGTTCTGAAAGTTCAACTCGCTCGGTTGTTCGCATTCAAGAAAGCTGTCCTTGATATCGGCTGCACGCAGAAGCAGTTCGATCCGCCCACGTAGCTCGGCTTCGCTCCCGCAAGCCTGTGTAAGGTACGAATCGCGTTCAACAGGATCGCTGATTTCCCACGCCGCCAAAAATAGTTCCCGTTCTGTCATACGCGCACTGTGTCCCCCAGCTTTACTCTCTATCCCGCTACTTTACTTATGATCAACCTGTTAATTATTCTGGCTATCCAATCATGCGTAAACGACGCAAGAAGTCGGCAAAGTTTTTTTGTTTTTTCCCATTTGGCCATTCCTGGCGGCCTCAACCTTTGGTGAGACTCAGAAGATTTCGCTGTTATCACCCCCAAGCCCTGTTGTACTGGAACTGTTTCTTGCCAAACCACTTATCTGCTGATTTGGTATCAAGCTGAGGCATGAGGTTGATCGCATTTACTGGCCGTCGGGGGCAATTACTCCCGTACCCCGCAATGGTCAGCCTGCACCCGCTCGGATCAGTTGATGGAAGAACGCTGAAGTTCACCGCTTGGCGAAGTGATGATCGCTATATCGCGCTCTGTCAATATCTGCGCAAAATGTTCGCGATTTGACTACATACTCGGCAGGTCAAATCCAGCATTTCGGCTTCAACATCGGCAAAGTTGGCGATAAGCGACTCGCCGAAGGTGATAGAGAGGTAAAGCTGGACAGAGTTCGACGACTTTGTTGCACACCTCGTTCGCTCAGACCGGTTTCGATGCGCCGCGAACAAAGTATTCGAGCACACCAAGTAGCTGTTTGTATTGGTCGAGAAATTTGGGGTAATAACCACTGTTAACGCTTCACCTGGGGTATGAGCGGAAGCCTGGATCGTAGGTATGCCTGATCTCAAATCGGTTCCTCGCCCCAGACACGGATGCAATTGTCCTCCCAAGGTATATCGAATCGCTTGATGATTAGCTCGACAATTCGTTGAAAGTTCTACAATAAGTTGCGATTGAGAATAGCTTCTTCATAGCGGTAACAAGACTGCCGCCCAAAGACTATGATTTCAAAAAAGCGAACGTTTTCTGCGGCTCCCGCGCACTGCTCTGTTCTGTCGCGCCGCACGTACCGCGACGAGTTGCGACTACTTAAGACGCACCAGTTCTCCTTTTCGTTTGGCGACATTTTTGTAGTCCCATTGAATTACTCTCGATTTCTTGATCCAACGTTTCATGTCCGCGAGTTTGATTTGGCTTGCATCTGTCAAGATTATCGAAGCGTCTTTGAATTTCCCAGTGCCGGGCTCCAACTTGCCTTCGCCAAAGCTCGCGCCGCTCCAAAACATAAGCCGAATCCCTGCTTTCAATTTGCTGTAACCAACGGTCGGATTGCCATCTAAGAACCAGACCGGATGGCGATGCCAAATCTTGCATTCTGCTTCGGGTAGCTGTTTGTCGATAATCGTCGCCAAAGTTCCGCATATCTTCCGATCTTCGAGCGTTGCTTGACCGTCGTTGAATGCTTTGATGTCAGGGGGCATTTTCTTTAGCCACAGAACGATTTAATATCGAATTGTTTGGTCTCAGCGGGTTAGATCGTCCGTTGAACTGAGCGGCGAAGTGGGCGCGAACTCGAACATGCATTTTCTAACGGTCCTGCGTCAATTCGTACATACTATAGCCGTTTTTGCACCAGTGATACCAGCCGGTTATTTCTGGACTCGATCGGCGCCGAGCGCATTCCCGCCCCAACGACCGCCGGTGATTCTTGCAGACGCTTCTCTCCCGACCACACCAACTGCTTGCAAGACGCGTACGGCGAAGTTCGCATGGACACTGGGCGGCAGCAAGCGTTCAGCTTCAGCTTCAGCAATCAAGCTACGCGGCAACCGCCCCAGCCAGGAGGGCGCAGCCAATGAGGCGGATCGTGCTATCGAACTTCGCCGCAAGGCCAGCTTTCGATCTGAGCCGATTTTTCGAGGATACTGTTGATATAAGCGAGTGCGGCTACCAGGCCTTAGTTTCCTACAATCAAACCTTGGCAGAATGTTCGGATGGATTGAAGATGTGCGAAACAAGCGCATCGGCTAGCCAGCATTTTTGTACAATTCGGGACGACCCAATCAATACCCCGCTCCAACCGACGGTTCGTCCTTCACGAAATTAGCGCCGCGGTCGCCTATGCAGCATCGACACAAATCCAACCGCAACAATCATGAGGCACGATGATGGCTCCGGAACGGCCGTCAACGATGGGTAGAGAAACTGCCGTCCGCCAAAATCGTCGTTCCTAAGGAATGCGCCATTCGCGAAAAATGTTCCCGGAATACTGCTTTCCATGAGAATGTCGACTCCGATTGCGTCGATGCCGTCGGCATTGTTGGGCACACTGAAGATCGAAAGCCCGGCCGAATTACCAGGATCTAACGGATTCACCAGGTGAGCCCATGAGTCTGTCAGCGTGCCAAGTGGATTGGTTGGATCGTAGTTGTTATCAATGAATCCGTTTCCAAAAAAGTCTTCAACGTCGCCAAGTCCGATTGCATGGCCGATCTCATGAGTCAGAATCGTTTGGAAAGTGTTGATGTCCCATGTGGCATTGTTGTTCATCGTGATGTCTGCACCAGAAATGGGTAGCCCGGCATAACCCGTCGTTCCGCTTGTCAGAGTCACTCCACCCGCTACACCGCGTGCGTTGAAAAACGCTTCACCACGCGTACCCGCGCCGATATTGCCAGAGAACAAGTCAATCTCAGATCCGAGTCTAACGCTGCCCTCCACGACTGTACTCACATTCGTGGATAGATCTTCAAAGAATGAAAGCGCCGTTCCAAACCCCGAAACAGGGTCTACCAAAGTCCATGGAACAAAGGCACTATTGATCGCCGCTCTAAATTCACTTTCGCTAGGCAGGACGCTCCAATTGAATTGATCGCGGTAAGATAAGTAGGAACCTCCTGAAACTGAGTAACGCAATCCTCCTACCAAGGATCTCTCAACAGTACCTTGACTTGTAGCGTAGGTCGTAGGGGCTGCATTCCATCGGAATCCTCCGCCTAGGCTTCCTCCTCCAGGCAATCCGAACACTACCGCAGCGTTCACACCTGCAACCGGCAACAAAGTCATTAAGACAAACGCGAGAGCAAATTTCATTCTGAAGCTCCAATCTTGGCTTATCGCATAACAGGACGAATGTTGGGCATCACCGTAGTCCGAGCCGTTGATGCGGGATGTAAAAACCGGCGTCAACGTTTGTCACGGCAGTCGGCTGTATGTTAGAGTGCACGCTGAATTTTGTTGAACCTAGCATATTGAGTCATATTGCGAATTGCAACACAAGCAGGCCACGTAAAAAATGGGAAGAAAAACGTCCCAAGTAGAATGGCAAGTCAGCGAGCGCTCCGCGAGTACCTCACGGGATAAACTGAAAGCCTACTACGGCCTTGGTAAGTGAGACTGTTAGGGGGATCATCAACATCGGCACCGAAATCAACCGCAGTTTTACACCGGGTGTAACTTATGGTCACTCAAGCAAGTGACCAAAGTCAAAATCCAAGTCGCGCAAAAATACGCGAGTGCGAGCGTCACGAGCCGCTAACCAAACACGAACTTGAGGCGGTACACTTGTCTGCCCAGAGTAGTCGGCCACTAGGCGACGAAGGGTGGGTCGAAGGGATTGCGAGAAGGCTCACTCTTGAATTCACCATGCGCCCCAAAACCTCTTGACCCATTTGATTGCTCTCAAAGTCTGGATTTGAGTCGATAGGTACTGGATTGCCGTTTGGAGGGATTCCGTCGACAACCTGAACAAGTGCGCCAGGGTAAAGTGGCGTCTTTCGGGCTGCAAGCCAAGAGCTGATGGCAGCAGCGATCGCAATGAAAATAAAAAGAGATTTGAGTTTCATTGGAAGTTTGTGCTTGGCGAACGATGGGGTTCAGCGAGCCCGAGCAGATGACTTAACACAAGTCAAAAACGGCTGATCTCGTCTGCAACCCCTTGTTCTGCCGACTAGCCAGTAAATCCAAGCCAGACCCTAAGTCCAGCTTCGATCTCCCGCATCTCGTCAGGTGTCAATATACCGAACATGCGAATCATTTTATCCTCGGTATCGTACGGTCTGAACGTCAAATGCGCCAGGCTTTAAAAACCGGGCGGCGATCACAATCTCGAATCTTGATTCTCGTGTGCTGGTTGTATGCGGGATCACTGTCTTTAGTACCCGATCGTTCTCATCATCGGCAGGGATGCTCAAAACCAAGCCTGGCCGAATCTTTGCGGCCAGCCCAGATCGACAAACCAGACTTCACTGCGGTTCGGAGTTGGTGTCGCCATCTTCTTCATCATCCAATGACAAGAATAGATCGTCCGCAATTCTGCATAGATCGTTATCAGTTAGAAGCGACGAAGGCAACTCACCTGCACGCCGAAGCAGGGACACGACGACCGAATGCTGTTCGACAGGATCGAGTTGCTCAAAGGATTCGAGAATCTTGCTCGCGTTATCTGTCACAGTTCACCTCAGCCAGCTTTATAACCAAAGTCACCGCCGTCGCCAGCAAGGCAGAACGCTTTGAATTCATTTGGTTCGCGGGTTTGAAAGTTGGCATTCTGCGTGCCGAAGGCAGGGCAGGGCAAAACCCGGTTAGTTCAACCAAGGCGAAATGCTGAGCCAGTTTTTTGACCTTCGGTTGGGACAGCCGAGCCACTATACTGAGCTACATTTTCCCGAGAGCCCTGTTAAGTTATGAGCACAACTTTTAAGTTCAGCCTCGATTGAAAGGACATCCTTCATGAACGTGCTTCCATCTTGCTTGAGAGGCCTACTCGTCTGCGGCATGCTCGCTGGGCTGTGCGGATGCACCGCGTCCGATACTTCCCATACTGACGTCGATGTTATCCCAACGCCCCCACCATCGATCGTAAATGGTCAAGATCCTTCTCCTGAGCAGAAAGACCGCATGTTGGCTGCCAAGGAAGCATTGTTTACGCGACTTTCCTCAAAACTCATGGAAGGTATCACGGCAGGCGGTCCAGCCACAGCAATCTCGGTTTGCCAAAAAGAGGCTCCCAAGATTGCCAAAGAGGTGAGCACGGAGTTTGGGCTGCAAATCGGGCGAGCAGGCGTGCGTCAACGCAACCCCCAAAACACCGCGCCCCAGTGGGCCAAGGCGTTGACTTCAGCCCAAACAGCTACACCAACCTTTGCCATGCTGAGCAATGGACACGCTGCAGCGTTGCTGCCTATCAAGTTGCAGCCGCAATGCTTGATGTGCCACGGTCCCCAAGAGCAAATGGCTCCCGCAATCTTAGAGCAGATCGCTCGCCACTATCCCGATGACGAAGCGACTGGTTTTCAGGATGGAGAGTTGCGAGGTTGGTTTTGGGTCGAATTGCCCTAGAGCGGTAACTTCGAGTTGAACTAGCGAGTGAGTATTTTCGAACTTCAAAGTCACACCCAATTCAACAAAAACCAGTAGGCCGCTCGCTGGCGCGTCGAGTTGGCATTACCAAACTTGGGTTGTGTCCAGCGGAAACGATCAGCAAATACTAAACAACCACCGCAGCCTAGGCTGCTCAAAGCTCAGCTCATTCTTCTGCCTGACCATTTTCTGGCCGAATGGACTCGAAATAGGTGCGAACGGTTTGACGATGGCCAAGCGGCAGTGGCTCTGAATCCAACACTTCCTCTACCTGCTTGCGATACTCGGCGTACTTCTCTTGATAGCTGCGGGCTGCATCTTGGCGAGCTTCCGGAGTCGAGAGAGTCTCGCGTTCACTGGGGCCCTCTCCAGCCACACCCGTCAAGTTTTCTTCACGGCGAGTTGAGTCCAGCTTGGTCTTTTCATCGCCGAATGGCTTATTCGACGCCCCCAAACCCCAGTTTTCACTTGGCGAGTCCGATTTGGCAACTTTATTGCCTGGCTTGTCACATTGCCCCTGGCAACTTCCCTTGCATTCAGCCAAGCGATTGAGCTGACAATTCAAGCATTCACCAATCTTCTTCTTAACGCCTTGACTTCGGCAAACTCCAGCCGCTTTGCATGTGCCAGACTTGCATTGGGACTCACTTTCGTTTTCCAGCCCTTGAGCCATTTCCGAGATGGCATCGCTCAGTTGACCTTGCTTGCCCTCGCCGAGCTTCTTGGAGAGCTTTGCCAAATTTGCGGCGACGGCCTCGCGCTCTTTGCGACTCATGGTGGAAACTTCAATTTTCTCTAGCTCCTCGGCTGCCTGTTCATACTGCCCAGCTTCTAGCGACTGACTGGCGGCCTGCGTCGCTTCGGCTGCTTGGAGCGCTTCGGCTAATTGCTCGAGCTGAGCATCTATTTGCTCGACATCCATTTGCTGCAAAGCCTCGGCAATCGTCTGCTGCATTTCCGATAGCTTCGCGAGTGCTTCTTTTTGATCGACGTCGGGTTGCTTTAGTTCCTCGAGTGTTTCTTTTAGTTCCTGGGCCAGCTCTTCCAAATCTCGATCTTTGTTTTCTTCGACCAGCTGCTCCAGTTCATCGAGCATTGTGTCCTCCAATAGTTGAGCCTGCTCTAGCACAACGGGAAGCGCCTCTGGCAATTCCGCTATCTCGACTGGCGGTCGCGGCACCAATGCGATTGCAACCATCAGCGCCAACATGCAAAACCCTGGAATCGCAAATTTCGGAAGTTGAACAGGCGCCGCGGTGCGGGCATCGATCTTGGCCAGATACCGCAACGCATCTTCAACTTGAAGCTGCTGAATGGGAGTGCGAAATTCGCGAGTTGCAAAATGAACCGCTGTTGCCGACCGATCCTTGAGACCGCAAGCGGCGTCGACACCGCGCGCTACGGATATCCAACTTGTCGGCCATAACATGCCTGCAGAAAGACCAATTGCGGTCGCGTACAGCACCAGCATCCAAGGCGCGCTGCCACCATCGACAATTCCAGCTCGTTGAAGCACCAGAAGCCCGCTGCCCACCATAGCAGCCAAAGTTAAGCAGATGGCCGCCCAGCGGAGCCCTCGTGAAAACTGATGGCGAACTCGAATCGTGGTCAGCTTTTCGGTAATCTGCAGTAACATCCTTGGGCTCTCCTAGGAATTCTGAAAATACAGCGAAACCAGAGTAGAGGCGAATTCTTAAAACTCGGCCGATCGAATTCTAACATTAATCTATCGCACTTTGCGAAACATTTTCCACCACAATTGCGAATTAATTTCGTCAAAATAGGTAAAATCCTCAGTCGGTTGTGGTGCCTTTTTGCTTGCCGCTATTTCTTCAGCTCGAGGATATAGTCCTGATCGGCCTGGCTCAACTTGGTAACAGGAACATTGATCACATCGCCGTTTTTCTTCTGCAATTTCACGGCGCTGGCATCCACACCTAGTAGCTTGGCTTCTACGCTGAACGAGCCACTAGCATCGCGCCACGTGCGAAAATCGAGTGGCGACTTAACATCCGCTTGCTGAGCCTTTGGCTGGCGAGCGATAAATTCATTGATTTCGTCTTCGTCGGCGGGAGAGGGAAGTGCGATGTCAGTCATTTCAAAAGGGATAAGCTTCGGCAACCCGGTGGTAACATTGATAGCAACCTCGATCTCGTCGAACTCGATTTGCTCACCACGAAATCCAACTTGTACTAAACTGAACTCGGCTTTGGGATCGGTGAGAACGGAGATCATTGCTTCCTCCAGCGCGGAGTTTGTTGGTTGCTTGCGAGTCTTGGCAACAACTTCGGAAACAGCTTTGCGGCGAATAGTATCGTTAATTCCGAGCATTGCCCGCATGTTTGGTCGAACGCGTTCTCCGTAGGAGGTCTTGCCGGTAACGGAAACCTCAACCGACTCAACGGGTCGAGCGCGCGAGTCCTTTTTGCTTGCCGCCGCTTTGCCTCTTTCCGATCGACAGACGAAGAAACTGTACATTGTGCCTTGGGGCGTTTGTTCAACATCGCCACTAAACACGCAAACTTGACGCTCATATGCGGCAGCCTTACTTTTGATTTCGTCCTTGGTAAAAGAGATCACCGTGCTATCCTGGGGCACAACAACTAGGGCTCCTTCTAACTTCTCGATGCGTTGAGCTCCCTTGGGAGCGCTAATGATCAGCGGCGCAAGTTGATAATCCCACTCGTAATTATTGACTTCGCTGAGCGGATTCTCTTTACCGTCGCGGGGCCAATAGCTCTCGACTTTGCCACCTTCAAACGTAGCACGGAACGCGCTAGCAGTCCGAAAGGTGGCCGTGGGAATCTCCCCGCGCGCATTGCGAACTAAGAATCCGAGCACAAACTCGTCATTGGCAAAACGGCTTGACGAGCTCTTGCCCCATGGCCCAAATGTTAGTTTACCCGAAAGTGCATTGAGCTGTTCATCGTCCATGAAGCGGAACAAGCGGTCTCTACCGTCTAATCCAAACGGCTTGTTAATTGCGGTATACAATTCCAGTTGGTCTTCGCCCAATGATGCTTTGGCCAATACCTCGGGGGTCTGTGAAAACGAAGACTCTAATGGTTCGAGCGCGACCGCAAGTGCGAACACACACAACCAAAACAGGCGGGTCATTGCCAAATGCATTTTTGCCTCATCGGAGTAATGTAGGAAGACAAATGTGGGGATTGCTAATTGCCCTCGAAAGTTTAACTCAACGTCGTGCGAAAACAATCAATGGAGGTCGTTAACCAGCTCTGAACCACTTTTCGATGGGCATAGCAACGAAAAAAAGGCAGATTAAGCATTCAGCTATTTCCTGTACAACGACCTCATGTTTGGGAAGCACCATTGCTATGGAAGTGAAGTTGCTAGGCGGCGACTAAACACAGGAATGATATTCTCAAACTTTCGCCATACGCGGAGTTACGATCATCTCGAGGCTGTCTGCCCCGAATCACCGCCTAATCGCCAATTCCAAGCAACTACCCCATGGCAAGCGCCGCCAACTGGCTGAGCCATCAGGCAAAAAAGTGCAGCCTGTCGAGTCAACTTGGCAACCTTTGACGCTCGCGTGTCTCCGCTAGGACTTGGGATCCGATCTCAGTTGGACCCAGTGCGTGATCAAATCTGCAATCTGACCGCGGCTAGCATCCGTAAACATCGGGCCGTGGGCCAGAGGGATCCTTCGCCCCGAGTTGTCGACCACCGAAACAAAATGACTGGTCGTGGCAATTCCTTGACTGCTTCGAACTAGCAACTCTTCGCTAGCGACATGACTAAAATCGCCGATCTGGATGCACTGTGTTGATAATTTGTTCCAGGGAGTCAGCCGCCGACGTTTGGCAATGCAAAGATTTCCTGCTTCGCGGTCACCGTTGATGCTGACGACTTGCAAGTAGAACAGACAGACCAATCCGGCAACGAACAGACTGCCACCCAGAATCAAGCAGCCAACGATCGCTGCACCCACGTCGCTGGAGTAGTTGAAGTCCACTTGAGATGCTATGACAGCATTAAATTGCTGAACCAATTTCTCTTTTTCTTCCCCAGCCATATCTCCAACCGGCAGATCCACGGTCGCGCCAGACTTGGTGTGGACGACGACAACCATCGTAGCTGCTATGGCATTTCGCCGAACCTCTGTCTCGAAACTCTGTATGGTATTCAGTGGGATCGACTTACGCTGGTGCCAGCAGCATCGCAGCAGCGACTGCCGGTGTTCGAGTCGGCCGTCGTGGAAATCAACACTAACAACCCAGCCTAGCAGGTAAACAATGACTGGCCCTAACAACATCAGCAGGCCCCCTAGGCCAGCCAACAGCCATTGGCCCGCCGGAATCAGTTCAAGGGCGAGACACTGTTGGTCATTCGCTACAACTCTTAGTTTCATGATTCGACTCTCGCGACCATTTGAATTTATCGAGAGGCACTGGCGACTTGGCAAGGAATTTCTTGAATGGGAAGGGAACTGCGACCGGATGCGACGCGTCTAGCCAATTGTGGTACAACTGAATTCTAATGGAACACCTGATCTTCTCGATGTGCTGGAGAGATAAATGCGGTCTCGTCATTGGATCCCCTTAATTGGCGTTTTGGTCTTTGGGGGCATAGTTTCGGTGGTTCGTGGATTGGAATCCCAAGAGGCAAAGGCCGCTATGATACAAGCGCAACAACTGCTGCAAGACCGAAATTACGCAGAGGCGGCTGAGAAATTTCGCTCAGTGCTTCGCGATGCCGATGCTGAGATCCCCCAGGTTCTCGAAGCGATGAAGTCGTTGCAGCTTTGCCAACAGCAACTGGGGTTGGTCAGTCAACTCGATAGCGATTTAGCGATGGCGCTTCAACGCCATCCGGATAGTTATCAGGTACTGGAGCTGGCCGCCGCTCAAATCCTGGTTGCCCAGCACTGGGGAGTGATTGCAGATCAGAAGTTTACCCGTGGCTATGATCGCGGCATGGCGCGTAATGGAGCGTCGATCGTAGCGGTTGAACAGGATCGTCTGCAAGCCCTGCAATGGCTCGTAAAAGCAATTCAATTAGCTGACAACAATGGTGTGGCTCCAACGTCGAGCAACTATGCCGATCTGCAACTAGCGTTGTCAGATACTCTTCTCAACGGGCGTGGACGAATGCAAGAGTGGCGTTTGCAATCGTTGACCGATATAAGCGCTGCTCCGAATTACTTAGATATTGACAGCAACGACAACGCGCCCCTGCGGGCAGCGCCCGTCGATGCGGCAGGTGCCCCAGTCCTATACTCCATGCCCCAGTCCTGGTCCGAGGCTAAGAGCGATGGTGAACGCTTGCGATGGGCATTGTCGCGCGCTGCCCTGTGCGACGAGAAACGAAATCAAGCAAAATTCCGTTGGGCTGAATTTCTCAATCATCAGTTCTCTGTAGATACTCTGCAACAAGACGCCTGGCTCTTTCGACAGCGTAGCACTGATGACCTTGACAAAGGGGAAGGTGTGGCGGCAATCCATACGCTGAATGAGACCGAAACGATTGCCAAACTCGCCAGTGGCATCCAACGCTTTACACTTGCTGACGAATTCAATCCGATCAAGATCTATCAGGAGATAGCTGAGTCCAAAGGAGACTATGCCGAACGAGCTGACTGGCAACTGATTCAAATCTCGCTGAATCGACGACAGTATCCGCAGGCAGCCGCCAGGTTAGAACAGCACATCGCCCTCTACGGCGATACGACACAGCCTACAAAGCGCGAACTGCTGGACAATATTCGAGAACCGCGAATTGATTTAGCTCCAGTTTCAACGCAGCCTGCGGGCAAACCAGCCAAACTGAGTCTACTGTTTCGCAATGCTACGCAAATAGCGTTCACGGCGCGGCGAGTTGACGTTGAACGAATCTTACTGGACACCAAGAACTTCTATCGAAATTACAATCCACAGCAGCCGAATAATAGTTTCGGAGGCAGAAAGAATGAGTCCCCACCCGACTTGAACTCGCCTGGATCGCTGTTCGGCAAGTCAAGAATTGAGAATTATTTGCTGGAGCAAATTGCCGAATGGAATCAGCCGCTCGAACCACGCGACAACCATTGGGATCGACGAATCGAAGTCGCTACACCGTTGATGAAAGCCGGCCTATACCTGGTCGAAGGCGTCGCTAATGGCGAGACTCGCAACTCCGGTCAGCGCGTGCGTTGCTTGGTATGGATTGCAGATACCGCCATTGTTCAAAAGACGCTAGTTGGCGGAAAGTGGTGGTTGAGTGTTGTCGATGCGATTACAGGCCAAGCGGTCGCGGGTGCAAACATCGAATTGTTCGGCTTCGGTACCAATCACGAAAACGGTCGGCCTCGTCCGCAACTAATTACTGAAAACTTTGCTGCGCGCACCAGCAACGAGGGAACAGTAGAAGTTGATGTCAAGCAAAACATGGAATGGTACTGCGCCGCCCGCACTCAACCCGGCAGTCTAGCGCTGCTCGGTTTTCAGAGCATGTGGCAGCGTGATTTGGGGACAGAACACTATGCAGAATTAAAGGCCTATGGTGTCAGCGATCGTCCGCTCTATCGCCCTGGCGAGAAGGTTAAAGCGAAATTCTGGATTGGATACGCAACCTACGGAGATGTTGAAGCACTCCGCGTTGCTAACCAAGATGTTACGGTGTCCGCGACTGACCCGCAGGGCATCAATCTAATCGAAAAGAAGCTCAGAACCGATGAATTCGGTGCTTGTGAATTGGAGCTCGACCTGCCCAAATCTGCCCAACTGGGACGCTATAACTTTCAAGTACAGTTACTCAACAACGAGTCGTTACCGAATCCTGTTCCGCAGCGTGCCGTTCCCCCACGCCGGAGACCGATAGGTGGTCGGCAAGCGACTATACGCGTGCCTGCGCCGGCAGGCGCGCTCTGGGCCAGTACATCGCTCGCGATTCGCGTAGAGGAATATCGTAAACCGGAGTTCGAAGTCAACATACTAGCTCCTGAGAAGCCAGTAGCCTTGGGCGAAACAGTCAAAGCTAGAATCGAAGCGAAGTACTATTTCGGCGCACCTGTTACCGAAGCGGAGGTTAGTGTGAAAGTCGAACGGGAAACCTATCGCGATTCGTTCTATCCCCTGGCAGCTTACGACTGGTGCTACGGTCCTGGCTATTGGTGGTTTGCGCAGGACTACACCTGGTATCCCAATTGGCGGAGTTGGTACGGTTGTATTGCGCCGTCCCCGCAGTGGCGTCCCAGGTTTGGTTTCGAGCCTCCCGAGTTGGTACTTGAGCAACAAGTGCAACTCGACTCGACCGGATCTGCCGTAATCGATATCGACACAGCCTTGGCGAAGGCAGTCTATGGAGATGAAAGCCATCGGTACTCGATCTCTGTCGAAGTACGGGACGCGTCCCGTCGCACGATTACCGCGCAGGGATCCGTCATTGCCGCGCTGGAGCCGTTCAAGATCTACAGTTGGGTTGATCGCGGCTACTATCATGTCGGCGACCGTATCAACGCCCATTTTCAAGCGCGACAATTGGATGGCACACCCGTGGACGGCAAAGGCCGAGTTGAGTTGCTTAGAATTCGCTACGATGCACAAGCCAAACCTCAAGAACAGGTTGTCGTTGGCTACGATGCAGCCAGCGATGTCCAGGGCAACTGCTCGCAGGTGTTCTCAGCCGATCAGCCGGGACAGTATCGCGTGCGACTTCGATTGACCGATGCCGCCGGTCACGAAATTGAAGGCGGATACATTTTCACAATCCGCGGCGGTGCGGATTCAGGCGGTGACTTCCAGTACAACGCGCTGGAACTGATTCCCGACAAACAACATTATGCACCAGGCGAAACGGTTAGATTGCAAGTAGCAGCCAACCGAGAAAACGCGCGAGTCGCAGTTTTTGTTCGCCCCAGCAACGGAAACTACCAACCTCCACAGTGGCTCACATTGTCGAACAAGTCGGCGATCGTCGAGATTCCGGTAAATGCGCTTGATCAGCCGAACTTTTTTGTGGAGGCGGTCACTATATATGACGGTCAGTACCATCAAGAGGTCCGCGAAATTGCCGTGCCGCCCGAAGATCGTGTGCTGGATGTAAAGGTCGCGTTTGACAAAGAGGAGTATCTTCCGGGTGAAGAAGCCAGAGTGACTGTCGATGTGACTGATCCGCTCGGCAAGCCGATTGCTGGCTCTTGTGTCATAGCTGCCTACGACCGCGCGCTGGATGCGATTGGTAGCGATGTATTGCCAACAGATATTCGCGAGTTTTTTTGGAAGTGGAAGCACTATCATTCGCCGCAACATGCGTCGAACTTGGGAAATCTGCAATATCCGATTTTTGTAGAAAATCAGAGGCAGCTCACGCCGCTCGGACTGTTTGGCGGCACACTAGCCGATGACCTCGATTCCATGGATCCTCGATTAAAGAATAACTTCAACCGTCAGAGCGTTATGCTGCGAGGAATGGGTGGAGCAGGTTTCGCACCAGGGGCCGCAGGTGGCCGATTTGAAGCGGAGGGCATGGTAAGCGATAGCGCAATGTTAGCTGCGCCCATGATGGCTAGAGGCGCGGCGCCCGTAGAGGCGAAGGCCGCTGGAGCGGAAACACCGAAGGTCCGCAAGGACTTTGCGGATTCAGCGCTCTGGTTGGCGAGCTTGCGAACGGATAGCTCCGGCCATGCACAGGCAACCTTCACGATGCCGGAAAACCTAACCAGTTGGCAACTACGGACTTGGGCGGTGGCATCCAATACGCGTGTGGGATCTGCCAGCTCGGCGGCGGTTACGCGAAAACCACTGCTGGTTCGTTTGCTAACACCGAGATTCTTGGTGGAACGCGATGAGGTTATCGTGTCGGCCATCGTACACAACGATCTACCGGGCAAGCGCTCCGTGAAAGTCTCACTCGAGATAGACGGAGAAACTCAACTGGATTTGATTTCTCCCTCGGAACGCCTACAGACCGTCTCGATCGACTCGCATCAACAGGCGCGCGTCGACTGGCGCTGCAAGGCAACCGCCGAAGGAACAGTCAAGGTTCGAGCACTAGCGTTAGCCGAAGACGCCTCGGATGCGATGCAGCTTGAGCTCCCGATCGTCGTCAATGGTATTCTCAAACTCGACGCCTTTGCGGGCACAGTTCGCGATGGCCACCCGAGCTCAGAAGTCACTCTGAATATTCCTGCAGCGCGACGCGTCGAGCAATCAAAACTCGTCGTGCGCATGAGTCCGTCGCTGGCCGCATCGATGATCGATGCTCTACCGTATTTGGTGGAATATCCCTACGGCTGCACCGAGCAAACGCTCAATCGCTTTCTGCCCGCTGCCATCACACAACGCACCTTACAGCGCATGAATATCGATTTGGCAAAACTAAAAGAAAAACGCAACAACTTGAATGCTCAGGAAATTGGCGACCCAGCCGAGCGCCCCGCTCGATGGCAGCGTTTTGATCAAACTGCCGTGTTTGACGACGCGTTGGTAGCCGACATGGTCGCTGCTGGGGTCGCTAGACTCGCTGACATGCAAAACAGCGACGGCGGTTGGGGGTGGTTCAGCGGCACTCAGGAAACCAGCGGAGCCCATACAACCGCCACTGTTGTCCGCGGCCTTCTAATTGCAGAACAGAGTCAAATTCCGATCGTACCCGACGTGCTGCAGCGCGGATTGGCTTGGCTGGAGCAATATCAACAGCAAGAGCTAGTCAAGTTGCAAAATGCCGATGGGAAAGTCGATCCCTACAAATTGCATCCAGACAACGTCGACGCACTGGTATTCCACGTGTTGGTGTTATCCGGGCGAAGTAATCCCGCCATGCAACAGGCATTGTACAGTCAACGCGAACACCTAAGTACCTATGGAAAAGCTCTCTTGGCTTGGGCAGTTCACAAACTCGGAGACGTCGAACAGACCAATATGCTAAAACGCAATATCGAACAGTTCCTGGTCGAAGATGCAGAGAATGAAACTGCCTTCCTGCGCAGCGAAGGTGCCTGGTGGTATTGGTATGGGAGCGAAATCGAAGCCAACGCGATTTACCTCAAGCTACTCGCCGCCGTGGAGCCTAAGGGCCGAGTTGCACCGCGAGTAGTTAAGTACTTGCTGAACAATCGCAAGCATGCGACATATTGGAGTAGCACCCGCGACACCGCACTAGTTATCGAAGCCTTCGCGGACTTTATCGCTGCCAGCGGTGAACTTAAGGGCAGCGTCAAGGGCGAGGTCTACTTGTCGGGCAAGCGTTTGGGGAGCGTTGAGTTCACGCCAGAGAATCTTTTTGAAGTTCAAAACTCGATTGAAATTCAAGGAAGCGCAATTCCAACTGGCGCCCAGCAGCTAGAAATACGTCGCACCGGCCAAGGCAACTTGTATTGGAACGTCTACGCAACCAATTTTACACTCGAAGAAGATATCGCAGCTGCGGGACTGGAAGTGAAAATCGATCGACGCTACTATCAATTGCAGCCAATTTCCAAGGATCTAACTCTGCCAGATGCTCAAGCCAATGTGGTCCAAACCCAAAAAGCAGGCTACCACCGCATGCCTATTGAAGACTTGCGGGCTGTTCCAACGGGCGAATTGGTCGAAGTTGAATTGCTGGTAACAAGCAAGAACGACTACGAATACTTGTTGATCGAAGATCATAAGGCTGCCAGCCTGGAAGCGGTCGAAACCCAAAGTGGATATTTCTACAATGCGGGCCTAAGCATTTATCGCGAGCTGCGCGAACAGCATGTAGGACTGTGCATTCGTTGGCTGCCTCGAGGTCAGTATTCGATTCGCTATCAAATGCGCACCGAAGCTCCAGGCGCGTTCACTGCGCTTCCGGCAGTAATTCAGGGCATGTACGCACCCGAACTACGAGGAAATAGTACCGACTTCGACTTGCGAGTAGAAGATTCAATCGTGCGGTAACCTGCAATCCAAACCTGGGATTGCTATGCCGCAGGTGCCAGGGTGGACGGGCAGCACAGGACACCGACCGCTTGGCAGCGGTGGCTACGGTCGCCGCTGAGTGCCACGGTCGCTAACGCTGCCACGAAAACAGTAGCCACTGTCGCCAGACGGGTAGCTCAGGAGCCCAGACCGCTTGGCAGCGGTACTATGAGGTGGGGGGATCTACAGGGCGATTGCGCCAATGGTTAGCGACAAGCGATCCGGTCACGTTCATTAGCGGAGCAAAAATAATCGCCGCCAGCCCAACGGTGCCCAATTTGTCCATGCCTTTGGCTAGACCAGTTGCCATGGCACCATTCTGCGATCCAACTTCAATCGCGACCGTCCTAGCGTCCTGTTCGCAGAGTCCCATTATTCGACTCACCCAATACCCTAGTACAATTCCCAGCAGATTGTGCAGTGTGACGGCGAGGAGCAGCAGTAGGCCGCTCGCCAGCAGTTGGTCGCGTCCCTGCGCGGTGGCAACTAATGTAAAGTAGACGATGCCAAACATGCTGAGCGCGGGCATCCACTGGACCAGGCTTGGAACAAAACGCGTGGCAACATGATAAAGGCAGCCGAACACAATTCCACCAGCAACAAAGCCCGGCAAAGTAAGCCAACTCTGCAACTGTCCCAGACCGCCAGCGGCTAATTGAGCCACAATCCAATCCCAACCACCGCAGGCTAGCCACATCAGCCAGATAGCGCCAATGACAAACAGCGTCCAAACGCTAACACGCACACGTCGCTGGCGGGAACTGAGGAAGTCATGTATGAAAGCGGCCAAGATCGGCACCAGCACCATCTTGACGATATCTAAAAACATCTTGACTATGTCTACTTCGACCATCGATCCGGCCAAAACACGCATCCACAGCGGTGTCACAATCGGAGCCGCAGCAGTAGCGATAGCGGTTAATGTTACCGAAAGCGCCAAATTTCCTTTGGCTAGAAAAGTCATCACGTTCGACGCCAGCCCGCTCGAACAACTGCCAATCAGTACCAATCCAGCGCCGATTTCCGGAGGAAACTGGAAAGCACGAGCCAACGAATAACCCAATAACGGCATGATCAGGAACTGACATAACAACCCAATAGCCACTCCAGTCGGCATGCGCAACACGTTCTGGAAATCGCGAACGTTCATTTGAGTGCCCATTCCGAACATGATCAACTGCACGACAATTAACAGCAGCCATGGATCCGTCAGACTAAAGCCACCGAGGCTTTTAAACCAATTCGGTGACAGCATCGCGGCCAGATTGGCAATCAGTATCCAGAGCGTGAAACGATAGTCGATCAAGCGACGTGAAAACAGTGCGGTCGCCATACCCGCTATCAAACAACATCCACTCAGTACCAACAGACTTGGGTTTCCCAGGAAGGAACCAACCACTCCCAGCCCAAGTCCTGCCCCGCAGACAACGAGTATAGCTTTGTCAAACCAAGCAGCGTTTGATTCTTCTCCAGATTGCATTCTTGCTTCCGTTTGGACTCGCAGCTTATTTTGAATGCTGCCCGTGGCTGATGGTTAGTTTCCTTGCATCGCTAACATGGAAAACTGGATTGCATCTGCCAACACTGTCGCGGTCTTAACTGTACCGCTTACTTCGACACTCAACGACGCACATTTCCTAAAGGAGAGCCCAATTGTACTTGATTCGTTATCATCAATGTCGAATGTAGCAACTCCGCCGTCGTGGTCCACAGTTGGTCTCCAGCGGAAAGCTGAAGATCGTGGTCTTTGAAAACTCGGTCCCATTCGTCTTGCCAGACGTCTTCCTCGAATTTCTGTTGAAAAAACGACTGGAAGAGAACGCCATTCCATCCCATGACGCCACAGTTTCTATCTGGATAAATTAACCAGTAATCTAAGCCATCCTGCTGCCTACGAATTGCATGAACCACGAAGGCTGACTTAAGCGCTAATTCCTGTGCTGGCAGCGGAACCCAATTTTGCTCAACAAATTGTTTAAGTCCTAATTTCGCTTGGCTTCCAAGCTCGTATTGACTACTGCTATTGCCCAGTTGATTTCGAACCCAAACTGTACCGGGCTTGGACTGCGGCCCCTCCAGGGAATAGCCAAGCGACTCGCGGAGATGAACGTAGAGCGGATCTGTGCTATTTAAATCGGGATTCTGCAAACTTACGGTACCAATGAAGTCGCCCGCCTGCACGCGCAACCGCGCAAAACTCGGGTGTAGCAGAAACACGCGCGGAAAAGCGACAAACCGCGTTCCTCGCACGCACACGATCGTATTCGCTGCAGCCTCACTCAAGTAAAGGTGCTTGGTGCGCTCGTCAGCCGGAGTGTCCTGCTGGGACATCTGCCGCATTAACGATTCTGCACGGATGGCCAGTAAGTCGAGCGTCTCAATAGACTGTAACAGGCTCGCGTTCGTTCGCTTTATGCCCACAGTCGCCCAACCAAGCGGAAACATGCGTAGTGAAACGTGATCCCCCGCAGGAGTCGGCGGCTGGCCGAACCGTTGACAGATCCAGTTACTTTCAAGCATCGACTGACTAAACCCATCCGAGGAAACTGCCACGCTGGACGCGAGACCAATCGTACAAACGAGCAGCATTCTCGGGTTCACGAGTAGGTCCATTTCTTGGCGATCGCTAAGCCGGGTATTTCGCGTTCCAATTTGAGCGCATGTAGAACGTAACTCATGTTGCAAGCAATACCGACCTTGACAGCAACATCGCCATCTAGTCTCGCAAAGAGGATACCAATCACCACAAACGCAGGTCTCGAGTCCACTAGGGCCTTAACCAACAGTACGGACCCGCTATCGCCTGGAACAGCAAAGGTTCGCCCACTGTCTTCCGCAAGTACGACCGAGTAGTTATTAAAGTAGGGCACGCCATTAATATGAACGTCGCGATCGAGTGCCTCGATTCGACCTTCCATTAATTCCCCAGAGCCCACTCCCAACTTGAGTATGGGCTTGTCAAGTTCGGAAGAATTTACACGTCGTCCAGCCAAATAAATTTTACCGGAGAAGCCGTGCACCCAATTTCCACGGTCCGGGAACTTGAGCGGAACATTTGGATTCCTGAGAAACTCGAATAGTGCGCAATCCAAAGACTCCGTAACTGTCCCTCTCTTAAAATCCTTGTCCGGCGGCCTTGAAGCTTTCACGCTGCCGATCGCTCGCGTTCTCCCATCTGAGTCAAGCTGATCAACGGAGTTGCTAACGACGTGCTGACAACTAATCCCAAAGGGCTGCTTTGTTTCGGAAATTGCCACTAGCCCTAGAGTTCCAAACGCGGATGGATTACTCGGAGGTGCAATCGCGGCTCCACCGACAATTGAATCGGCAAGAGAAATCGGTGTCATTGGCTGCGCTAGTCCCCGAAGGAACGAGGCAGATTCACTGAGTAGGCTGAAACTACCTTCAACCACTTTAACAGGTACTCCGTCAATCTCGCTGAAATTCTGATATCCTAGCTTTTTCAAGTCTGCCGGTGAACGCTTTCGGTTGACGTTGATTACGATCGCGACCTGGAGTGGAGAAACAACCTGACCGAATTTGGTGCGAAACCTTACGGAAACGCCCGTGATGCTACCATCGAGAAAATCTTTCCGACTTTCCAATTGTGAGCGATATTTCTTTAGCGTCTTTCGTGCTTTGGCAAATTCCGCATCGAGTTGTTTTTTTCGTGCTACATACTCCTGTCCAACTTCTACAGGAGTAATCAAACGCTCTAGCCGGAAGGGCATGCCAGGCCTGTAAATCTCTTCTCGGACTAGAGAAGTCGCGGCAAAAGTCAGGCTCGGCAATTTCTCCGCTCTAGCCGGTCTGCGTTCGGATTTTGAGCCCGATTTCTGTTTTACCGGCACGGCATTATTTGCCGTTTTTGCGGAAGCTCTGTCTGCCCCGTCAAGGTTACGCTTCGCGCTGGCATGCTTAGGCCGTTTTGCGATGCTTTTTTTCTGCGCCACGCCGCTAGGCTCCGTGGAAGCACTCGTTTGACTCTTCGTCGACTTCGGCAACTTTTTCTTCATAGGAGAATTTCCGCTTCCCAATTGCCGGAACGGTTTCTTATGACGATCGCACACGTAAAGTTATTTTAGTTCGTATGCAGCCGACCAATCGCAATTGGGCGCGGCTTCTCTCAAGTTATGCCTGCACTCGCACCGTTATCGCAGCGACAGTTGGTCGCCTAGGCCTGGGAATTCTCCGGGGAGCACGGTTGAAAGGCCAAGTTTTTCATTGACAAAGTCCATCATCTGCTGTTCCCAGCCAGGCCCGCTAATGTCAAACCGCTGAATGGCGACCACCGACTTCTGGAAATGCACGTCCTCTTTGGATTCACCTTCTGGCGTGCTTGCCGAGGTTGGCTTGGCTGAATTCGCAGCCTTGGGTTTCAAGGATAACAAGGGGTTTTTGATCGTGTTCAAAGCTCCGCTAATACTCTCGATGGTCTGTTCCTCAATTTCGGCCTGAACCTGTGCGAAGTACTGCTGGTCATCCATTTTTGCGTTCTTGACATCCAAAACACCCGCTACCGGACGTTTGAAGTCGACCAAGAAAATTTTGTCGGTATACTCCAATTGAGTCTCAACTTGATACTGAGGTGGGCTGAACGCCACCAACGTATATCCTGTGGTGGCTTTGGTCCTGGCCAGCTTCATTGCGGCCTGGAGCTCATCGAGTTCTTTCCGAAGCTCAGGTTCTCGCTGTGCTTCTAGCAACGCATTGTTTTCGGATTCGATGGCGTTCTCATAGACCTTGGTGGCTTCGTCAAAAAACCTCTTAGCCAATGTCTTCTGGGTGCCAGTGGCAGAATTGTAGGTTGTCTCGTAAGTGCTAAGCGTAGCCTCGGCCAATTCTCGACTAACACGGGTGCGTTCGATGTTCTTAGAAAGGTTTTCTAGTTTGTCCGCGGCTTGCAGATAATTTTCCGCTGCGGCATCTGCTGCAGCTTTCAGTTCCTTATCCGCAGTGGGATCGTTTGCCAAAATGACTTGCTGCTCGGAGACGACAACGCACACATGAGATGGCACCTTTAGCTTGACCGGTAAGCCTTTGAGTTTGTTGTTTGTACGTTGTGGTGTGAGCGAGTCGTTGGAAAATCGTACTAGCGATGTTGTTCGAAACGATGTGCAGCCCAAGGTTGCACACACTATTAAGGCAACTGAAAACAATCTGAGGATAGAACTCATCTCGACGCCTCCCTGTGTCGTGAGATATTCATTTACTTGGCACATCGTTCCGTGGCACACACTTGCGGGCAAAGACCACAATTTTGCGAAGCGTTGTTGATATTGCAATCCAAGAATGCCGCCACATCGGCTTCGAAGGTTGGCGAGTTGACGTCGTATCGCGCGTAGGCGACGACCCGCTCGGTGGTAAGCAGATTGGACGTGTTGGCCACTGCCTGATTGGCGGCGGTTTGCAGGGCTGTGATCAACCCTACCGCATTGGAGAATAGCTCAGCAGACTGTTCGATCGTTTGATCTTCGATTTTGTATTGAACACTTTGAAGATATCCCTTCCCCGCCGCCTCAGAGGCCTGCTGCGCATTTGCGTTGCTGCTTTGGAAAGTAAATCCGTAGCTCGACATTCCAGCAGCCGGGCGAACCGGATCGACGAGAAAGATTTTTTCAGTTTCCTTGATAGCATGAGTGACATTGCGTGTCGGTCGACAGGTACTCAGCGGCACTAAGGTGGGCTTATTGCCTGGCGCGAGCTGCTTTTCCCAATAGGTGGTCTCGATCACACACAGTTCCAAATGCGTTGGAACTCTTAGAGACACCGGAATGCCGCGCATTGGGCATTCGGGGTTGACGATGAGACAGTCTCTTTCAGTGCGATCAACGGCCGTAGTGCGAAAGGAACTACAACCGGACAAAGCCAACATTGTCAGCAACAATGGTCGCCACATAAAACCTTCCCTGTTATGTTTACCAAGCCTGGCGATCCATCGCCAACCTTTCCGGCTTATCGCCCCCCACAGCGGCTACGATTGGTGGAAACAGGGCGATTTTTCCGAAGAGCTGCGGACGCTGTGTTTTTAGAATGGGTTGGGAAAAATATGCGCTTCGCTAACTTTACTAGCATTTCAACTCTGATTCTTAGTTTATTTGCCAGCAGGGATTGCTGGCCAATAGTCCGATTGCAGTGTCGTTTCCGCGTGAACCTGCGTAGCGGCAGGATTGAACCAAGGATAGAACCCAGGCAGCATGCCTAGGCTACGCAGCAAGCCAATTTCAGGACAGGCACTAACTTGGGTTAACAACCCGCATGGTAATGTCGGGAGTTTTGCGTCGGTTGATATCAGCTGCCATCGCAGCTCGCACACGGCTCTTGTGCGATGCCAAAGCAGCATCCAGTTCGATCAATTCGTCCTGTTCGAGCGGCACACAGGATTGAAGTGTTGCCAACAGGTGGTTTGTATGGGGAGCTGGCACGACAGACATAATTTGCAAATCGCGAATGCGATCATCATTGAGCTCTCCAGACAGAACGAATGCCAGCGTGCGTTCAACTTGACGACAAAGCTGCAGAGCTTTGCGATCAAGTTTGGGTTGGGTGGCCTTCTCGATCAATGCGCGACGGATGGATTCGCGTGGATCGACGCCATCCTCGGGGCCAATTTCCTGGCAGTGCTCGAGAATCTGTCGGCGGGATGTACGTTTTGGCATTCAAGAACTCAGGTTGATCGTTTTGGGGTTTGCAATTGTAGAGAAATTTGAAGTGGCTGGCTCTGGCTGCTGCTCAAACAAAGACACAGTCGTTATCGCCAGGGTTCGTTGTGTCGCGGAAATAGTGAGCTACTCCGCCGAGTCAGGTTGCAAGTCCGATTGCCGCAGCAAGCGAGCGGCAGGTAGTCTTACCACCATGTAGCGTCTGTCCGCTGACTGGTGGCTCGGATGTAGTGACTCGTCTACCGGAGAGCTACGCAACGAAGAAGAGACACTCCTCAACGGGCATGCCACAGAGGCGGCAATCAGAATTCGTCCAACAGCACCGATGGAGCGTCTTCCGTCCAGGTTGCATCGAAAGATGCGCACTTCTTCTTCAGAGAATCGAGCGGCATCTTATGTTTGCCGAATGCAATCTCTACAAAACCGTCAAGGTTGGATGGCGAATGCGGCCTGAGTTTGGTGGGCCTGCCGCGAGAATCGATGAGGCTTGTACCATTCGTCGAGCCCAGGTCTTCAATCGTCGTGCCTGCGCCATCGAACAGAATGCGTGCATGGAATGTAGATACCATGTGATCGGCAATACATATTTCGCACTGGTCGCTACGCCCAACGATGCCGACGCGTTTGCCACGCAGGGCCACAGGGAAGAAAACGATCGGTAATTTCAAGCGAGTATCGCGGCCAAGGACAATCAAGTCTGCAGGCAGTATTTTTGATGGATGTAGGACCCGTGTGAAATTCAAAAACGTACCGTTCGTTGACTTCAGGTCTCGCAATATAACCCGATCTTTGCGGCGCATGACCGAGCAATGAATCCCGGAGATGGTAGGTAAGTCGATGACTATGTCGCAATTGCGATCAGAGCCAACGATGATCGTTTCTTCGCTCAGTTGCTCTTCATAGGTACTGCCGTGTCCAGCGGATTCGCGCCGCTGGAGTTCTAAGCGAAGCTTTTCGTCATAGATTTGGCGTTTCTCGGGGCGAAGCAAACAAATCTTGGCGGCTTCTATTTCATTCAGCAAATCCTGTCCCAGTTTCTCGAACTGGTTGATGCCCAATCGCTTGACGTGACTGCGCTGTCGATCCGCAGCATTGCGAATCACTTCGATGTTTTGCTCGAATAGCCGCACGCCCAGCAAGCGATAGTGCGATGGCGGCTGCTCTTCCGGAGGAATGCCGAGCCAGAGGTGGTATGCGTCGTACTCGTCCATCTTATCAAACCCCACTCATCGAAACCGATCACCACGGGCTGTTGAACCAATGTTCAAAAACTGCCGACCAGATTTATTCAATCTATCGACTCAACTATCGAGCACGGCTTGTAAATCCCGCGCTTCATCCAGAAAACCACCAGCTTTAGGATCAACCAAATTCTCCGCGATACACTCTCGCCCCAACACTACCAGGGAATGATCAAGCAATCGCATCGAATGCTCCCAAGCCATTTTTAGCTGTGCTAGTTGGCCAGCCAGCTCCAGTCGGTCTTGGAATCGCTCTGTCTGTTGATGACGAATTTCGAGCTGACGAATGAGTTGCTTCAGCGTGATCGTTTCTTGCTGCATTGCGCCGACCAGGCGGTGCGTTTGGATAGCGCCTGTAGGCGGCGTGGCATCGACCGATAGTTTGCCTACGAAGCGATAGAGATCATCCAAGCGGGCGATCACTTTGTCTTTGTCGCTGCGATCGACGCTGACTTGTTTATCAGGAACTCCAGCCAGATAGGCCAGCACCTCCGTGGACTGAATATCGCCGCCAGTGGTTAAGCGAGCCGTCCAGGCATCCAGCGACTCCAATGTGGAATAGCCATCGCGACGTATTTCTACGTACGCTGCCGCATTGTTTTGAGCGAGCTTAGCCGTCACCGAGATTGTTCCGTTGGCAGCATAGTTGCAAATGACTTTGATTCCGGAGCCTTTGGGTAGCGCAGTGTCAATCCGTACCAAGCATTCGCCAAGCAGAGTACAAAAATCCGGATTCTCACTTTCGCCTTCAAGCAACGGGACTTTGGCGTTTTTTTGACCATCGCGAGAGGTCACAAAGCTATAGATTTTGGAAGCTGGTAGCGGTGTGTTGCGCGGAATTAGGATTTTATTGACCTTTTGTTTGGTCGCCGCATCTGTGCCTCGCACACCGAGACTGTGCGCATTCACGTTGACAACATCAAACTGTGCCGCTGCATCGAGGATGTCGCCGCGTTTGGTCGCCGCGTAGAGAGCCGCCCCATGCGCGATTAACTCGTCCGGATTACTGGCCAAACGTGGCATCAGACCTGACAATTCCTGAGCTTTGGCCGCGATGAGGGGAATTCGGCTCGAACCACCAACCAATAGGAATTCATCGATATCGGACCAACTACATCCAGCAGCCAAAATCACATCGCGTGTGGTCGCCATCGATCGCTCAACCAAAGGTTCAATTGCATCTTCGAATTCAGATCGCGACAAATCGAATTGGACATGCATGCCCTCGTACTCAAAGTCGAGTGGCACTTTTTCTTGCGAGGAGAGAACGTGCTTAACTTCCCGCGCCCGTTTCCACAGGCGTTGCATTTCATAGATGTTATGACGTGGATCAACCCCGTGCCGTTCTCGGAAGCGGTCGGCAACGATGCCGATGATTCGCTCGTCAAAATCCCGGCCTCCGAGATAAATATCGCCGTCGGTACCCAGCGCACGAAACGTGCGATCGGCAAATTCGAGCAGAGTAACGTCGAACGTTCCTCCACCCAAATCGTAGACCAATAGCTTGCGCGGCTTGACGTTGGGCTTAGCATCCAACATCATTTCGTGCCCCAACGCAATGGCTGCGGCAGTCGGTTCATTGATGATGTCCAAAACTTCTAACCCAGCCAGTTGCGCGGCCTGCTGTGTGGCCGTTCGCTTGCGCTCGTCAAAATAAGCTGGCACCGTCACAACGGCAGAGTCGATGTCGCCGTAAGCGGCTCGAACGTTGCTCAGCAAATGCCGAATCAAAAAGGCGGTAAGTACTTCGGGTGGCACTTGGGTCGAGCGAATTTCGCGACTGTAATGCGGTTTGCCAATATCGCGCTTAAATGCTTCCGCTAGCCCTTCTGGATCGCGTAGCCCCAGCTCGAGCGCGCTTTCACCGACTACGATGTTGGTATCGAAGTAAATTGCGCTGGGAATCAAATGCCGGCCCGCGGCCCCTTTTACAACTTCGGGACGTCCGCGCTGATCAACGACGGAGGCCAGCGAAATCGTCGTACCTAAATCAAGACCTAAACCAGCGTTCTGCATTTGGGATCACTTCAGTTATTCAATTAGCTTGGACTTCTTTCACAGCTGCGTCGTCGACGTCGCAATACCCGGATTCAGTTACTGCCAGTTGGCTTCGACTCAGCTTCGGCATCGGGTTCATTCTTCGGCTGCTCAGCCGCCGCGGCATCATTCTCTTTCCCTCCGCTTCCCGCAGCCGAAGAAGAACTTTCCGTTTCGCCAGGCGTCGCTTCGCCAGAATTCGTTTCGCCCGTAACGATGCTAGCGGGTAAACTGCTGTTAGGCGCCTCTTCCTTATTATTCTGAGGCGATGGCGACGAGCTCGGGAACAGGATCACGGCGATAATTACAAGAATCCCACCTACGACGGCGATGACTGTGTTCTTTTGATTCTTGGACCAAGTTGCTGGCGACAACCACGAAAACCCGCCCGGCGAAGATTTTGGATCGCTGGTTGTCGATTTATTGGGTGTCGCTGGGTTGGCTCCTTTGGCTGGCAGGGGAGCCGTGGGCGCAGCCTTGCTAGTTGCCGCCTTTACTGGTGCGGCGACAACTGGCTTGCTCGGTGCCGGAGATGCCCCGCCAGCAGGCATGGGAACTGGATTAGGACGAGCCGGAGCAACTGCAGCGGCTGGCGCAGGCGCTGCTCCGCGGCTGGGTGGTGCTTTCGCTGCATTCGCACCGGCGCCAGGCGGACGAACCGGCTGCTTGGATTGGCTCGGCAGAAATCGACTCACCAACGAACGCACCGCCACGCCGCCGCTTTGCATGGTGAATTGCACATCGGGCCCGCGAGACGATAGCCGGATAATGTCACCGGATCGCAACGAGCGTTTTTCTTCGAGTTGCAGTTGATTTACAAACGCGGAATCACCGGACACCCGCAGCGCATACCAACCTTCGGAGCTTCGCCGGACCAACACCTTCCCGCTGCCATGTGGGTATTGTTCGGGCGAAAAACGTAGAAAACAATCGTGGTCGAAACCGAGCATGAATTCGTTATCATTGGTGCCAACCATTTCACCCGCACGTGGCCCCGAGGCGACAGCCACCACGATTCCCGTTGCCGGTCGTTCGACGACATGAGACGAAAGCGCCTCGCGTTTAGCTTCGCTGACGGGCGTCTGATTTGCGCCGCCAATGACCTTGGCTTGTACAGCAATATCCTGCGGGAGGTCTTGCAATGCTGCACGCGCCGAAGCATACCGAATCGATGGCTGCTTTGCGACAAGCCGAGCGATCACGGCCGTAAGTTCGGCAGGGCAGGTTTTCGAGAACGCTGTCGCGCTCGGCGCCTCTTGCGATGAACCGTGCCATTGGAACCAAGCCAAATCGTCGTCGCCCGCGTCGTCGCCGATTCCCTGAAACGCCCGACCGAAGCGATCGCCAGCAAGCAACTCCAAAGCCATGAAACCAACAGCGTACAAATCGGTGGCTGGGGACATAGGACCAAATGCGTCGCTTGTATGTTCGGGCGTCAAGTATTTTTGGTTTGTCGGCGGCGGCAACGTCACCGGAGCATTGATATTGAGTAGCAGCCCATCGCTCAATCGGGCGCGCCCGTCGGAATCAAAGAACACATTGGAAGGCTTCAAATTAACATGCAACAACCCCTGTTCATGCAACTGGGCAAGAGCAGCCAAAATTCCGCGCATGGCGTGCAACACTAACCTCGGGTCGGAGTGCCCTTCGCTCAAACGCATCGCTGCGCTACGGTCGAACAGCTCCATCAATATCAGATTTTCAGCGGGATTGACTTCTAGATAGGGTGCGAGCCCCGGTATGGTCAGTGTTTTCCAGCGCTGCGCAGCGGCGAAAATGCGTTCATGCTGAAAGCTCGACAGTGGTTGTCGGTTGTATTCTTTTGCCGCAACGTGCACTCCTTGGGGCGTCTGACATTCAGAAACCGTAGCGAGCTTACTCGCTCCTATTCTGCGAATCGGTTTGGGCATAACAGCGAAATCCCCTCCAACCCAATGAAGTGTACTTAGAACGAATATCATACTCGCCGGGCAGCCCAACTATTAGGGGTAACCGGCTGAATAGCTTAGAAAACCAGCCTGTCGCTGGTAGAAAGCACCGCCAGTCGCCTCCTAACCGGCACAACTTGCCAACACGCTAGCGCTTGTCGCAAAGCCACGGAAAGTCGAATTCAGGGCCCATTCAAAGTCCGGCCACTATAGGCTGTCATGCTCTCAAACAGTGGACTACACTTAGCTGACCAGCCACTGAACAGACGAGATATCGAAAAGACAATACGGACCAGCATGAAGCGCGAGAGAAATTCAAGTTGCAGTATCGCTAGCGAACTGCTTTCTGCGATCGCCCGAAGCAAATCTGCGTTCGAATTCCGCGAAATGGCTTTGACATCGGTAGGGAGCCACTTTGCGCAGGCTCGCGTCGCCTGGGTCCACCAGCAGTCGGATCATTGGGAAGTGGCTGGTACGGCAGGTTCGCTCGCACAATTGCCAATTGAACTGGCCGCTTCAGCATGCGACCAAATGTCGGTATTGAGCGCGTCGGGATGGTTAGCTGTGCCCATCGCCGGCCGCACACAGCCCTCAGAGGTCCTGCTGATTAGCCCAGCCAATCTCGTCGACGCGGATGAAGCCGAGTCCATGGGTCAACTGCTGCGAAGCGGTTTGGCTATCGCACTCGATCATTCAGAGTTGCAGACTCGAGTCGATCAACTTCAAACTCTTTTGCAACTAGCCGCTGCTTGGCAACAAAGCCATGACTTGACAGAACTGTTAAACAACATGGCGATCGCGGCCGCGCGGGTATTGAATGGCGACCGCGCGAGTATCTTTCTTTGGGATAAACCCGCAAACCAGCTCGTCGGACATCCTGCCATGGGCGTGGAAGGAGAACCGCTGCGAATTCGCGATGATCAAGGAATTGCCGGGCAAGTCCTCAAGCACGGCCGCCCAGAACGATGGGATGCGTCGGGCGATCCGTTGGCTATCAACACGAACGTCGGTAAGAAACTCGGTTACGCAACGCGATCGCTGGTTGCTGTACCGCTGCTTGACCATCGAAACAAACCACTCGGCGTGTTCGAAGTTCTCAACCATCGCTCCGGTGAGTTCTCGCAGGACGATGAGGCGTTTTTGGTCGAGTTGGCGCGACATGCTTCTGCAGCAGTCGAGAACACCCAGCATATCGCGTCGCTCATCAAGAGTCGCGACCGATTAGTCAAAAGCGTTTCCGAATCCCTGCAACTTGTTGGCAGCTGTCCACAGGTGCGCGCATTGCGAGATACCGTCACACGCGTAGCGCCCACAGAACTGGCCGTGCTCATCCTGGGTGAAAATGGAACAGGCAAGGAGGTTGTGGCGCGGAGCTTGCATCTGCAGAGTAATCGCCGCGACCAAGCGTTTGTGGCTGTCAACTGTGCGGCCATCGCAGAAACGCTGCTTGAAAGCGAGTTGTTCGGACACGAGAAAGGCGCCTTTACAGATGCCGTGTCCGAGCGTGCGGGTAAATTCGAACTGGCATCGGGCGGTACGCTGCTGCTCGACGAAATCGGCGAGATGAGCATCGGCGGCCAAGCGAAGCTTCTACGTGTCCTCGAAGACAAAGTCGTTGTTCGCGTGGGAGGCTCAAAGCAGATACAAACCGATGTGCGCGTGATCGCCGCCACCAACCAAGACCTGGTCAAATTGGTCCGGGAAAAAAGGTTTCGCGAAGATTTGTATTTTAGGTTGAATGTGGTGACGCTTCAGTTACCTCCAATGCGAGAACGCGGCGACGATGTCATCGTTTTGGCTGAGCATTTCCTGGAACAATTTGGACATCAAATTGGTCGACCACCGCCCAAGCTTTCGGACTCCGCGCGGCGACGTTTGCTCAGCCATGCTTGGCCCGGAAATGTGCGCGAGTTGAGAAACCTAATGGAGCGCGTTGCATACCTTACCAGCGGAGCGGTCGTCGAAGAGTCCGACTTGGCGTTTGTGTTGTCTCCAGTTTCCTCCGGTGATGTGGCAAGCGTCCCCTCAAATCTTGCACTCAACGACGCCACAGCTCAGTTCCAGCGACAATACATACAGCGGCATGTCGACTCTGCAAACGGGAATTTGGCGCAAGCCGCGAAACAGTTAGGCATGCACCGCTCCAATCTGTATCGAAAAATGCAACAACTGGGCATGAGCGATTAAGCTCCCCAACGCGAAACCTATTGGCGGCGAGTTCGTTGACCAAATTCGGTTGGTGCGATTATTTGTTCCGATCGGTGGTCACCAGTGGCATTGGCCGATTCAGCGCGCGTCGACCTCCGCGCCCAAGTACCGTTTGGTGTCCTCCTTGATCCAAAAAATGAGCAGCGGGATAGTAAAAGGGACGCAACACAGACTGGTCATTCCAATGCCGATGGTTACGAACCCATAGTACCAGGCCCATTTTCGCCTCGGAAGAAAGGGAGCAGCGGCATATAGCACCAGCAGCGCGCTCCCGAGGACCGTGAACATACTTCCCTGCAGAATATATAACAGAGGCTCTTCCTCGGTTTCTTCTGCTAACCATGTACTGTTGGCGAGCAGGAAAACACCTGCTATCAGGCTTAATAGATACAGCAGTGCCATGCATGCACAGTAACCGACATACCAGGACCAAACTCGGGGAGGCCCCGGCGTGTCACCTGGCATCCGCGTTGTTTGGGGTTGATTGGCGGCCGTCCATTGAGTTGGCATCGAAGGTGGATCGTAGGGCGAGTTTTCCATATGCTGTTCTCCCCAGCAGGGCTCTGTCGGATTGGTCGCTGTGGCTTCCGGAACATCTCGTATTTATTATGCGAGGTTCGGATGTCGACTGGATTGAGGTCGCTTCCACGAATTCAAGACTAAAATTCACCAGAGCGTTGAAAACGTTGACGTGCCGCGTCTGAAAATCGTTTACTGCCCTCGCGAATTGCAGCCAATAGTTCTTCTTTCGATCTACCCGAAGATGCCCGCGCGACTGAAATGAGATGATCGCACTCGTTCGTATCCATGAAGCGCGCCGCCTCCAACAACTCCGCTTCCTCGCCGACGGGAATAGCGAGAAACCCATGCTTGTCTGCGTGTATTAATTGCCCGGGTCGGATGGTCTGACCAAAAACCTGGACATCGCAATTCCAGCGGACCGGACAAGAATACGCATGCCCTACACACAAACGCCGTGCCAACGCCTTGAATCCAGCGTTACGCATTTCGTCCAAGTCGCGAACAGCACCGTCCACAATAGTGCCGACACATCCCAACGCACGGTGAATATTGCTGTTCACTTCGCCCCAAAACGCACCGATCACTTGCGGTTTGTCCAAATCTTGCACAACGACTATCTTTGGGCCGGACTGAGCTGCGACGTATTCACGATAGTCATTCCAAGCAGGCGGCTGGTTTTGAGGATGTTTACTGTTGCTGGGCTCGATCACACACGTCACGGCAAACCCGACCATGGGGCCCATCTCTGGCATAAAGTCTCGCGTTTCTTCAATATTGAAACCATCGCAGGCGCGATTCCCTCGAGTGATTTGTTCCCAACCATTATAAATGGTTGGCGTATTCCAACGCTTTAACTGCAGAATTTCCGAATGCGATAATCGATGTTCAGTCATGGCATAACACTTTGAGGAACGGATGGAATTTCTCCCGGACAAAGATCTTGGCCGAACAGTGTACGGAAAATAGCTGTGCAGTTAAATGTGTCCCTCGACCACGTGCCCCTCGCCTGCATCAGGTTTCCTTCCGGGTGCAAACCAGGGGTAAATTGCTGGAACGACAATACTGGTGAGTAAAGTACTGGTAATCAGTCCTCCGATGACGACAGTGGCCAGCGGACGTTGCATTTCTGCGCCATCGCTCGTGGAGAGTGCCATAGGCACAAAGCCGAGGCTGGCAACCATGGCAGTCATGAGTACAGGTCTCAGGCGATTGAGCGCAGTCCGTTGTGTAATTTGTCCCATGGGCAAGCCTGCTTTGCGAAGATTTTCTGCCGCGCTGACCCAAACCAGACCATTCAGCACAGCGACGCCAAAGAGTGCAATGAATCCCACGCCCGCTGAAATACTAAAGGGCATCTCCCGCAAATAAAGCGCAAAAATACCGCCGCTGGCAGCCATGGGAACAGCCAAAAAGATCAACAGGGCCAACGAGGCACTACCAAAGCTACTATGCAGAAGTAGAAAGATCAACAAGAGAACGATGGGAGTGATCAGCAACAGTCTCTGACTGGCGGACTGTAGATTCTCAAAGTCTCCTCCCCAGCGAATTTCATAGCCTGGCAGCAAGTCGACTTGCTCCGCGACGCGCTGCTGCGCCTCGCTAACAAAACCGGCGACATCGCGTCCGCGGACATTAGCCGCAATATAGGTGCGTCGACGAACGTTATCGTGTTCGACAGTTGGAGGCGTTTCCTCCATAGAGATTTCTGCTAGCTCACCCAATGGCACAATTCGCCCGCCCACCTCCTCGACCGGTAGCTGTTCCAGCAGGGTTAACTCTTCGCGCCAACTTGAGGGAACACGAACGAGAATCGGAAACCGGGCGCGTCCCTCGATTACAACCCCCACGTTTCGACCACCAATCGCCTCGATCACTCCCAGTACCTTGGAGGCGTCGATGCCATACCGCGCAAGCGCGTCGCGATTGGGACGAATCGAGAGAGTTTGCAGATTGGCTTGATAGTCAGCGCGAACGTCCGCGGCGCCGGGGATAGTTTGCAACACTCGTTCAATCTGCTTGGATGTTCTCGCCAAGACTTCCAGATCGTCTCCGTAGAGCAAGACAGCCACATCGGATTTGACGCCCGCCACCAGTTCGTCGACTCGCATCTCAATTGGCTGAGTAAATCCGAGAGCCACGCCCGCCACACGACGACTCAATTGTTCATCCATCTGCCGGATTAATTCCTCGCGCGACATTCCAGCGCGCCAGCCGTGGTGATCATGCAGGATCACCCACACATCGGTTTGCTGCACTCCCATAACATCATTGGCAATTTCAGGACGCCCAGACTTGCAGAAGACTGTCTTCACTTCTGGGAATTCCAACAAAACTCGTTCAATCTGGGTTCCAAGTTCAATGGCACCTTCAATTGTCGCGCTGGGGAGTCGATTGGCCT
Organism: Pirellulaceae bacterium; assembly: GCA_041736515.1. Lineage (GTDB taxonomy): Bacteria > Planctomycetota > Planctomycetia > Pirellulales > Pirellulaceae > Aureliella. The sequence continues at coordinate 63,424 of JBGSTP010000016.1, forward strand.
CAATCAACAAATCACCCTCTTCCAAGCGCGGCATGAACTCGGCACCAAGGTTCAATGCGACGGGGATACTAGCAGCGAACACGGTCAGAGCCAGCATCGTCGTGAGTGCTGGAGCGGCTATTGCACGGTGTACCAGTGGCTTGTACAGCGACTTTATCCAGCGGACAAACCACACATCCTTGTCGGACATATTCCGTGGCAGTGCCAGCGACGCCAGCGTTGGCATCAAGGTCATTGAAATAATGAGCGATCCCAGGAGTGCGAACAAAACTGTGAGCGCCATCGGCCGGAAAAGCTTTCCCTCGGTACCCTCGAGCAATAGCACTGGAACATAAACTACGGCGATGATCAGCTCGCCAAACATGGTTGGCCTTCGCACTTCGATGCACGCATCACGAATAACCTCCATGCGACTTCGCCCCCCTTTCGTGTTCTCTGATAAGCGGTGCATGCAATTCTCAATCATGATCACTGAAGAATCGACGATGAGACCAAAGTCGATTGCTCCCAAGCTCATTAAGCTCGCCGAGATCGCCATGGCGTACATCAAATTCGACGCAAATAACATCGAAAGCGGTATGGCTAAAGCGACTATTAACCCTGCGCGAATGCTGCCGAGCATTAGCAGCAAGACAAAGACAACTAGGCCACCACCTTCGAGTAGATTCTTAAGTACAGTGTGCAACGTTCGCCCAATCAGCGCGGAGCGATCGTAGATTATTTCTAGCGAGACTCCAGAAGCTAATGTAGGAGCAATTTCGTCGATTCTAGCCTTCACGCGCTCAACAACCTCACGGGAATTCTCACCTACTAACATCATTACTAGACCCGTGACAGCTTCACCGCGACCATCGCGAGTCACGGAACCCTGGCGAGTCAAAGGCGCAATCTTCACAGTGGCCACGTCGGAGACCAGGATAGGCATGCCGTTGTCATTGCGTCGGAGTACGACTTTGCCAATGTCTTCTTCGCTCTTCAAGAGCGCTTCGCCCCGGATAAATCGCTGCTCCTGATTGTGAACGACGTAACCGCCACCTGCAGACCCATTGTTCTCTTCGATACGGAGAAACAACTCAGAGAGTGGAATGTTATAGCTGGCAAGTCGATCTGGATCGGGAAGAACTTCGAAGGTCTTGTAATATCCCCCGTGCGAGTTGATCTCGGTCACTCCGCGCACTTCGCGAAGCTTAGGTGCAATATCCCACTCCAACATAGTG
>JBGSTP010000036.1:0-13504 GCA_041736515.1 Pirellulaceae bacterium
TTGCAGCTTGGTTTGAGCGCATCGGAGCTGTAGACAGTTTCTCCTGATGGATCCTCCAAATGAAATCCGGGAATGCGTTTGCCTAGTCCTAGTGTATCGATCAGCAGCGGCGGCGGAACAAATCGATTGACTCGCAATTCATCCGCTTTGCTCGCAATCGAGTAATGGTTCCAGTCAACGGTTTGATTGGCCCTTATGTTTGAAAACTCGATCGTGAGTTTAACGTTCGTAACACGTTGGTCGCTCAACATTTCCGGAGTTAAATGAGACCGTGGCAAAGTAAGTCGTCGCAACAAGAGCGTCGCTTGATCGATCCATAGGATGAATTCTGCCGGCCCACGTTGCACGTTGATTCCGTAGCAGGCTCTTCCATCGATTGTTTCCGGATGTTTCATGGAGAGCGTCGACGAGTCGTCGATTAAACCCTGCAATGGTTGTTCGCTCAGCAGCAAATCAAGCTGAGGCGGGAAACCTGCCAAACCAGCCGACAGTCTCTCGGCAACCAGGGGATCGCTGAGGAGCCATGCAAAATCGACTTTGGGCGGCAGGGCTCGACTCAAAACCTGATTACGCACAAGGTCGGCTTCGTCTCGGAAACGCAGTCGCCAGCGATTGTTGGCGGGTCCGGCTTCGACGGTGTAAGCCCGAATTCCCACGCGGCCGTTAGCATCCCATGCAATCGATAGCGGCGCGAGGTCTTCCAAGAGTCTACCATCCAATTCGTACTCTAACCGCACGGATCCATCGTCCTGATAACTCGACAGCTTTTGGTACGCGCGGACGCACTGATCAATAATGGAACGCGGCGAATAGGTGCTACCAACCAAGCGCGAGGACTGTCCCTCTGCTTGAACTTCCTGTTGCATACTATCCAGAGTGCGATCGCAACCAACGCTGAGCGACAGTTGGACAAGCAAAGCGGCAATCTTCAAAACAGAATGTTGCTGGATCATTCGCTGCGTATAGAAGCATTCCACGACCGTACGTTGGGGGGCATTTATCACTCTCAGCGGCTCCGAAGAGGAAAGTTTCCGACAGAAATAGCGACAATGGGGTACTTAGCGAGTGATTGTGTGTATGTGTTCGCGACGCACGAAGTCGAACAATCACAACGCCAATATATGGAAAGCGTTCTATCGATTAGAATGCTCGCCTTAGGACATTACTGCCGCGATAAATGAGTACCAGATTCAACAAATCAAATGCAACGGAAAACAGGCCGATCGAAGTGTTAAATATTCATATAGGCAAGGATTCACTGTGGCAGATGCCAGCAGACAAACAAGTTGCTAGCGTTTCTTGCCCCACAACTGAGGTTGCTGACATTGCGGATGCGGTGCACGTGGCGCTTTCGAAGCCATTGGATTTTCCGGGATTCGACCAAGCTATCGTGCCAGGGGACGTACTCGCTTTGGCGGTTGATCAGTCGATTCCAGCGCTGGTCGAAGTCGTTTCGGCAGTAGTCAAGTGGTTTTGCGATCGAGGCGTGGACGCGGCCAACATACGAATTGTACTGGCTGGAGAGGGGCATTCGTCGCCTACCGAGTTGGAGGCAGACCTTCTGCGATGCATCGGAGCTGCCGTGCACGTTGAGCGGCATGATTTTGACGACGTGGAGAAGATCGCTTATGTGGCTGCCAACGAGGAATCCGATCCAATTTATTTGAACCGCGTTCTCGTCGATGCGGACGTGGTTGTTCCAATATGCTGTGCCCGCCCCGCTTCGGCGTTAGACTACTTTGGTGCGTTTGGACTTTTTCCGCTGCTGTCCAATCGCAGCACGCGAGGAGAATTTTATTCGATGCCACGACTGGACGATCCAGTCGCGCATGCCAAATTGCGTTCCTGGGCTGAGCAAGCGGCGTGGTGGTTGGGTGTCGTGGTGGGCATCGAAGTCATACCGGCTGGTCAGAATCAAGTGGCAGAAATTCTGGCGGGCCAGCTGGTGCCACTAGAGGATGCAGCGCAATCTGCGATGGCAAGTCTGTGGAGGACTCCTGTCGCTACTAGCGACCTAGTCGTTGCCGTGCTCGAAGGCTCGCCTACGGTGCAAAGTTGGTTAGGTTTGGCGCGGACGTTACACACGGCGCTACGCTATGTTACTGCCAATGGAACAATCGTGCTGGCGACTCAACTTCAGGAGACTGTCGGAAAGGGCCTCGGCCGATTGCGCGATCCGCATCGGGAGCCAGCCTCGATCGCCAAGAAGTTGGCCGCGGATGCGAGCGACGATGCGATCGCTGCGGCGATCATCCTGAGTGCCACTGAGACCAATCATGTCTATCTCATATCAAACTTGCGAAGCGAGACGGTGGAGAGTCTCGGTTTGGGAGTAATAGACGAGGCGGACGAGCTCTCGCGACTGATCGAACAGCATGAAAAATGCACCATCATTGATGCGGCCCAGTTTCGTAGTCTCGAACTTTGCTCTCATTGAGCTTTCTCAGTTTGCTGCTTGACAATGTCAGAGTGCGTTTGGTGGCGGTTGGTCGTTATTGTGCCGATGTGGGGGCGGAATTCGCCGTGGGGGCTAGCTTTTCGGGACTGACTGCCTCAGACTATTAGCTTGGTAATTTGTGCTGGCTAGGTAGGAACTTGTGCGATTTTAATTCATGCACTCCTCCAAACTGGCACAAACTCACGGTCGGCTGTGGTTAGCTGCTGGGCTGTCGAGGTAGCCAGTTTAGTCCAATCCGAAACGCCTTTGGTCAGTTAGGGAAACGACATGACCCAAAGTAATGGAAGCCTGGCCATATCGGCTGAGTCGATCGATAAATTGCAAGCCGCGCGCGATAGAATTCGAGCACAGCTTAGTAAAGTTATCGTGGGGCAGCAGGACGTCATCGACGAGTTGTTGATTTGCATTTTTAGTCGAGGTCATTGCTTGCTGGAAGGAGTGCCAGGTCTAGCCAAGACGTTGATGATCAGCACGTTGGCTCAATCGCTCAGCCTATCCTTTAGTCGAATTCAATTTACGCCCGACTTGATGCCTGCGGACATTACTGGCACGGAAGTCATCGAAGAGCAGCCTGGCGGAGGACTGCAACGCCGCTTTATGGAAGGGCCGTTATTCGCCAATGTGATCTTGGCGGACGAAATCAACCGGACACCTCCAAAGACTCAGGCGGCTTTATTGGAAGCGATGCAGGAGCGTCAAGTAACTGTGGGCCGCGTACGGCATCAGTTGAGCGATCCGTTTTTTGTACTGGCAACACAGAATCCCATCGAGCAGGAGGGGACTTATCCGCTTCCGGAGGCTCAGCAAGACCGGTTCATGTTCAAAGTCATGGTCGATTACCCCAGCTTTGACGAAGAGCTCGAGGTGGCCAGGCGAACGACGTCGCGTATTAATAGCCAGGTCGAATCGGTGCTAAGCGGGCCGGAAATACTTGAGCTGCAAGACTTGGTGCGCAGCGTGCCTATTGCAGACCACGTGATTCGATATGCGTTGGCGATCGTTCGGCAGACTCGCGTTGGCTGCGAAGGAGTCCCTGGTTTTGTCGCAGACCAGGTAGGATGGGGAGCAGGTCCGAGAGCTGTACAGTTCTTGGTTCTTGGTGGTAAGGCGCGAGCGCTGCTTCACGGTCGAGCTCATGTTACGGTAGAGGATATACAGGAGTTGTGCCGCCCTGTTCTTCGACATCGCATGGTGGTAACCTTTGCGGCTGAAAGCGATGGCATCACCACCGATGATGTTGTAGATCGATTGGTCAAGGAAACACCAACCGCTGAGGATGAGTTGACACGCGATGCCCGCTTCCAAAAGATTTTTGCCTCCTGAAGCGGTTAAGCGGGTTCAGCGACTCGAGTTGCAGGCCCGGCATATCGTAGAGGGATTTCTATCCGGTGCACACCGCAGTCCATATTTTGGACAATCGGTTGAATTTGTACAGCACCGCCAATACGTGCCTGGCGATGATGTGCGCCATGTCGACTGGAAAGTGTGGGCCCGACAGGATCGATTGGTCATTAAGCAGTACGAAGAAGACACCAATCTTCGCTGTTCGCTGCTGATCGATAGTTCAGCCAGCATGGCTTACGGTCGCAGCGAAATGACTAAATTTGAGTATGCGTGCATTCTGGCAGCTTGTCTATCGCTGCTAGTTCTTAAGCAACAAGATGCCGTCGGCAGCGTTTTGTTTGACAATAAAATCCGTTCGCGAGTGCCGTTGCGGACGAGTCAACGACACTTGACGGACATTTTGGCCGCGTTGGAGATCGCCAAGCCTCAAGAAAAAACCAATCTCGATTCGGTATTTCGCGACGTTGTGCAAACATTTCCCAAGCGAGGCTTGATGATTTTGATCAGCGACCTATTGGGTGCGGAGGAGAGCTCTCTTCGCGGGATCGATACTCTACGGCGCGCCGGACACGACGTGATGGTACTGCATATATTGGACGATGACGAGTTGGATTTTCCTTTCTCGGATCCTACACGCTTCGAGGGTTTGGAGACCAGCGATCACTTGACATGCAATCCACGTGCACTTCGCGAAGGATATTTGGTAGCGCTGGAGCGATTTCTCGATCGCGTTCGTCGGTCCTGTGCGGCTTCCAAAAGCGATTATCTCCTGGTGAGAACTAGCGATGCTCCCGATGCGATTTTGTCAAAGATACTCAGTGACCGTATGCACTCGGTGCGGAGATAGTTGGCGACATGCAGTTTCTTTTTCAGCCATTAACCTGGGGCTTTCTGCTGGTCGGTGTGCCGGTATTGATTCACTTGATCAACATGCTCCGCCATCGCAAACAGAAGTGGGCAGCGATGGATTTTCTAATGGAGAGCTATCGTCGAAATCGTCGCTGGGTCATGCTCAAGCAGTGGCTACTCCTGTTGGCTCGCATGCTGGCCATGTTGCTTCTGGTCGCCATGTTGGCCCAATTGGTAAGTAGTTCGCAGCTACTGGGGCTGCTAGGTGGTCAGGCGACGCATCATTACATTCTGCTAGACGATAGCTATTCGATGGCGGATACGGAGCAAGCCGAGAGCTCCTATGCTCGCGCTTTACGCGCCCTCAACGGTTTAGTGCGTTCCATTGCGAACGAGCCGGGCCAGAATCAAATCACGCTCTTGCGACTGAGTCGCGCTACGCTGGCTAGTCGCTCCGCGCAATTAGACGCTCGTCTTGATTCAGCCGCTGATCTTATGGCGCAGTCCGTGCCCAGCGACCCTGCTAAAATGCTCGATCGGCTTGCCGCGACCTCCCCCACGGCTCTGCAGCTCTCACCCGAAGACGCCTACGATTTAATTGCCCCGCTCATCACCGCTAATCTTGCAGAGAAAAACGAAGTGATTCTGCTCAGCGACTTCCGCCGCAACGAATTCGGAGAACCTGAGTCGTTGCGCAATAAACTGCGAGCATTAATGGATGCATCGGCCCGCATCCACTTTGTCGATTGCGCCACCGATACTGCCGCAAATCTGTCGGTTGTGAGTGTCGAACCCGAGCAGGAAGTTTGGGCCGCTGGTGTTCCGCTAATGGTACGCTTCCAAGTCCGCAACCAATCGAATCAACCGACTCGCAATACCGTCTTGAAAGTTCGCTCCGTAAGTTACGCAGAGGGAGCTACAGAGCCGCGCGTCGACAGCAGTTATTCGGGGGAGATTTTGGAACTTCCTCCAGTTGTTATTGAGCAGATTGAACCCGGCGAAACCGTCACCCGACAAGTACAAGTTGTTTTCGGTGTGCCCGGAAAGCACGTGATTGAAATCATGCTGCCCGACGATGCACTAGCGACCGACAATGCACGCTGGTGTGTTATTGGCATACGCGATACCCAAAAAGTGTTGTTGGTTGATGGAGACATCAATCAATCCAACGCATACTATTTTCAAACTGTATTCGCGCCCGACACCCGCTTGCGCACGGGCATGTCTGCAGAGCAAGTTGATGCGGCCTACTTGAGAGATGTCCCGGCAGAATTGTTGCAACAATTTGACGTTGTTGCACTATTGGATGTGCCGCGGTTGGATCGCCAGGCTATAGCGAAGCTGGAGAGTTATTGTTCCGCAGGCGGTGGCCTGTTTGTTGCCTGTGGAGCTAACACCAACCTGCAAGTTGTCAATGAAGAACTTTATCGCGACGGGGCCGGGTTCTTTCCTGTGCGACTGGCGGAGATCCGCGAGAATCAGGTTGCCGCTGGCGAAGTGGAACCGCAGGCCACGGCGGAAGAGCATCCGATACTTGCACCATTGCGGCAACTCTCGGTCAGTCCGTTTACGCTCCTCCGTATTCGGCAACAGTTGATTCCTACTGCGGACACTGCCAAGACCGCAGGAATCGACTTGGTTGCGTCTGGTCCAGGCGGAACTCCCTTGCTGCTCGACAAAGCCTTTGGGGAAGGTCGAGTGGTTGCGCTATTGACCGGACTCACTTCCGACTGGAGTAACTGGGCACAAGACCCGACTTTTGTGGTGGTAGCGTTGCGAACGTTTGGTTACTTGGGCAGTTTTCGTCGTTCGCCAACCAGCGAGCCCGTTGGCAGTCCCCTTGGAATGTTGGCTAGCGGGACAGCAGTTCTGCCCGAAGGCGAGGTATTGCTGCCTTCACGCGACAACAAATCGCGTGTGCGACTGCTGCAGCGAGTGACCACAGATGACAACGATAGGTTGCTCTCGCGCATCGACCTGAAAATCGATTTGGGTGAAATGGATCGCGATATTGTCGATGGCTTGCTTCGCCCCGGCGTTTTCGAAGCTTGGATGACCAATAGCCAAGGTGAAAAGCTGTTTCAGAATTTTGCTCACAATGTGTCAGCCGCAGAGGGGAATTTAGATCGAGTCAAGCAGGCGGAGCTGGAGCAGAAATTGCCCGGTATCAACTTTACTTTTCGCACTGCCGACGCTGTCAGCGAGGCGGGCCTGAATTCTTCCCAAGCTTCTCACAGTACTTTATTGATGTGCTTGCTGGCGGCGTTACTGCTGGCAGAACAATTGTTAGCCTATTCGGCCAGCTACCATGTTCCACGAACTGCGGGGGCGACACGATGAATGCTCTTGCCGGATGCATGTGTTTTGCGAATTTTTTGTTGGCAGAGACGCGTGTTACCTATCTGTGGCAGCGCATCGAGCAATTGGACCAGTGGTGGCATTGGCTATTGTTGGCTTTAGTTGTTGTTTGCATAACGGTTTTCGTAAGCGTCTGGTATCGGCGCGATTCGGTAGAGCACCATCGCGCGGTGGGCTGGGCACTGTTGTTGTTGCGTTTAGCAGCTCTCAGCGGTCTGTTGCTATATTTCTTTCAGCTTGATAAACGAACCGAGCAACGTGTCGTGAAAGACTCCCGCGTCGCTGTGTTGGTCGATACATCATTGAGCATGTCGCTTCCGGGTACACCTTCCTCGATCGGCGTCACCAATACCCAGTCGCGTTCCGGGGAAGTTGCGGCGATGTTGGGGCAATCCGATTTCTTAAAACAATTGGCGCTCCGACATCAGCTCACAGTTTTCCGTTTTGATCAGCAGTCGAGACCCGTGATGCTGGGGGCTATTGAGAAAACCGCTGCCGCTGCCAGCGAACAATCAAACGATTCCTCGGCCGATGACGTGGCCGCACTTTCCAACAGTCGACAGCGGCTCGCAATTGCAATTGGATTGGGATTTTTAGCATTGTTGTTTCTCGTGGTTGCACTAGCAGCTCAGGTCGGCGGTGCCCGCAATTGGTCTGGCGGCGGCTGGTCATTGTTGTTGGGCACAGCATTCATGCTAGTATCGCTGGTCGTGGCTGCGCTCGCTGTCGTACCCAATACTCGTTTTTCAATTGCCGCAATATTCGGATCCAACTTGCCCCCGATGGTTGCAGAGGACCAGGCGAATGCTGCTCCCACTCCAGAATTAGATGAAGCCGTTTCACTGCCGGAGAATTGGAGCGAGGCGATCCAGCCGATTGGCGCCAGCACCCAACTGGGAGATGCAATCAAGTCAGTACTGGATCGCGAAACGGGCAATCCGCTCGCTGGTTTGGTGATATTGACGGACGGTCAAAGCAACTCGGGGGTCGATCCACGACAAGTAATTTCTACTGCGCAGAATATGCGAGTTCCGTTGTATATTGTTGGATTGGGATCGGAGCGCAGTCCTCCCAACCTGCAACTCTTAGAAATCGATGTTCCCAAGCGACTCTACCCCGGCGACCGTTTTTCGCTTTCGGCGCTAATAAACTCCAGCGGATTTGAAGGGCGCATGGTCACCGTTCAAATTACTTCCGGTCCAAAGGATTCCAGTATCGAAAGCTTTGGTATCGAGGCCGAACAGCAGGTAGAGATTCCTGCCAATGGTTCGATTGCCACAGCGCAGTTTGAGCTTGAACCAAAAGCAGTTGGACAGTGGCAGTATGCTGCCAAGGTCTTGCCCTTGCCGGGCGATAGCGAGCTTCGCGATAATCAACGAGTGGCGCTGGTTGAGGTAATAGAACGCAAAAACCGAGTACTGATCATTGCAGGCGGGCCAACTCGCGAGTATCAGTTTGTGCGGAACTTGCTATTCCGCGATCGCGACGTGGAGTCACATGTATTGTTGCAAACGGGCAGCGAGCGATCTTCGCAGGAGGCGCAGGAGCTTCTGTCAGAGTTTCCCGCGGATCGCACAGAACTATCACGGTATGACGCGGTGCTTGCGTTCGATGCGGACTGGACAAAAGTCTCCGAGCGCAGCATCGAAGTCTTGGAGAAATGGGTGGCCGAGCAAGCCGGTGGATTTCTAATGGTTGCCGGTACTGTTGAAATGCCAAAATGGATAGCCCGCTCGGCCTCGGGAACTCGCGCCGTAACTTTACGATCTCTTTCGCCGGTTGTATTGGAACAACGCGGCAGCAGTTTGCTAGCGGCTGGTAGAGTGGAGTCTACTTCTTCGTGGCCACTCAGCATCACGGCCGATGGCTACCAGACCGATTTCATGTGGCTTAGCGACAACGCAAAGACTAGCGGCGATCTGTGGAACAGCTTCGAGGGAGTGTATAGTTTTTATGCTGCTTACGAACTCAAGCCGGGAGCCAAGGCACTCGCTTTTTTTTCTGATCCTACGGCTGCAGTCGATGGGCAACAGCCAATCTACCTGGCAAGTCAGTTCTACGGTGCAGGCCGAGTGGTCTTCATGGGCGGTGGTGAGTTGTGGCGGCTGCGCAGTCTAGGAGATCAGTATTTTGATCGCTACTACACTAAATTAGTGCGGTGGATCTCCCAAGGCCGTTTGTTGATGGATTCCGATCGTGGCGTGCTGTTGGTCGATCGGGAACAAGCGACTCTAGGGGAGCAAGTTGTCGTGCGAGCGGTACTCAAAGACGAACGTTACGAACCGCTGCTACAGAGCGAAGTCGTAGCTCGCTTGCTCGATCCCATGGGCAGGAATCTGCCATTGGTGCTGCGTCCCTTGGCGGATGGCTCGCAGCCTGGGGTCTACACCGGTCAGTTTCCCATTCAGTTGGCAGGTGAGTACGCAATTCAGTTGCAGTTGGGAGGACTTACTTCAGACGAGGTTTTGAATGCACAGGTGGACTCAAAGGTGCCCGCCCGCGAAATGCAGCAAAGCGAGCGCAACGATGAATTGTTGCGACAAATGGCGGTCGATACGGGAGGCAATTATTGGGCCGGTGCAGCTCAGGCGCTTCAATCCAATGAGCAAACGGGCCAAGACCTTGTCAGTCTCATCGAACCACAGGACCAAGTGGCCTACCTGCCAGGCGCACCCGACAGGACGTTTCAACTACGCTGGTTAGCCTGGTTGATGATGTGGATTGCAGGTTGCCTGTCCCTTGAATGGCTTTCGCGTAGACTTCATCGTTTGGCTTAAACAAATCGGCACAGACTTAATTCCTGACAGGCGGCCGCCGGTTAGGTGAAACCTATTCAAATGACGCAAATGAACACAGCCTTTCGACTTTCTAACCAGATTGTTCAAACCCTGAACGATCTTCGTCGAATGCTGCGAAATTACATAACCGTTCACGGCCTAATGTTGATTGTTCTGTGGTTGATGAGCGTGTTTTGGATCGGCGGCTTGATTGACTATTTACCGGTGACTGTTGGGTCCAACGAAACACCACAGTGGATTCGAATCGCATTCTTATCGACGATGGTATTAGGGAGCATCTGGATTCTAGTCCGCTGGATTTTGTCGCGATTGTGGGTCTCGCCGCAGGATAGTTCGCTGGCATTGTTGATCGAACGCAACTATCCGGCATTCAACAATGAGTTGGTGACTGCCGTTGAACTGAGTCGCAAGTCCAGCGATGACATTTCGAATTTGTCTGCGCATCGCGCGATGCTCGAGAAAGTCCACCTATCGGCCTCGCAACATATCAGCATCGTTCGTGTTAAGGATCTTTTCGACTGGCAGCCCATGTGGACAGTGGGCGTGGCTGTTGTCTTTGGATCGGTTTTAACGCTGATTGCAGCACTCGGAATGTCGGACTGGACAACACTGTGGGCGAAGCGATTGTTTACTTTGTCCGACGAACCCTGGCCACGCATGGCGGCTCTGCGCGCCGATGGCGTTCAGTTGCAGATCCCTGCCTTTTCAACACAACTTTCTGCAGAGCGAACGATATTGCCCTTTGTGGATGGAGTGGTTCGCATTCCGTTGGGTGCGGCTCCGATACTGCAGATATCAGCCGATTCTGGTGCCAAGAAAGTGCCCGATGTTTGTACTATGTTCTATCGCTCAAACGATGGTGCGCGGGGAAGAGCCAATCTTCGGCGCGTGGGTAGTCCCAGAGATGCTTGGCAGCAGTTTACGCTAGATGGTCCTCCCCTTGATAGTTTGAGTACCAACATGTCGATCGATGTCGTTGGCTTGGATGCTCGAATTCGCGATTTGCAGATTCAAGTGGTTAATCCAGCTGTGATTTCAGACATGAAGCTAGCGTGTACCTACCCGGCTTATTTGCAAGATGCCTTAAGCGCAAGAGCTGCGAAGGAAACGATCGCTTACCGCAATGGAGCCACGGTACCAGAGGGTACGAACGTGGTGTTGGTTGGCTCAGCAAGCAACCAACTTAGCCGTATCGACTATGTGGTTCTTTCCTCTGCCGTGCCAAACACTGACGAAAACGCAAGAACTGAAAACGAAATTCTTTCTGTTACACCGACAGGAAATACCTTCCAAATCCCGCTGGGCGAACTCAACGATAGCACTGTCGTCGAAGTTCGATTGATCGATGAATTTGGTTTGTCCTCCGATCAGATCCCGCGCTATGTGGTTACTGTGAAGGAAGATCTAGTTCCCGAAGTTGATAGCAAACTGGACGGGATTGGGTTAGCGATTACATCAGTGGCTACCCTGCCGCTGCGTGGAACAGTCGAAGATGACCATGGAATCCAAGAGGTTTCGGCGGAGTTAGTAATTAATGAGTCGCCATCTGTGCGGGTGCCGCTTGAACTGAAAGACAGCAAGCTCGAATCGACACTGGACCTTGTCGAACTCAAGGAAAAGATGCAGTTTCAACTCGAGCCGGGAATGACCCTGGGAATGGTAGTTGCTGCCACAGATTTTTTTAACCTGGGGACTCAAACTCATGTCGGTCGCGGGCAGCCGATGCAGTTGTCGGTGGTTACTCAGGACCAACTCTTGGTAATTCTAGATCGACAAGAAATTGAATTGCGGCAACGCCTCGAACTGATCGTTTCCGAACTTGGACAGTTGCGCGAGGTGCTGCAAACCATGAAAACAGATTTGCCCGCGCCCGCAGGTGAAAGCGTCAGGCTGCCGCCACGCACTGCCGAGCAGGAGGTGTTGGTCGCCTTACAACAAGAAGTGAAACGTGAATCTCGAGCGGAGCAAACACAACGTCTAGCTGGACTTTGGACGCAACAAAGCATCTTGCAAGCCGATAAGTCGCAGCAGGAGCTTGCTAGCCTAGCAGCACGAGTGGATAATTTGCGGTTGCAACTGGTTAATAATCGAATTGATAGCTATGACCAGCAGGAGCGTCTACAAACCAAAGTAGGTATGCCCCTTCGCGATTTGCTGTCCAATGAATACGAAGGTTTGCGTCAAAGTTTATCCGTGCTTCAGAACTCTACCTTGGCTGGCGGTGGAAAAGAGCAGGCCGGACTCGCTCTGCAAGCGCTCGATGCGGTATTAGTCAAGCTCGAAGAGATCAAACTGAATATGCAGGACATTGAGGATCTTAGTGAAATCCAAGAACTAGTCCGACAACTGCTAGAGGATCAAGAGAAAATACTGGGCGAAACAGAAGCTCAACAGCGCAGTCGCATTCTAGACCTGTTGAAATAGAGTTTGCGCTAGCAGCAGTTCTTTGGTGTACCATGAATAGTGGTTGGTCGGATGATTCAGGTTGGTCGAATGGCTCAGCAAATCCTAAGGCAATCGGCGATGATGATTAGATTTCCGCTACGCAAAATAGTTGTTCTGCTGCCATTGTGGATCACATCCGGGGTTCTGCTGGACCGCTACGCTGGAGCACAGCCATTGGATCCACTACCGAATTCTCAGGTTGAGGGTTCCAAGCAACTGGATCCGCCTGTCTTGGCTGCGCAACAGAAGAGTGTTGCGGAGCGGTTTAGTCGGTTAGAATCCCTGCTCCTTCGCTCTGCAGATTTAGAAGCCGGTGAGAATCCCACACGGGCGGCACTTCTTCAACAGGCCGTTCAGCTGAGCAAACAAGCTGCCCTAACAGAGTTGCTGGCGGATGCCGCGGCTCGATTGGATCAAGGGCAATTTAGCGAGGCCATCGACAAACAGAAACTCGGGCGCGAGAACCTCAAACGTTTGCTTGAACTTTTGCAGAGCGAAAATCGCGAAGAGAGAATTCGAGAACAACGCGACGAGGTTCGCCGTTGGATCGAAGAAACAGATCGTTTACTGCGACTGCAAAGCTCTCTTCGAGGACGCACCGAAGGTGGACAGGACACTGCCCAGTCCGCTCAGGACCAAGGAAAACTCTCAAAGAAAGCAGAGGAAATCGCGGGTGAGCTTGGAAGTAATCCGGAGAAAAAGGACGACTCGACGGCTAACGCAACAGAGAACGCTGGAGCCTCAGAAAGCGAAGCGAACAAAGACTCTGCGGAAGCCGACCAAGGAAAAACGGAGGATTCAGGTCAGAAATCTGAGTCGCCGGATAGCGCTCAGCCCGCTCAAGGTGATCAGCCGACCGAAGGGTCGTCCGCCAAAGATACCGACAAGAACTCCAAAGAACGCGATTCCAACGGTCAATCCAAAGATGGTCAATCCAAAGATGGGCCCAAGGATGCGGCTGAAAAAAGTGAATCCCCCTTGCAGGATACGGACTCCGCCAAAGGAGACAATGCGAAGTCCGATCCTCCTGAGGGCAACGGTCGCCAGTTAGACGGAAAGCAAACTCCTGGCGATAGCCAGCAACCAGGAGCAGAGTCTCACGACAATAAATCGCAACAGGGACAATCGCAACAGGGACAATCGCAACAGGGACAATCGCAACAGGGACAATCACAACAGGGACAATCACAACAGGGACAATCACAACAGGGACAATCACAACAGGGACAATCACAACAGGGACAATCACAAC
>JBGSTP010000088.1:0-117270 GCA_041736515.1 Pirellulaceae bacterium
TTCGGTGGCAAACAACATCCTCCTCTTCCCGGGCGTTCGTTCGCTAAGGTGCTTTGTGAAAGCGCGGTACTTCCATCCAAGACACTATACTTCTCGCTGTTCAACAATCTTGCGATTGTTGATAACAATTGGCGAATGGTCACTGCGTATGACCAGCCCTGGCAACTCTATTATTTGACCAACGACCGAACTGAAACTCGCGATTTAGCAGCAGAACAACCCGTTCGTTACCAAGAGATGCTAGCGCTGCAAAAGGCTTTTTCGGAAAGGCCTGACGTACGACTCCGACTCAAGGGCGGCGAACGCGAACCTGAATACGCTCCGATCTATAATTCCGATGGCAAAATTGGACCCGGTGCGCGCGAGAGCGTTCCCGACCAGAATGCATCGCTGAAAAGAGCGAAGGAACGTGCGCAAGGCAGTCACGTCGATAAATCAGGCATCGAGTGATCTTGTTTGACTCAGAAAAGACGGACTACTCAAAATACCACGGCAGGTTTTCCTCAGACTTTCAGTCGCAGGTTCCTGGCCATAAATAAAACTAGAGTTCAACCAATGAAGCACTTCTTTTTCGCTATTTTTTTGCTGCAGGTGGTGGCCGTCAATGTCGATCGCCGAATCCTTGCGAGTGACGGTCGCACGAACCTGCTGTTCATTTACGTCGAAGACTTCGGTTATTACACCAGTGAACGTGCAGCACGAGAACCGAATTCGAGGATCGCTGGACTCGAGACGCCGAATCTCGATGCGCTCGCAGAACAGAGTGTGGTGTTCACTCGTGCGTTCTGCGGGCAAAGTGTCTGTTCGCCCAGTAAAGGTGCGATCTACAGCGGACTGATGCCACACACGAACGGCATATGGCGGAACGTATTCAATCGCCACGGATCACGCGGTGGTCCAGAGAATTGGATTCCGCTGCCCAGCCCGCTTACGCCCATGAATGATCCATCGAACACTGGCGTTGGTGGTATGCACGAAGATCTGCCGACGCTCATAGAGAAACTCAAATCTCAAGATGTCTACTGTGTACTTTCCGGAAAACTACACGTCCAACCGGCACGCAAATTTCCCTATGACGTTTTCCTCGATCAAGCTGACTTGCACACGGTCATTAAGAATGCTGGCGACAAACCTTGGTTCTTCTGGTGCAACCCAGGCCAGACACACGCGCCGTTCTGGAAGTCGATCCAGAACAAGCTAACAAACCCCAAGGACCACAACTCGGCGCCAAAGGATGTGGATCCGAGCAAGATTCAAATGCTGCCATGGTTGCCGGATACGCCGGCAGCACGGATCGACCTTGCCCAGTACTACTCAAACGTTTTGATCATCGATGAATTTGTGGGGTCGATGATGCGGAAACTTGAGGCGTCGGGGCAGGCGGATAGAACCATCGTGGTCTTCACAGGCGACCACGGCATTCCGGTTCAACGCGGCAAAACATCTGTTTACCCAGCCGGGACTCAGGTTTCTTGCTTCGTCAAAGGCCCCGGCATCGCTGGGCAAAGGGTGATCAAAACGCCGATTTCGCAATGCGATTTCAATCCGACGTTCCTCGAGGCTTTTGGTGCCGCCGCCGACACGAATTGCCACGGATCATCGTTGTGGCCGATCCTGACGGGCCAAACCGACGACGTAGCAGGTCGGCAAACCGTGATGACCGAGACAAACAACAGTTTTATGTCCACCCAAACGAAAGCGAACCAGCGAGGCAACCAAACTGCCGCACGAGCGGTCTGTGACGGAAAGTACTATTTCATTGCAAATGTTGTGCAGGAGAAGGTCAAACTGCCTGAGTCAGAAGCTCTGTTTGTTGGAAGCGGATTCGGCGAATACGGAGATCCGGGACCGCAGTATGAGATCGATCTGCACGATGAAACAGTTCGACAAAAGGATCAGCAACCGTTGCCCTATGAGCTACTGCGCCAACTATGCATGAGCGATGCTCCGACCGAAGAACTTTACGACCTCGATTCCGATCCCTGGGCCATCAACAATTTGATCCACGATCCGAAGCACGTCAAAATGGCTGACAAGATGCGTGCCGAAATGGTGCGTTGGCGTAAACAGACCAATGACGTCAACGAACACCCAAGCAAGATCCCTCGGCGAACGAAAGACACAAACCTCCAACATCGATCGCCGGAAGCACGCGATTAATCCCGCCGCTGCTAAAAATCGTTCTTCAGATCCCACCCGAAAATAACGCCTTGGATACGACGCCTTCGACAAACCAATGACTTGATACTTCATCGAAAAATACAAAACGTTGCTCGCTGTAGAAGAATAATGGACGATCCACTGGATGCCCTGATGAAAAAAACGCATAAGAAACGAGTGCTTACTTTTTCGACGCACGTTGCCTGCTTGGGAATTGTCGCTTTCAATTGCTGTTTCGTCTTTGGTGGGGACTCTTCCACTCCGAATGTCTTGATGATCGCTGTGGACGATCTGAGCGACTACGTTTCGGTGCTTCAAAATCATCCAGGCATCCAGACGCCAAATTTCGATCGACTTGCAAAGCGCTCGGTCAACTTCACGCGTGCTTACTGCGCCGCACCGATTTGCAATCCGTCGCGCGTGGCGGTACTCACGGGAATGGCGCCCCACCAGACCGGTGTCTACCAACTCAGTGATCGCCTCACGCAATCCGCACCCGCGATGTCGGCGATCGCCTTGGAAGAAAATTTTAAGCGTCACGGGTACGACACGTATCTTACCGGGAAGTACTACCATGCGAAGGAAGACCATTGGCTGCCGAGCGATCGTCTCGATGCGGCCTGGACGCTGCGACTGCCACCGTTCAGCGACCACGCCCCCAAAGATGGCCCGAACAAGATAATCGGTAACGGCATCTTATCTATTGGACCCGCCTCTGTTGGCATTGAGTCGATGCCCGACACAGCGATTGTAAAGAACACGCATGGCTGGCTTTCGGAAAAACACGCTAGGCCATTCTTCCTTGTCCACGGAATCAACAAACCGCATCTTTCGTTTGTTGTGCCTCAGCAGTTCTTTCGCATGTACCCGTTGGACTCGATCATCCTCCCAGAAACCGTAACCAACGACTATAACGATATTGCAGATTCGGTGCGAGCAAAGTTTCTCGGGCAGGGGGACTTAAAAAAGTTTGCACAGGTTCGCGATAGCAAGAATGGCTGGAAAGAAGTGATGCAGGCTTACCTTGCCAGCATCAGTTTTTGCGATTGGGTGTTGGGCACGATACTTGATGAGCTGGACGCGAGCCAATACGCAGACAATACAATCATTATCCTCTGGTCGGATCACGGCTATCATATCGGCGAGAAGGAGTGGTTGCACAAACGCGCGCTGTGGACACAAACGACGCGTGTGCCTTTCCTGATCAGTCTGCCCGGTATGGACACGGCAGGTAAGAACTGCGCAGCTCCGGTCAGCTTGCTTGACATTTACCCGACGCTCATTGAGCTTTGCCGCCTCAATCAAACAGTACCGCAGCCGTTGTTTGGCCACAGCTTGGCACCCCTTTTGAGTACACCGGATGCAGACTGGCCTTACGTCGCCGTGACATCGCACGACGTAGATAACGCGGCCATCAGTGATCGACGCTATCGCTACATTCGGTACGCCGATGGCAGCGAAGAGCTTTACGATCACCACAGCGACCCTCGCGAATACGTCAACCTGGCTGCAAAGATTGAATCAAGACCTGTAATCCAGCGATTATCGCAAAGCCTACCAAAATCATGGGCTTCACCCAAACGCAGTCGTGATTAACAACCAAGGCGAGTCAAAATTTCCACGACAACTGAATTGCCGAGTTTTTGACCTCTTTCAGCCCAAAGCATAGACCATGTTGCATTCCAATCATTCTGCCCCATCGACTTCACACTCGCATCATCTCATGAAACGACTTCTTGTTCTCTACGTTTGTTTGACAGCCCTGCCAATCAGAGTCTCTGCCGCTGAGAGGAAGCCCAATATTGTGTTTGTGCTGGTCGATGACCAACGCAACACTTCGCTCGGCTGTGCTGGACACCCGCAGATCAAAACGCCCGTCATTGATGGACTTGCCCGGCAAGGCATTCGTTTTGAAAACGCCTTCGTGCAAACGCCGATTTGCATGGCGAGCCGCGCGAACTTATTTACCGGTCTGACAACGACCTCAAATGGCTACCACGCCAATCCGAGCACCCCATTGCGCCGGGACGATCTCGAGACGAGCTTCCCAACTCTACTGCGGCAAGCCGGATATCGTACTGGATTCTTCGGCAAACAGCATGTGAAATGGGAGCAGGGCGTCGATGGCATGCAGACCATGTTCGACGAACACGAAGTCCTACATCGCAATCCCTATCTGAAAAAAATGCCCGACGGCAGTCTTCGCCATGTCGATGAGATCATTGGCGACAAATCCGTCGCGTTCGTCGAATCACAGTCTGCTGAAGACCCGTTCTTTCTTTATATGAGTTTTAACATTTCCCATGCGGAGGATAGCGACCGTCGGCCAGGCTTCCATTTTCAATGGCCAGCGGCAGAGGATGGTCAGTTCGAGGACATCGATCCAATTCGCCCCAATCTCGATGATCCGAAATACTACGCGGCAACGCCGGAGTTCTTGAAAAAAACCATCAATCGCGATCGTTTCTTTTGGCGTTGGGATACGCCGGAAAAGTATCGCGTGAATATGCGGGCATTGTACCGCATGCTCTCTGGCATGGACCGAATTGTCGGATGCGTCCTAGAGACGCTTCGCAAGAAGGGCGTGGCCGAGAACACAGTGATCGTGTACTCCGCAGACAACGGTTACTACATGGGCGATCGTGGCTTTGCCGGCAAGTGGTCGCACTACGATCAGGCGCTGCACGTTCCCTTGATTATTTTCGATCCGCGGATGGGTTCGGAACAGCGCGGCCGAACTATCGGCGAGACCGTGATGAGCCTCGATATCCCTGCCACGATCCTGGATCTGGCCAATGTAAAAGTTCCCGAAAAGTATCAAGGAGCATCTCTGACTCCGTTTATCGATGGAAAACAACCGGAGCACTGGCGGACTGACTTTTTCTGCGAACATCACTCGGGGCGCCACGGTCAAATCGCGCATTGGTTCGGCGTTCGCGACAATCGCTATACCTACGCCAACTACTACGACGATGACGTGGAACTATTATATGACCGCGAGACCGATCCGACGGAGTTGGTCGATGTGGCGGGAGATCCACGGTACAAAGAGGTGCTTGATCGACTGCGAGAAAAAAGCGTTGACTACCAGCTTGAATACACTCGACCTAATCGCGGAGCATCGAAGTGATCCGACGCCGAACAGGTCAACGCAAAGTGGCAAAAATGCAGCGAATCGCTGGTCGCGGTGATTGACTACTAAACAAATCCCGTTTGTCGATTTAGGAACGCGATCCAAGGCAGAGGCCAATGAAACAAACGCAACCAGTTAAGAGTAACTCTGATGACATTTCCTGATTGCATTCGCCGCACTCGTTCAGCATCGATCAATGCGATTGCAGCGATGCTATTCCTGTGCGTATTTGGACTGTTGACAACACACGCGGGTGAAACGCGAGCCGTCGCCTGTTGGCTGCCACACGATTTCTCCTTCCCATCAAAAGCGGAGGTGAAGAATCCATTTGCCGTTTACCTTACTGCCTTGGTGAGCAAACCGGACGGAACCACATTTACTATCCCTGGTTTCTACGATGGACGCGGTATGTGGAAGATCCGTGTCGCCCCCACCTCAGAAGGCGAATGGTCGCTCACAACGACTTCAGATGTCACGGAACTCAACGGCAAAACTGTGGCGTTTTCGTGCGTCAAGAATCCGAACTCGAATATTCACGGCACGTTGAAGGTCGACTTTGAACATCCACACCACTTCGTCTTTGCCGACGGCACGCGATTCTTTATGCAAGCCTATGAGTACGATTGGTTGTGGGCGCTGGACATGCATGATCCCGGCATACCGACGGTCAAACAATCACTCGATTTGCTCACTCGTCACGGATTCAACTATATTCTTCTCAACAGTTATGCGCACGACACGAGCTGGCGGAGGGGCAAGACCGGTCCCGAAGACTATGGTCTACCAAAGCTCTATCCATGGGATGGCAACAACGAGTCGCCCGATCATACTCGGATGAATCTCGATTATTGGCAGCACTATGATCGTGTGACGACAGCCCTGATGGAGCGAGGCATTCAGGCGCACATCATGTTTAAGGTCTACAACAAGTCCGTCAAGTGGCCGGAGAAAGGCAGCCCGGAAGAGGAACAATTCTTTCGCTGGATGATTGCACGCTACTCTGCGTATCCGAATATCATTTGGGACTTTTCCAAAGAAGCTCACAAAGAGAAAGACCTCGACTACAAACAGCATTGGCTAAGATTCATTCGCGACAATGACCCTTACGACCACCTCGTAACCATCCACGACGATGACGCCGCCAACGACAGTGGTGCCTACGACATGCTAACCGACTTCCGTACCGACCAGCATCACGGGAACGTAACCAATAGAAAAAATAACTCCAATCGAATCGGAAGTCACCACGACAAGATTCTCGCTCAACGCAACCGCAGGAGCTGGCCCGTGGCCAACGTCGAATCCGACTACGAGTGTGGTCCCGGAGGTTTGAACGACAAGACCTTCGGCGCTGCGATGACTGCCGAAACCACCATCCGGACGCTCTGGGATATCGCGATGGCGGGCGGCTACACCGGTTACTACTACACTTATACTGCTTGGGACGTCATTCGCCCGCTCGAACTTCCTCAGGGCTACAACTACATGAAGCACTTTGGCGACTTCTGGCGCGGGACCGAGTACTGGATGCTCGAACCAGCCGACCACCTTGTTAGCGTTGGGTATTGCTTGGCAAATCCAGGTCGAGAGTACATTGTCTACCAAAACAAACCTCAACCATTCACCCTGAATATTACCGGCAAACCCGCCGCATCGAACGCCCAATGGTTCAATCCGCTAAGTGGTGAACGTCAACCTGCGGGACCAATTGAAAACGGTAGCTCGACGTTCCATCCACCCGATGATTGGGGCGATGCTCCTGTCGTCCTGCGTGTCACACAAAATTAGTATTGATTTCTAGCAACTGAGAAAATGAGCAATGAACAGATTCGTCCTGGCAACTGCCCTCATTACCCTTAGCACCGCAGCTTTCGCATCGGCCGCTGATTTCGAGTCACTGTTTAATGGCCAAGACCTATCCGGCTGGAAAGGACGAGAGGGCTTTTGGAGTGTTCAGGACGGCGCGATCGTTGGTGAAACCACTCGCGATAACAAAATCGAAGCGAACACGTTTCTGGTTTGGCAGGGCGGCGATGTCGTGGATTTCGAATTCACGGCGAAAGTTCGATTCAAGGGAAATAACTCAGGCGTTCAGTATCGCAGCCAGTACATCGACGAGCCAACACTTGCGTTGATGGGCTACCAGATGGATTTGCATCCGAGCAAACAATTCTTCGGCATGCTGTACGGCGAGAAATATGCAACTCGAGGCAAGATTGCGACGCGAGGCCAGAAGCTGGTGATCGATGCAAACGCCAGAGTCGAGCAGATTGGCAAAGTTGGGAACGACGCCACCTTTACCGACTGGCAGTGGAACGAGGTCCGCATCATTGCGGTCGGCAGTCGACTGATTCATCAAGTCGAAGGAGTCACGACCATCGATGTTGCTGACCATCACCCCGACGCAATGTCGAGCGGCAAGCTCGGATTGCAATTGCACAAGGGACCACCGATGCGTGTCGAATTCAAGGACTTAAAATTGCGTCGGCTGGATGCCAAGGACGGCGAGCTGCTGCTCCAGGAATTCGCTGTAGCGTCGACCCAAGACAAAAATAAAAAGAATGAGCCTACCGATGCGGCGACTCCGGTTCAAGATGCTGGCGGCTCCAGAAACCGTGCGACCAATATCCGCAGCTTAACCATCGCCAACGGGTTCAACGTCGAAACAGTGTACTCCGTGCCCAAAGAGACTCAAGGCTCTTGGGTTTCGCTGACCATCGACGACAAGGGCCGATTGATCGCTTCGGACCAAGGCGACAAAGGACTGTTTCGTGTCACGGTTGCCGCGGACGGGTCGCCCAGCGTAGAGAAAATGCCTGTCGAATTGTCCAGTGCCCAAGGCTTGCAGTGGAAGTCGGGATGTCTCTATGCATCAATAACCGGCAAAGGCATGTTTTGTGTGACCGATTCGGCCGGCGACGACCTGCTGGACCATGCGGAGTTGATTTCGGCCTACTTTGGCAAAGGTGAACACGGAAATCACGCGTTGGTCGACACCGAGGAAAGCGAGCAGATCTTCGCCGTGTCTGGAAATCAAACTCCACTGCCAGCGGCTGACTCCTTCGTTCGCCGGCGAAACCCATCGTTGAAGGAAGACTTGTTCTTGCCGAGACAATGGGATCCGCGCGGCCATGCTGCCGGCATTCTAGCTCCCGGAGGCTGGGTCACTCGGTTCGATCCAGCGACTAAAACACACGACTTGTACTGTACCGGGTTTCGTAATGAGTACGATTTGGCATTGAATGCGCACGGCGACGTGTTCACATACGACGCAGATATGGAGTGGGATCTCGGATTGCCATGGTATCGACCGACACGGATTTGTCAGGTCGTCAGTGGCGGCGACTACGGATGGCGCAGCGGTTCTGGCAAGTGGAGAGAGTACTTTGAAGACAGCCTGCCCCCGTTGGTCAACATTGGCCCGGGTTCGCCCACGGGAGTCGTCAGCGGCCGCGGTGCAAAGTTTCCTGCAAAGTACCAACAAGCCATCTTCGCACTCGACTGGACCTACGGTCGCGTCTTGGCAATTCATCTCATACCCAACGGCGCGGGCTACACGGCCAAAGTCGAAGATTTCGTATCCGGTCCGGCATTACCTGTCACCGATGCGGTCGTGGGCTTGGATGGTGCTTTGTATTTTACGACCGGGGGCCGTGGTACGGATTCGGAATTGATTCGCGTGGTCTACATAGGTAAGGCTGCGACGGATCGAGCAAGCATCCATCCATTGACGGACGCTGCAGTAACACGGCGGCAACTGGAAGCCTATCATGGTATTGTCGATCCCTCAGCGGTGGGCTTAGCTTGGCCACACCTCTCGAGCCACGATCGCTTTTTGCGTCACGCCGCGCGGATCGCCATCGAATCACAGCCAGTCGACTCATGGGCTGAGAAAGTCTATTCCGAGACTAGTTCGCAGTCCCGCATCACATCAGCGGTAGCACTCGCACGAATGGGATCGGCAGTTCATCGCGAGCGATTGCTGAACAGCTTGAGTGAATTATCGCTGTCAAGTCTTCCGGTGTCTCAGCAATTGGGACTTCTCCGAGCCTACGAACTCGTGTTGGAAAGAATGGGCGCGGCATCGACGCAACAGCGTGAGCAAATGGTTTCACGTTTTGATCAGTTGCTACCATCTGGGAATGTTGACGTCGATTTTGAACTCTTGCGGCTGTTGGTTTTTCTGCGAGCCCCAAGTGCGCCTTCGAAGGGTATGCAGTTAATCGCCCAGCGCGGCGAGAGCCAACCGGTCTCGTGGAGCGGTGTTGAGAAGCTGAACGCACGCTATGGCAATACGCTGAAACAGATTACCAAGAACCCGCCACCAACACCCCACATTGACATCGCATTCGCATTGCGCCAGGCGCGGCTTGGATGGACGCCCGAACTCCGCCGCCAGTACTTCACATTTCTTAATACGGCCGCTAAGGCCAGCGGTGGTGCCAGCTATCCAGGCTACTTGACCAACATTCGCGAAGAAGCGTTGGCGACCTGCAGCGATTCGGAGCGAACAGCGCTTGTCGATTTAACCGGCGAAGACTTCAATCCGATTCCCGACTTTGCAATCACACCACCGGTTGGCCCCGGCCAACAATGGACCATGGAGTCGGCTTTGGCGTCAACGGAATCGATGAATCCTAAACAGCTGAACTTTGAGCGTGGCAGAAGCTTGTTTCACGCCGTCGATTGCGGTGCTTGCCACCGTTTCACCGGACTGGGTGGAGGAGTCGGGCCAGATCTGACGAGTGTCCCTAACAAGTTCACAAAACAATACTTGCTCGAAGCGATTATCAATCCCAGCAAGGACATTTCCGATCAATACCAGGCTCAAACGGTTCTCACCTCCGATGGCCGAGTTCTTAACGGTATCGTTATCGAACACGATGCCAAAACCGTCCTGGTTTATTCCTCGGAGCCCCAAACCGCACCTCATCGAGTTTTAACCGATGACATCGAAGAAATTCGTGCATCGCCAACATCCCAAATGCCCAGCGGATTACTTGATCGAATGAATGCCCAAGAGCTGCGCGACCTGATGGCCTACATTCTGTCCGGAGGCGATGCGAACCACAAAATCTTTCGAGGCAGAAACTAACAATGGCGACGATTATCAGTGGGGCGGCACTGGCGATCGACCACGGTTTACGCTTGAAAGAGGGTCTAAGTACTTTCATTCCGCTAAGCACGGATCTACTGCCCAGCCGAAGCGCGGATGCCAGCGGAGTTATGCCACTTTGGCCGACCGCTGATTCAGCTGCAAGTTGTGGTAAGATGTAGCCGCAGGTTCGAACACGAGCTCCGTCAATCTGCCACCGCGTCTTCGGTTACAAAGAGTTCAACCTGTGTGCTTCCGGCGCGTTTTTCGAGAATGTGACGTCCCCGTTACTTCGGTAGTGCTTGTTGAATCTGGAGATACCCATGATGCTACGACGCCGTATCGCTACGCTGGCGATGTTTTTGATGTGCTTTGGTACCAACGGCCTGCAGGCCGCGGGGCCTCGCGTGTTGATTGTGGTCGGCCCCAGTAAGCATCCTCCCGGTTCACACGAGGTAGCTGCTGGCGGACGGTTGATGAAATACTGCTTGGAAAACATGACCAATGTGCCTGACGTACAAATTGATCTGATCGAAGGTTGGCCAGACGCTGCCGCTCGTGAAGCAGCACAGACCGTAGTCTTCATCGGCGATACCTTTCCCGCCAATCGACTTCCAGATGCCGCACAGAATCTGGCGGATCTCGATGCGATGATGCGCCGCGGCTGCGGTTTAGTCTGCGTACATTACGCCACTGGACTGCTCGGTGAGGATGTTTCACCCGAGGGCGAGCATCCGCTACTACATTGGATGGGTGGCTATTTTGCTAACCGTAGCTGCCCGCATCACGAGTCCTTCGCCAAGATTTTCCCCGAGGCTACCATTACGCCTTCGGCACAGCCGCACCCCATACTACGTGGCTGGAGCGAGTTTACACTACATGACGAGCCGTACTATAACAACTACTTCGGTCCGGGAAATGAAATCGTCCAAAACGTGACAGTACTGGCTACGTCGCAATTACCGCCAGACGCTCCTAAGCGCGAAACGGTAGCTTGGTGCATCGAGCGCGCCGACGGTGGACGCGGCTTTGGGATCGTCATGCCTCATTTTTACAAGAACTGGCGCAATCAGGATCTGCGACGCTTCATCCTCAACGGCATCGTGTGGACAGCAAAAACTGAAGTCCCTGCCGTCGGAGTACTAACTTCGCCGCCCAATTTGAATCTCTTCCAGCCTGCGTCTGTCGAGTACATCGCGCCAGCAACCAAGTCGAAAAAAGCAAATAAATAGAACAGCGCTATCAAATGCTGTTTTAGTTCTGGCTCAATTACTTACGGTAGATTTCAACTATTGAGTGCGTTGATGACCAGTAAAACGTCAATCGGCGAAATGATGCGGTCCGCATTCGTATCGATGTACCCTACAAACTGCGACGGAAAGCTTCCCGAACCGTAGGAATTCAGGTAGTTAATTATCAGCAGGGCATCCTGCGCGGAAACAATCCCATCGCCGCTGGCATCCATCGTATCGCGCGGATTCGTTGCAAAAACTAAATCGTTGCTCCAGAAAAAATTGTCCGGAGGCGGAGGCATTGGAGCAGGGGGTGGCGGCGGCAATGGCAACACCGGACCGGGCCCCACATGCGATGGATGGGGCGATTCTGTTCCGTCGGGGAAGCAAAAGTCGCCGCCTGTTTCGCAAGTGTAGATCGGCTCCGAATCGACATTGGCAATAAGAGGTCCGATCGGATCGCTCGGTCGGGTACCGGATAACCGCACATCGATTAGTGGCATCGATGGTGCGCTGCTGACCGCTGAAACCTGTATGAAGTATTCGCCAGCGTCCAGCAGCACGCCGGGGAGGCTCCGCATTTTTCCAAGCGGTGCAACAATATTGTGCAGCAGATTGCGTTGGTTGTCGAACAGCTGAAATGTCGCTTGAGTTGCATCGGCCAGCGCACCAGAGTTCAGACTTTCTGAGTTCAGCGATGAAGCGAGTGAAAACGTGATCACCTGCGGAATGGCCACGTACAGAGTCTGATCGATAGCAGTATTCTGATCCGAAATTTGTCCGACGGCAAATTCATCGTTTGAAACCAATGCAGAACTCAGTTCTAGCTGCAGCGCGTAGTTTCCTGTCCGGTGCGCTGCATCGACATCCGTCGAGTCCATACGAATCAAGTATTGAGTATCTGCGCTGACGTTGTGTATTAATAAACGCGTTGCCCCGTAACCGACGGACAGCAACTCGACCTCAAGCGGCGTGTTATCTGAGCGAAGCACGCTAATCTCTGGAACGAGTCTATTTAACTCAAGCGATTCCAGATTCACCAACATCTTGGAATCGGCAACAAGCAATTTTGGCGTTGAAAAGCGGAGATAATCAACGTCGATTAAATCGGTAACGGAACCTACCGTTGAATAAATAATTCTTGCGTCCGACATTAGCGTGGGTGTCAGGATGCGCGCGTGACTGGCTTCGTCGTCCAAGTGATGATCGTCATCGGAATAGCCATCTTGGTTGGCTGCTTGCAAATGAAAGGAGAACCCTCGCTTCGCACCGCGACTATCGAAGTACCAGCGATGAACCATATCGCTCCACTGGACGATTTCTTGGTTTTCACTGGATAATTTACTTGGAGTGCCGACGGTAATTGCAAAATCCCCCTGAGCCCAAAACGCATCGTCCAGCGCGGAGATGCGAATAAAGTACTTTTCGCCAGCAGTGATCTGAGGCAATTCGTAACGAGCCTGACCACCCATAGACGCATCGATACTTCCGCCAGCGAGTCGATGCTCGTTTCGATCTAGCACTTCCACGCCAATTCTCGCCAAACTTAGCCCTCGAGTACGTACTGCGATGGCCAATGGACCGTTATAGTTGCTAGCCGTATGGATCTCATATACATCTACATCTCGCGCGGCCTTTAAGTCACCAAACTGCAACCAAATTTGCGAACCATTAAAGTCGTCGTTTGATTCGCTTTCATCGGCTTCGTTACCTTTGATACGGTGCGCTTCCTTCAGGCTGTCGTTGCCTTTGTCGCCCTCCGTCGGATCGTCATCCCGCGGACCGTGCAGTGCCTGCAAAAGTGCGATATCGGTTGCAGTTGGAGATGCAAAAGTGGATGGGCCGTGAGAGTTCATGGGCGAATTGGGATCTGTGCTGTGGTCCAGTCCCAGAACATGTCCGATTTCGTGGATTGCGACGGTTTCCAGATCCTGTAGGTTGCGCCAATTCGCATCGACGTTAAAAACAATATCGCCGGCCCAAGTACCAGCTTGACGAGCATTTTCGTTAATGGCTTCAGCCCACACATCCTGCCCTAGAGATACTCCAAAAATCCGAATATCGCCAAATCGTCCGTCACCCTGAGATGGTCCGTAGACACCTGCTGCAGCACCATTGTCGGCAACGAAGCCAATATTGATCTCAGCTTCGCGGGCCCAAGTTTGAATAGCTCGCTCTATGATTGGTTCCCATTGACCGACTCCAAACCTCGCATCAAAGGCAGCATGAAGCTCGCTTTTGCGAAATCCGATTTGCGTATTATCGGGCGCGAAACTCGCCGTAATATTTCCGAATCCGAAGAACGCTCCCGAATCGCCCGTAAGTAACTTTCGGTCTTCTAGCTGTTCAGTATTTAAGCAGCGAAATTTATTCTTTATTTTGGACATGGCAGCAACGGACCATTGAGATGAGAACAGTTCATTTTATAAGACTCGATTCATCCGGGAGCGTTTCACAAACGCTAACGCTCACCTTTACGTCTGGTGAATTCAATTGGATGCATCTGTCTGCCCCGTATCTAGAAATCCTGTTTGGCTTCTTAGCCATGCGATATCGGGATCTGCCTTGGCGATTTGAGCGATGTCTGGCCGAAGACGCACTGCGTATCGGTACCATTTCATAGCCGCCTCAGCGACTTGACTGCGCGGCGGTATTTCTGGCGGAACCATGGTTTGCCCGACAGAAATATCATTCAGATGCGATGCCACAATTGAATAGCCACAGGCAACCTGGTATGCGACCAGTGGATTCGTCATACTGAGACCAGATGCATGACTCAGGTCGCGCAGCGCATCTGCCAGGTGTTTCAATCGTGCCAATACGACTCCACGACCCGCCCAGCGTTCAGCGTTCTGAGCATCCATTTCTACCAAGACATCTAAATGCGCTAGCGACTCTTCAGGTTTCGCAAGCTGTTCAGCCAATACATGTGCTAAATTCTGCCTGGCTGCCAAAGAGTTTGGGTTTAAACTTAAGGCTGATTCAAAGTCACTCTTGGCGTCTGCAGCATTGGTTGCCAAGCGTAATGTACCGCGTCTTATCCAATCGAGCTCGGTTGTCGGTGTGCAGGAAACAGCCTTCACCAGATCACTCTGTGAGTCTTCTTGATTGCCAAGCTTCCGATGTAGATTGGATCGAAACGCGTATCCCGAAACACTCCGCCAGCCGCCAGCAATCGCTGGATCCAACGCCTCCAGGGCAGCTTCCGTTTCGCCCCTACCGTCAAAGGCGAGCGCCATGTTGTAGCGCGCTGAAGGGAAATTGGGACGCAGAGCAAGTGCTTTTGAAAAATCGCTAAGTGCTGCCGCAAACTGCCCTGATTCCAACCTTGCAATTCCACGGTAAAACCAAGCAACTTCAATGCTAGGTCGAAGGCCGATGCAGACGGAAAAGCACTCGCGAGCTGCTGCGAAGTCGTTGAGCTTCAAATTGCTTTGCCCGAGGAACATCCAAGTCGCGTAGTCGCTCCGCCGAGCCTCCGGCATTTGTTCTCCTAGTTCGAGAACCTCAGAAAAACGACCAGCCAAAAAGGCTTCCAGCAAACTATCCTGCGATGTAGAGTCTGAAGGATCTTCATGCAAGGCTGCTTCGAGCTGCTTGATCATCGATGCAAACTGCGAGCTGTCCGAAACTGTCCCCATGGATTGCTGACTGTCAGGAGACACCAGACCATTCGACTTGCTCAAACGAACTAACGTCTGCAGCTCAGTTAGATCATCTATCATGGAAACATCCACGGCTCGGCCGTCTTTACTTCGCAGAAGCAAAAGAACTTCAGTCGACTTAGCGATCGCTTCAGGCTTCAATTCCGGATAATTGCGAGTAACAGAAGCTAACGCTACTGCATTGGGAAGAAGCTGTTGAACTTGATCTGCGCGCCTCGCAAATTCCAACCGCTGCAGTTGCTTTCCTCGCCAGAGAAATCCCAGGATACTTAGCAGTAGCAAGCTAGCAGCAAACAGGCTAATTGACGTGACAGACGTAAACAGAGGATGGCGTCGAACCCATTTTCGCGATCGTTCGAGAACACTGGGCTCTAA
Source organism: Pirellulaceae bacterium (assembly GCA_041736515.1). Lineage (GTDB taxonomy): Bacteria > Planctomycetota > Planctomycetia > Pirellulales > Pirellulaceae > Aureliella. Next base: position 15,661 of record JBGSTP010000088.1, read on the forward strand.
CAGGTGCACTAAGGGCAAACTGTTACACTGTGCATTTAAGTCGTCGTACAGCTGATCTGCGGACACGTAACGATCTTCTGGACGATTGGCCAGACACTTGCCAATAATTGCCGCTAATGCTGGGCTAACTGCTGGATTAGCTTTCTTCAATAGCTGGTGTGCAGCAATGTCTTCACCGTTGGCATGAGGCCTGGGAACGTTCCCGGCCAACATCTCGAAAAGCACGACTCCCAGCGAATAGATGTCGCTGCGCGCATCGAGCGGCGATTTGGCTTGACCTTGCACCGCGGCCAGATGTTCTGGAGCCATGTAAGCCAACGTTCCCCCAACGCGAACGTCGTTCTTTGACTGATGTCCTTCCAGCGACACGTTGAAATCGAGCAATCGAGCTTGACCATCTGTCGCTAGCAGGACATTGGCAGGTTTTATATCGCAGTGTAGAACTCCATTACGATGAGCATGATCGAGTGCATCCGCCAATTGCGATCCGATCCAAGTAATGGCACCAACATAGTCCAGCTTGGAGAGTACTTTCGCGGTCGCAAACCGCTTCTGCTGCCCCGACTGCGAGGACGCCACTTGATGCTCGCGCGCACGCCTGAATGGCGGTTCCCCCTGACCGACGGAATCTGCTGGAAAAAGACTTTGACTCAAGTTCGAACTGGCTAGCCCAAGCTGGCTGCGCGTATCTTGCTCGGCGAAACAGTTGGCAACAGTAGAGATTTTCGCTTGGCGATGAACCAGAATCTCCAGCAACTCATGGCCATGGGCGCTGTCGACGGACCCGAAAGTCACCCGATCATGAGGTCGAATTTCCTTTAACAAATCCATCAAGGTGGTGTTGCCGAGATAGGGCATGCACAAACCGTAGACTTGATCCTGCTGATGCATCGAATAGATCGGAACGATCGCAGAATGATGCAATCTAGCCAGTAATTGCGATTCAATCGTAACGCGAAACGTCAATTTGAGAGCGACTAATCTCCCTGACATTGAAAGCTGACGAGCGAGATACACGCGAGCAAATGCACCTTCGCCAAGCATCTCAAGCAACAGAAAGTCGTCCCAGATTTGCCCCACATGCGGCAATTCGCCTGTCGTTTTGGCTTGCTGAACAGACGTGTTATCCTCGCTTTGCGCGAGCGACGATAAACGCTGATACTCGAACTCCAGACACTGCAACTCCGTACGAGAGAATTGAACCTGGGGAAAAAGAGCGGTCGCTTCACTGGGTGAAGCCGGAATCTTGGCAACGAAGCGGTACTCCAGCCAAACTCTTAGCAATTCCGTAATTGCCTCGGATGCAAGAACTGCTCCCGACTCTGCTTCCCAAGTGGCAACGATTTGCTGCGGCGCAACATTGACAACCCCCTGTTCTGCAACGGCATTTTCAAATTGCTCGATAAGTGAATCTAGTGTTTTCAATTTGATTCCTGTTGCTGCTCCGGCGCGCTAATGCCAGCGAGAAGATCTGCACGAAAACTCTGCAACACGCGTTCAATCGTTCGCTTACTTCGACATGTACTTTCGGCGATTTCTTGAATCGAATTCCCCTCGATGCGTAGCCGGATTATTTGTCGACTCGACTCTGGCAACTGTGCAGCGATTTCATCGATAGACATCTGAAGGATCTGTTCTGCCAAGCGTTGATCTTCATGTTCCAAGGGCCGAGTATCTTCGGGCAATGCCTGCGTACGACCAATATCGCGACGGCCAGCTCGATGAAAATTGCCCTGCGCTCTTACTTTATTCAACGCAATGACTAACAGCAGCTTCCACAACTCCTCACCCTCGGGGACTTCGTATTGGCCCGCCGATGCTCGCCGAAAGAATGTGCGAAATACCGACTGCACGATGTCCTCTGGGTCAACGCGCGTAGCCAAATCGGCCGAAGTCTTCCGATTTGCCAAGCTGAGCAGCCTACTCGCATACCGCATGTACAAGGATCGCGCTGCGTCATTGTCGCCAGAGCGCAGTCGCCCAAGCAAACTACGATCGCTCGCGTCCGTCACTGCGTTTTCGTCATTGGGCGGGACTTCAACCATTCGACTCTTGTTCTAGCGTACTACCCGGGAACCATATGAGCTCACCGAGTATGCTGGTGATTTATCTGGGTGCAGTCTCAAATTAGCTAAACTACGAGACTGGCAGACCTATTTTACTCGCTTTCCTAGGGCTTGCCGCCGCCTGTTCGAGTTCTGGTGTTGCTGTTAGAAATCTCCTACTCCCCATAGGGGCAGCCCTCACGCAACAACACGTTGGAATATTGCGCTATGGGAGGCAATGGTGATTTGCGTGCCTTCAGCAAGCAATGGAAAGTCGCTAGGCAGCGGCGATTCCTTGGAATCTTTAGGTGAAGTTGACCATTTCATTTTGGCGGCTCCCCTCGAATCAGTCCATAAAGTTACCACGGCTTTGCCATCAACACTTACAACATACGAGGCATTCCGGTCGGCATCTTCGATTTCAACTTCGAATTTTTGAACCAAACTTCCACGGCGATCATCGACTTCGTATTCCGCCTTCATTTCTGTTCCAGAAAACGAGGCCCACAATTCGATCGGAGCATTTGCTGACGAGTTGCTGCTAGTAGCCCCTAAAGAAGCAGAGTCGGCGGTCGAAGAAGAAGAAGAAGAAGAAGAAGATGCTAACGTCGAACTCGCATTTCCGAGCCGACCGACCACAACCTCTCCAATCACCAATTCCATTTCCGGACTTAGCGTCGATAGTTCGCTGGGAAGTGCTTGGCGATTCCGATTGTTGTCTCCCTGACTGAGCTTGATACGTCCGCGTCCCTTTGAATCTGTCGTCAGCTCTCCCAGCGCGATGTCATTGAGCGTTACAGGGTAGCTCTTATTGGCTTCAGCACTGACCAGCTTAACCGACAGCTCTACTTCCGTTCCCTCGGATTGCATTTCGACGCGAGCGTGCGCTCCAGAGTTACCCTGCAACCAATACTCGTTAGCATCGACGGGTAACGTAGCCGGATTGTTGACAACATTGACTACGTGCAAGACATCGAGGGGAGACAACCGCGAGTCGTCATTAACATCAGGAAAGAAACCGCTGTCGTCGGAACCTGCGTTACTCGGGCGGCCATTTAGGTGATTGATAACCACGAGCGCATCGAGGGCACTCACCTTGCCATCGTCGTTGACATCATGCGGCTTCATAAAATTGTGAATCAAATCAGCCGCCATAAGAGCTCGGGATTCAAGCTTTTCCGATGTCAGACGACGCTTGCCATACTGTCTATTTTGGAACATTCCGGGCCCTCCAGAAAGAATTGCAATTCCAACTCTCCAAATTCGCTACTAGAGGGAGTCAGCATCGGGCCGAACATCCGCCATTTATTTGACGAATTCTCCCAACGCGACGATTCGTGGTCCCAGAACAAGGGCCTTTTGTGCGCGCGTAGCGGCCAGCCGACCAATCACACCGCCGCCAACAGACCAAATGCAGTTTGGATAAGGCTTCGCAGGTCGCGAGTCAATGTTCAAGCCAATTGAAAAAACGGCGATTATTAAGATTTCGCGAAATTTTTTTGGCGGTTCGCTCGGTTCATTTCTACTTATCCTCCTGAAGGCCAAAACGGAATCGCACAATGCCGTCGCATCCAGCCACGGCTAGAGCGAGTCCAATTTATCTAGGTTTCGCAGCACCAGACGCAGGAATTTTTTTCCATGAAGACGGGATCTCCCAGAACTGTGCGGCCCACTGGATTTACTCTGGTGGAATTGCTTGTCGTTATTACCATCATTGGAATTCTGGTCGGATTGTTTCTACCTGCTGTGCAGGCAGCCAGGGAGGCTGCGCGAAGAACTCAGTGCCTAAACAATCTAAAGCAAATTAGCTTGGGCTTCCACACTCACCATGACCAATTCAAGCATTTCCCTTCAGGCGGCTGGGACTGGGATACTCCGCCAACGTATATAGCTGGTTCGCCAGCCGTTGGTGCGGACCAACGAGCGGGCTGGGCATTTCAGATTCTGCCTTTCATTGAGGCGGCCAATACCTGGCATGCCGGAGCGAGAGTCGCTATCGGTCAAGCGAACTCGACCTACTTTTGCCCTTCCCGTCGCGGCGCGCAGGTTGTCGTGATTCCGGATCATTACGCACCGCAGGTCAGCGGTACCGAATTGAACCACGCACTGTGCGATTATGCTGCCAGCAACCGCGACGGCAATGGAGTTGTGCGGCGATTCACGCCCCACCGAATACGCGACATCATCGACGGTACTAGCAACACCCTTCTGATTGGCGATAAACGGCTAAACCGCGCTCACCTTGGGTCACCCCAAGAAGACGACAACGAAGGCTATACCGCAGGCTGGAATTCAGACACCGTGCGCAACTCCGACAAAGTGCCGCTGCCCGATTTCTCAGGGCAGGGTGATGGTGATGACCGCTTCGGTTCTTCTCACCCCAGTGTTTTCCAAGTCGCTCTAAGCGACGGTTCCACTCGGGCCTTTGGTTACTCGATCGATGACACAATCCTTCCTCTGCTCGGCAACATCAGCGATGGAGAAGTAGTTTTCGAATTCTAGGCATTGACTCAAACGGCTTTCTCTCCATGGGAGGCAACTTAGTTTCGATTTTATATTTCCGCTAACTCGAGGAAGATCCGCCTCCTCTGCGTAATAGGCAACGTTGCCTGAATTGAGATTCAAGGGCGAAATTAAAGTGAGATCCAAGTGTCAGTAGAACAAAGAGCGGCGAAGCCGAAGTGGTCAATTATCCTTGGGGTCGCAGTCGCCTCAGTTGTGCTATTGCTAGGTTCGGTATACGCACTGAGAGCAGATCCTGTGCAGGAGTTGGCAATGCAACTGAGCGATGGCGATGCGAAGGAGCGATACAAGGCCGCTAAGCTGCTGGAAGAACTCGGCCACAATGGCAGTGCCGCAATAAACGAGTTATCGCAGGCGTTGACGGATGAGTCCCCTGAAGTACGCTACCGCGCAGCTAAAGCCATTTCCAAGATGGGTGAGTCAGCGTCAGTCGCTGTCCCTGCTTTGATTGAAGGTCTGCAGGACGCGGACAGAGAGATACGTTACTACTGCGCAAAATCACTCTACAAAGTAGGCAAAGCAGCAGTTCCCGCCCGCGATTCCATCTTACAGGTTCTGAAAACTAGCGACGACGAGACCTTGGTCTACCTCGTCAAAACGCTCGGCGATATCGGTGAAGAGCACAAGCCTTCCATTGATGCGGTGAAAAAGCTGTGCACCAGTAAACATGAAAAGTTGCGGACCGCAGCCCAGGAAGCGCTTGAAGATATTTTGGATTAAAGCAGCGTTCTCAATCAGCCTCACGCGTTGTGTGCAGGAAACTTGGAAGCATTCCCCAATTGGCTCAGCTAATGATAAAGAAACCACAAGTGCAGCTCGACAGCAGCCTAGTAAATCCGATTGCCAGGTTGCACCCGAGGCATGGCACGGCGCAATCGCTGTCCACCGCCGCGTTTTCCCAATCGGGACGGCAAACTGGGCGGCCCAAGTCTGGCTGGCGAAAGTCTGGGAGGCTCAAACCTCGGATTGCTTTCTACTCGCACGATACGATGGGCATGGGGCACTTGCGGCGCAACATGCTCATTGCGTCCGCACTGTCCGCGGGGTACTGTCAAGCCGACTCACTGCTAATTGCTGGCACGCGCGAAGCGGGTTTTTTCGCAGAACAAGCGGGCCTCGACTGCGTAACGCTTCCGGCTTTAACAAAGAACCAGGATGGCCGATACGCGGCGCGGCATTACAGTTGGTCTTTGGAGGAAACCACGCGTTTGCGCGGTAGAGTGATTGCATCGACGCTGCTGGCATTCCAGCCCGACATACTCGTCGTGGATAAGCTGCCACAGGGAATTTGCAACGAGCTTTTGCGGACACTGAAGCTCATTCGCAGTCGCACGCAAACACATTGCGTGCTTGGTCTACGCGATGTCCTCGACGATCCCAAAATTGCCATTCCCGAGTGGAACAAGGCGAATAACGATCAAGTCATCGATCAGTATTTTGACGAGGTGTGGGTGTACGGCGATCCCGATGTCTATGACTGTCGCGCCGAGTACCAGTTTGCAAAATCAACTATGGACCGCATTTCCTTCATGGGCTACTTGGATCAGAAGTCGCGACTGCCTGTGACCAAAAATGCAGGCGTGGAATCTAGCCAACCACTAGCCCTCTGTGTGGTTGGCGGTGGACAAGACGGTGTGGGACTCGCTCGAGCGTTTGTCGAAGCCGGCGTACCAAACGGCTGGCGAGGCGCCGTGATCACAGGTCCGTTCATGCCAATAATCGATAGGCTGCGACTACAGCAAGCCACCGCCAACAGAAACTTGGAAGCGTCCGGTCCAATCACAATCATCGATCAACTGGTCGAGGCGGATGATTATGTAAGCAAGGCAGATCGAGTCGTGGCTATGGGTGGATACAACACTGTCATGTCCGTGCTTTCATTTCGCAAGCCAGCGTTGATCGTCCCTCGCACTCAACCGCGGTCCGAACAACGCATTCGCGCTGACCGATTAGCTGCGGCACAGCTGATAACGACGATACACCCGGATCAGTTGCGACCGGAAGACATTCGCAGTTGGCTCTCTCAAGCCAAAGTGGCGGACCCAACGCAGCATTCGATCGACCTAGGTGGACTCGATCGCATCCAATCGAGGGTCATGGAACTGGCCCAGCGATCGCATTGTCCTGTTTGATTAAAACTCCGCTTTTCCGACGCACTGCTTGCTCGAAGCCCCGCTTGATCGACGCGCTGTTAATTCCGTCTCCGATGTTAGGCTTAGGTTTATCGCTCATGAAGAGAATAGTGCCCAAGGTCGCATATATTGTCAAACGCTATCCGCGATTCTCTGAGACGTTTATCGTCAACGAGCTACTCGCGCATGAACAAGCCGGACTGGAACTGGAGATATTCTCCCTACGTCCGCCTGTTGACACTCATTTCCAAGATCTGATCTCGCAGGTTCGCGCGCCGCTGACCTACCTCTCAGCTGGCTGCGTCAAGGCCAACGAACTTTGGGGAATAATGCAAGTGGCACAAAAGCACTTCCCTGGTTTACTTTTGAAGCTGAGTTCCATTGTTGACGAAGAATCGCTCGACGTTTACTGCGGCATAAAGCTAGCTGTGGCTGCGGTGCAAGCGGGCATCACGCACTTGCATGCACACTTTGCATCGAGCGCCGCTAGCGTTGCTCGTATTGCATCGAAACTGAGCGGCATTCCCTATTCTGTCACTGCGCACGCAAAAGACATTTTTCATGAATCGGTAAACCATTCCGATCTGGAAAGAAGAATCTCAGAATCGAGCGTAACATTCACGGTCTCGGAATTCAATCTGCGGCATTTCGAACGTGTGCTTTCACGCTCTGCGTTTTCGAAGGTCGTGCGATTATACAACGGCATGCACTTAGATAGTTTCCCGTACGAATCTCCGCTCAGGCGTAAAGCGCAAGTTATCGCTGTAGGCAGATTCGTCGAGAAAAAAGGATTCGCAGACCTTGTTGAAGCGTGTCAAGTTCTACGCTCACGTCAAATTCCATTTACGTGCATCCTGGTTGGAAGCGGCGAATTACTCCCCAATCTGAAGTCGCAAATCTACGACCTCAACCTGGAGAACCACATCCAACTCCTCGGACCTCAGCCCCAGCGAGTTGTCAAGCAACTAATCGCCGATTCAGCCGTGATGGTGGCTCCCTGTATCAATGGCAGCGATGGCAACCGCGACGGCTTGCCCACGGTTTTGCTGGAATCCATGGCACTCGGGACTCCCTGTGTAGCCACAGATGTGACAGGAATTCCCGAGGTCATTGTCAATAACAAAACTGGCTTGCTCGTAAGCCAATGTAATCCTTTAGCCCTGGCCAAGGCCATAGCACGTCTGCTAGCAGATGGTGAGGAGCGAACATTGCTTTCACAGGCAGCTCGTGACCTGATGGTTCGCCACTTCGACATCAGAGTCAATGCAGCCAACCAGCGACGTTTCTTTGGTAGCGGAAGCGCCGAGGACGTTCGCAAAGATTTCTTTTCAACACAGCTTGCCGAGGTATAAGTCAATGCGAGTCGCCTACGTATGCGCAGATCTCGGCGTACCTGTCTTTGGTTCTAAGGGGTGCTCGATTCACGTACAAGAGATTGTGCGTAGCTTTCTCAAGCGTGGTGACCAGATAGAACTGTTTGTGGCACGCACTGGTGGTAGCCTTCCCCAAGAATTCTCTGAGTGTGGAGTGCATGGTTTCGCGCCTAAATCATCCGAGAGTACGGCCAGCCGGGAAGCAGCTGCGCAAGAGGTAGCGACGCGGATTGGCGATGCGCTCGAGTTGCATGGGCCATTCGATTTGGTTTACGAACGACACAGTCTTTGGAGCGCCGCCGGCCCACGATACGCGAACCAGCGTGGTATTCCTTGTATTCTGGAGATCAATGCGCCTCTAATTGCCGAACAGTTAAAACACCGCGAACTACACGATACGGCGTTAGCTTTCACGCTGTCACAGTTAGCGTTTACTCACGCTAGTTCGTTGGCCGTCGTCTCTAATGAGGTAGCAGACGCGATTATCCAGGATTTTGATATCGACCGTCAAAAACTGCATGTTGTTCCCAATGGCGTCGATGCGAACAGATTTTCGCCAAACGTTCCTGCCCAGTTGCCATCGGATGAGTTCACGATTGGTTTTGTCGGTTCTCTCAAGCCCTGGCACGGTGTTGAAACTCTGCTAGAAGCCTACTCCTTGGTGCAACGCGAATGCGAGCATTCTCGCCTGTTGATCGTTGGCGATGGCCCCATGGCTTCGCAATTGAGGCACACGCATTGCTCGCGAGGTTCTATGATTGCTGATAACGTTCATTGGATTGGCTCGGTCGAACCCAACCTCGTCCCGGGCTACATCACTTCCATGCACGTTGCGATTGCGCCCTATCCAAACTTAGAGGACTTCTATTTTTCTCCCTTGAAGGTCTACGAGTATATGGCGTGCGGTGTTACTACGGTAGCCAGCGATATCGGACAACTGAAGTCAATTATCAATCATGGAGTCGATGGATTTCTTTATGATCCCAGCTCGACTGAGGAATTAGCCTCGACCTTGTTAGACCTTGGTAGACAGGCGGCCGTCTGCAGGGAAGTGGGCATGCGTGCACGGATGCGCGCGGTCGAAGATTTTTCGTGGGATCAAGTTTTGCAACGCAGCTTAGCAACAATCGATCTTCAAGTCAGCCATGTCGGAGTGGAATGCGTCCTGGACAGCAAAGGTGGCCCATGCAGTTAGACGACTCAATTCCTGAGAGCGACAATCGCACCATATTGCACTATCTATGGCCAGGCTTATTGGGTCACCCGACGCGATGCGCCACGGCGATCTTTTGCTTGCTCACCAGCGTTATGCTGCGCATCGTAGAGCCTTGGCCACTGCAATTGGTAATTGATCAGGTCCTCTTGCCGCTATCTTCAGCAGGTGCCTCAAGCTTGGATTTCTTTGCAGGCTGGAGTCAAGAACAAATCGCAATCGCTTGTGCTGTTTCGCTTGTGATGTTAGCAACACTCCGCGCTATTGCGGACTACTATCGCACCGTCAACTTTTCTCTACTAGGCAATCAAATCGTCAGCGAACTCCGCAATCAAGTATTTACACATTTGCAGACCTTATCGCTGGCGTTCCATCAAAAATCCCGAGGTGGTGACCTCACGGTACGTTTGGTCGGCGACATGAACCTACTGAAGGAAGTGACGGTATCTGCCGCGTTTCCACTGCTTTCCAGCGCACTGCTGCTGTTGGGTATACTCGCTTACATGCTCTACTTGAATTTGCGACTCGGCTTACTGGTGGCTGCTGTACTACCTCTATTCTGGTTGCTTGCTTACAGGAAAAGTAAGAAGATCCATCATGCAGCTTCAATACAGCGGCGACGTGAAGGCGCTATGGCTGCCACCGCAGCGGAGTCCATCGCGGCAATCAAGTCAGTGCAAGTGCACGGCGCACACGAACGTTTTAGCGCTGCGTTCAATGTACAAAACAATAAGAGCTTGAAAGAAGGAGTTAAGACGAGCCGACTGGCGGCTAGCCTCGAACGATCTGTGGACGTCATGATCTCCATTGCCTCTGCATTAGTACTATGGCTGGGAACAAAATACGTCATGGATGGTTCGCTCACAGCCGGAGGATTGGTCGTGTATCTGACTTATCTGAAACGCGGCTTCAAACCTCTCCAGGATTTCGCCAAGTATACCGGCCGCATTTCCAAAGCTATGGCTGCGGGCAACCGGATCACTGAAATCTTGGCGCAGGAGCCCAATGTCGTCGATGCACCTGGAGCCAGGACTGCTCCCGAGCTCAGTGGACACGTTGAGTTGAAGGATGTTTGCTTTGGATACCGGTCGGACAAATTGATACTAAACAAAATCTCCTTCAAGTTAAACGCTGGTCAAAGTCTGGCTATCATAGGCACCTCGGGAGTCGGCAAATCAACGTTGCTCGGCTTGCTGATGCGACTATACGAGCCGCAGTCCGGTCGGATTCGCTTCGATGATGCTGACCCTCGTGCCTGGACGCTACGGTCGCTCAGGGCTCAACTTGGCATTGTGCTGCAGGAGTCAACCATCTTTGCCGACACAGTGCGCGAGAACATAGCGCTAGGCGCGCCCGACGCAAGCATGTCCCAGGTGATGGAAGCAGCCAGAATTGCTCAGGCTCATGAATTTATTTGCGAACTTGAAGACGGCTACGAAACCCGACTTGGTGAACGTGGAACGAACCTCTCGCAGGGGCAGCGTCAGCGTTTGGCTATCGCCCGAGCCACGCTTGGCAATTCTCCAATTCTCATGCTGGATGAACCAACGTCCAACCTCGACTCAGAAAACTCTCAGAAAGTGATCGCAGCCATTCGTGCCGCTTCCCGAGGTCGAACAACTATTTTGGTAACTCACGATTTACGCTTTGCCGCAGAGATGGACCGAATTCTCGTAGTGGCAAACGATGGCCGTCATGAGTTCGGCTCTCCGATCGAGTTACGCGATGCGGGCGGATTATACAGCCGGCTTATTTCAATGGATGCTCTTACGACACAACGCGTAGAGGAAAACAATGCTATCCGCTGCTGATCTAAGTATTGCAGACCGCGAGTCCGAGCTGGTCGGTGTCAGAGCCCTGCTAGATTCAGATTCGACGCTGCAGATTTTCAACGAATGTGGCATCCAGGCTGGAGACAAACCTAGTACCGAGTACGTACGATATAAACCCGGGCGTCGCTGCATCAGTTTGATCCAAACCAGTTTCGGCGAAACCCTGCAACATTTTGTATTGACCGCTTTTCCTAAACTACGATTCCACAAGCAGCAGAGCCAACTGATCGATGCGGAGATTCAAGGAAAAAGTTGGCAAGTACCAGACCATAGGATTCGTATCGACCGATTTCCGTTTGACCCTCAATTGCGACACATTGAAAAGTGCTTCGATGAAAACGAACGAAACCGTTTACTGCGTCGGATTTTGGGCTCCGTATCACAACACTATCCTCTTCGCCTGGAAACACTGGCATACAAACCGGGGCGTCGATTCGTTGCAGCCGGCAGTGTCGTGGGTGAATCGACAGCTTCGGTGGAAACTCGCTACACATTCAAGTTCTGTACGCGAACTCAGTTCAACCCAACGTTAGTTAGATTGCGTGCGTTACGATCACTAGACATTGAGCTCCCAGCAATTATTGCTGAGAACGAACATTACAGCGCAATTGCTTTAGGATGGAAGTCGGGTAAAAATCTGGCGGACTGTATTGCGGAGGACCATGCGGTAGAATCGGTTTTTTTCGAAGTTGGCCGCCAAATAGCTCGACTTCATCGCTGCCCGCTACCACCCTCGGCTGTCTCCGCTGTTGCCGCACATGACTTGAGCGAGTTGGCGGAGTTTATCGGTTTTCTCACACCAGAGCTTGCCAATCTGGCAACAGAGGCTATTCGTCAAACGCGAGCTAAGCTCAACGATTTGCCCATAGTATTTGCCGTAATTCACGGGGACTTCTACGCGAAACAAGTTATCGTCGACTCAGACGCGGTGAAATTCATTGACTTCGATCAGGCTGGAGTGGGCAATCCCTATCAGGACATTGGAAACTTCGTAGCCAAGTTGGTCTGGCAAAGCATTCAACTGGGTAGAGATTTCTCAACGGCAAGCAAGCAAGCGACTGCCTTCCTGCTGGGCTACCGCCGCCACAGCGGCGTTTTCTGTGAGTTTGCCTACCGAGCGCATTTAGCCGCTGGTCTTTTGCGTTGCGTGACACATCCGTTTCGCAGAGCCACCCCAAACTGGCCAAGCACTACGCGTGAGTTCATCTTACTCGCTCAAAGCGTTTTACAACCAGAAACAAATCCCTACAAATCCCTTAGCCCCCCAACTTGCGCGTTTTAAAGTTGCCGTTCCTAATCCATCGCAACCCGAAGCCCAAGCGAGGGAGCGACTCAATCGACCCCTCGTTCACGCGTCGGGTTGTGAAAAGCCTTGCCAATCGTGAGAAAACTGCACTGATGGTCGGCGTAATCGCAACTTCAAAAACTCGCGGAATGGGCACTCTAAATGACTAGCTTGGAAGAAGCAAATCTAACTCGCAATGCTTGCGACGTTTCGACTTTGACCAACCTGCTGCAGAATGCGAGCACCGTCGAGCCAGCCATTCAGTCGGTTGAAGTGCAAACCGCCACAATCATTCGCTACAAACCAGGAAAACGCTGTTTAATCAAGTATGGAGGCGTTGACGCTCGCGGCAACGCTTTCGCTATGCTCGGAAAAATTCGATTCAAAGGTTTGGACCGTGCGTCGCCCAAAACTCAACGCCTGTTGCGCGATCAAGGGCTGGATGGTAGGGAAGGATGTTGCGTTCCGTGCGTGTACGGGGAGTTACCGGCTCTCAACATGTGGCTACAGGAATTCGTTGAAAACACCGCTACGCTTTCTATCGAATCAGAAAGTTTCGTTTCCGACCAAACGAGTGTTGCGCTCGCCCTAGCTAAGCTCCATCGCGTTTCAATCTACTCGGCCAGGCAGTATATGGTAGATGACGAACTACGCTTGCTGCTGAATCGCTTCCATCAGATGAAAATCGATTTCCCAGAATTGAGGTGTTTAGTCGAAGATTTGAAGACGTTTGTTCAAAAACTCGCTCAGGAGATCGTCCGCCATCCTTCCGATCATACTACCATTCATCGCGATTTCTATTTCGACCAGGTCTTGATATCAAAATTCTGGACCGTGCTGGTTGACTTTGACCTGTGCTGTATAGGCCCGCCGGAGTTGGATGTAGGCAATTACATTGGCCACTTACGTGAGTATGGCCTGCGTTTTCCCAAGCGTGCCCAGGCCTGCCGCGAGGCCGAGGTGCTCTTCCTAAACACTTACTTCGCTGCCACACAGCAGGCTAGCCGTACAGCAACTGAAGCCTGGGCCAAGCTCACGCTCGCTCGCCATGTTGCACTCAGCACACTTCTTCCGGGCCGGTCGCATACGACAATGGCTTTGGCAAATCTACTTCTTGCTCTAGAAGTGTAGTCTCCCGAACCATCGACGCCCGGCTGCCAAATTGTAGCTGGCGCGACTGCAATTCCCGCTTGCGGCAGTGCAGTGCAACGAACTGTCGGCACAGTCATTGCGACCAGACCAGTCTTCTGTGCTTACTGCCTGGTCGACAGCAATTTCTACAACCTCTCGGTATTTCATGACACAGATTTGAGATGGCTGAATTTTTCGCTTCATTCTCAGAAATAGCACGAGCAGCCTGCGTGCAGCGTTCGATGTTGGCAATCTTGATTCAGCGTGACCAAGCCTTTGGAGTTGCAATAGCATGTCCCCTAGAGTCCTCTTCGTTGACGACGAACTATACGTGCTTTCCGGCCTACGGCGCATGCTTCGTGGACAGCGGAATGAGTGGGATATGCAATTTGCCAATAGCGGTTCCGAAGCACTGCAGATTTTGACCACCCGTCCTTTCGACGTAATTGTTACCGACATGAGAATGCCGGGAATTGATGGTGCAGAGCTTCTCAGTCGCGTTGCGGAGCTATATCCTCATACAGTGCGATTGGTCTTGAGTGGTCAGTCTGAGCACGAAAGAATCTTCCGAGCGGTAGGGCCTGCGCACCAGTTCCTATCGAAGCCTTGCGATGAGAAAGAACTGATTGCGACGATCAAGCGAGCATGCAGTCTGCAGAGCCACTTGCAAAATAAGTCTTTGCGAAATGTAGTTTCCCAAGTCGGCTCGCTGCCTAGTTTGCCGGAACTGTACCATCGATTAGTGACGGAATTGGAGTCGGACGACGCCTCGGTGGAACGGGTGGGCGCGATCATCGAGCGAGATCTTGGGATGAGCGTCAAAGTCCTTCAACTCGTAAACTCGTCTTTCTTTGGATTACCTCAACATGTCGCTTGTCCCAAGCATGCAGTTTCACTTCTTGGGTTGAATATTATTCGACCGTTGTGCTTAACAGCCGCCGCTTTCTCGCAGTATGAGGAGCCATCTATCGACGGTTTTTCGTTGAACCATGCAATTGATCACAGTTTGGCAGTAGCCACTACTGCCCGTCGCATTGCAAACATGGAGACCAACGACTTCCAGGTGACAGACGACGCTTTCATTGCAGGGATGTTGCATGATATTGGTAAGCTAATCTTGGCGGCAAAACTAACAGACCAATTTCGGGAGATTGTTGCCGTTGCAAAGGCAGAGTCTCTACCGCTTTGGCAGGCTGAAATGCAAGTCATTGGAACAACTCATGCTGAAATAGGTGCGCATCTGCTCGACCTATGGGGATTGCCAATACCAATCGTGGAAGCTGTTGCGCTTCACCACCGTCCCATCGAGGCGGGACATGATCGGTTTACTCCACTCACGGCCGTGTTTGCATCAAATTGGCTGCTGTCTACAACTAACTCCGAACAGCCTGGCGAAGCGCAGGATGATACTGTATCCAACTATTTGAAATCTATCCACCTAGCTGATCGATTCGGAGCTTGGCAAAAAGTGGTAGTCGATGCGCAGTGTGTTTAGGCATTGCTAGGTACCTTCAAGAACAAATCCGTTGGAGTGCAATTGTGATCGAAGTCTTAGTTGTCGATGACAGTAGATTCATGGCTAAAGCCCTGTGTACGATTTTGGAAGAACTAGAGTTCAAGGTAGTAGCCATGGCGCACGACGGATACGAAGGGATTGAGCAGTTCGTCAATCATCGTCCAGATGTTGTGCTGTTGGACGTCACCATGCCGAACATGGATGGCATGGATTGCCTATCAAAAATTCGAGAAATCGACGGCGAAGCCAAAGTTGTCATGCTTTCAGCTATCCAAGACCCAGCGACGATTGAGCGTTGCCTAAGTTTGGGAGCGTCCAGCTTTCTTCAAAAGCCAATACGCAAGAATAGCCCTACAGACCTTTGTCGCCTGTGCGAAACACTCGAAGAGGCAGTTGCGAAAGCAGTCTAAGTATGACAAGCATCGTAGAACAAACCGAAATCCTAGGCGACATTGCGGCCAAAACAATTGCTGAGATGTTCGGAATACCGATTCTGGGACGATCGCAAACGATTGAAAATAGCTCGATCGAAACCGACAAGAGGTTTCTAGTTTCGATCTATTACACAGGAACTGTCTACGGCGAGTATATGCTCGCTATGGACGAAGCCACTGCCGCTCAAATTATTTGCCAAGACGAGATAGACGATGAGAATCGTAGCCAGATCCGCGAAGAGATTTGCGATGCCATGGCAGAAACGTTGAACACAATTGTGGGAGAGGCAATTGTCCGGCTTCAGCAGTCCTATGCGAAGCTTACCATAACGGCGCCTCGGATCTACTTCGGCGAGATTCGATATCCCAAGTTTAAGACTGGCCGCACGACAATTTCGACTGCAGCAGGAGATATTGAATGTCATTTCTGCCTGGACTTAATGCGTCTCGACTTGGCAACTTCGTACCAAGAGGCGATGGGCACGCTTATCGATGTGAATGCCAAGCTCAAGGAAGCCTATCGCCATTTGGCTGAACAGCAGGCTCAATTGGTACTGACAGAGAAAATGGCTTCGGTGGGAATTCTGGCATCAGGCGTTGCCCATGAAATCAACAATCCCTTGTTTTTTGTCGATGCCAATCTAAACACGCTGAGCGAGTACATTGCAGTCGTCGATTCTATCTTGGCATTATATGAGAAGCTGTGCGTTTCGTTGCAAGACTCCGATGGCCATTGGGTCTCGGAGCTCGATTCGATCCGTAAAGAAAACCAAGAACAAGATATCGAGTTTGTGATGCAGGATACCAAGCAACTGCTCTGCGAAACTCGCGAAGGGATAACCAGGATCAAGAATATCGTTCAAGGACTGCGCGATTTTTCGCAGATGGATCGCGGCGGGTTTGCCGAAGCGGATCTCAACGTGATTGCTGAAAACTCTTGCGCGCTTGTAGCAGGCAGGTTTTCCAAGAACTGCAAGGTGGAATTACAACTTGGAACTTTGCCAAGACTCGTTTGCAACGCGGCCGAAATTGGCCAGGTTATTGCCAGCGTCCTCATCAATGCGGCTCAAGCGATCAACGACGAAGGCACGGTGGTGATTCGCAGTTGCTCTACCGCATCCGACATCATTTTAACAGCTGAAGACACGGGGAATGGTATTGCCACTGAACACATTGATCATATCTTCGAACCGTTTTATACAACTCGAGAAGAAGGAGATGGCGCAGGCCTTGGCTTATCCATCGCCTACGGGATCATACAAAAGCACAATGGCTCGATCAGTGTGTCCAGCACCCAAGGCGTTGGAACAAAAGTAACGATTCGGCTTCCCATTTGTAACCAGCCTGCCGACCTTCCTTGCGTTAGCTCGTAAAGTAAGCGGCAGGCTAAGTCGCTAATCGCTCTGAGAATCCTAGGCCGCGTCTACGGGTCTTCGGAGAGAGGCTGCCGCGGTTTGAGCGATCGCCCTAACATTCTGGTTTGGGTTCGTCATGGTTCATTCGCGGATCATCTCCGCTTAGATCGCGTAGTTCCGCGTTCAAATCGGCAGAGTTCAAATCTGTGGTCTGACCAACATCGTCCCAAGCAATGCTCTCAGAGTGCAGTTCGTGATTGGGGGATTCTATATCGACGGGGAACTCGAAGATCGCATTCTCCATCCAGTCGGTGGACTTCAATTCTTCGATGACCGACCAATGCGACTGCTCGCCGTAAAGATCTTGTTGACAAATAGGGCACTTGGGTTCGCTGGAATCTGCAAAGGTCCGCGGCGATTGTGTACTCGGTGTGAGCCATAGAGCCTCACACTCGTCGCACATGGCGAAAAAATGGCGTTGCCCATTGGCGGAACAGGTTCGTACTCGGCAGAGCCCGTTTACGCAAACTGGACACTCGCCGATATGAATCCAAGGATTTGCCGGGTTATCTGCCATGGTGAATAATCCAGTAACGAAAAGATAAGACTACTTGATTGGGAATGCAGTAATGACTTTATTCCCCTCGAGAATAATCCGTACTTTTCGAGCGTCGGGATTATTATCTCGCTTGCCATCGCGGCCACCGACATATCCTATCGGTTTACTGAAACTGGCTTCATAGCGTGTCCGCCCATCGCCCTCGTCATGCTTGGCTGTGCCTTTGGCTCCCCGTTTTGCCAATTCATAGGCTTCGTCAAGCCAGCGAACCACTTGTGTCATGTCTCCATCAAAAACACCGTGACTTCCAGGTCGTGTAGGGTCATCTTTTAGATGCCGCTCTATGTGCAACAAACGGTGACCTTCAGGTCCGCCCCTTGTATATCGCAAACCCGCTGGGGAGAGAAAGTCATCAGGCGCGGTTTCCTGAAGAATTCCATAGCGTAAATTCGAATTCGCTTTTTGTTCTGGAGATGTCTGAGCTTTAGAGGTGGCAGCTTTGGCTGCAGCAGCGGTCGGCTGAGAATTCGTGGGGGGCACGGACGCAGGAGTGTTGGCTGCGGATTCGCCAGACTGGCTTTTTACCTGGGACTCGGGCGCAGTGTCAAAACCTTTTTCATCTTCTGCAGGCCGGGAGCGGTTATCACTCTCGTTTTCTACCGTCACATCATCGGTTTTTTCGCCAGCCAACGCGGGAAGATGCCAGCCAAACTGCCGGTTCAATACTGGCTGTAGCAGCGTGTAACAGATTAGTGCCGCAACAATTGCCACCGCCCATTTCGTTGGTATTTGTTGCAATGGCTTAGACGAAGTTCTTTGACTGGGCATATCGATGTCTTCGCTACTGGGTGAGCTCTAAAACTAAGGGTCGACGCCAGCAACTTCCGAGCCCGCGATCGTACCCAACGCTGAGTATACATTACGGTCGACGTTCTCAGCTATAAACTGAACGTGTGCATCCGCGAATACAAAGAGACATCCTCCGTTATGCAGGCTCGAAAAGCCAATTTCCTTTTCATCGATAAACACGTCTTGCCGATAGGCATTGATCGCAACGCCTGACGAGCCAATGGCTTCGGAAACTTCGGCTAGTCCAGGTACAACTGAGGCTCTTCCAAACCCATCGCTGCCGATGTACCAGTGGTCAATAATCTGAACTACATTAGCTAGGTCGGGTCCGCGCACATCGGGGCGAAAAAGCGCTTCGCCAATTGCCAAACTGGACGAAGTCCCATCCAAGATATTTGCCATTCTGACGAAACTGTTGATGAACATCAAACCATCTTCAGTTCGCAAGCCCAAGTGACTCGGGACAGCCCCGGACTCTCGATTGGCAGTACCACTGCCAACTGACAAGTAACCCGAAGGAACACGGTTGTTAATTCCTTGAATCGCAGAGTGTTCTGGAGCATCGCTGCTTGGACAGCGGTATGTTGGAATCAAAGTAACGCAGGCACGCGCATTTCCGCTGCCTGCCACCTCCCAACGCTTGGAGAAATCAAGCGAATTAAACAGATTGGCTTGCTCGATGTAGGGCAGAATGCTTCCTGTCCACAATAAAAAACTGGGATCTACGATTCCTGCCGGCAATCGCTTCTGCGCATCCTGGTAATTGTGGAGAGCAATCCCCATTTGATGGAGATTGTTTGCGCACTGAAGCCTGCGAGCCGCTTCGCGAGCCGCCTGTATAGCGGGTAGAAGCAATGCGACGAGGATACCAATGATGGCGATCACGACCAATAGCTCAACCAGCGTGAAGCCATTTGGTAATTGTCGGCCAAAGAGGGTTTTCACAGTGCGTCTACCTTCAAACGACAACCAGCTCGCGTTACCTCGGCACATTAGGTAATGGCTAAGAGCAGTCGGCTTGGTGCCTCCAAATAAGCAATTACATCATTGAGAAACCGCGCTGCCGTTCCCCCGTCAACCAATCGGTGGTCGTAAGACAGGCTTAGCGGCATCATCTGTCTTGCTTGTATCGAGTCATCGTCCATGACCACGGCTAGCTTTCGCGTCCGCCCGACCAACAGAATTGCCACTTCGGGTACGTTGATAATAGGCGTACTATAGGTGCCACCGATTGCCCCTAGATTGCTGATTGTGAACGTACCACCCCGCAGCTCATTCACGCCAAAATCTCCCTTTCGCACACGCCCCGCCAATTCAGCCAACGATTTCGCAATCGCAGGAATGCTCATTGAATCCGCATTGCGGATGTTGGGAACGACTAGACCTCGCTCGGTATCAATGGCTATTCCCAAATTAACGTAATCGTGATAAACGATCTGCTCTGCCTCCATATCGATCATGGCGTTGAGAGTAGGATGATGACGCAAGGCTGTTGCGACGGCTTTCATCAGGAATGGCATGGTGGTGAGCTTGATGCCCTGTGCCGCATAGTCGTCTTTACTCTGCTGGCGGAAAATCTCCAGATCGGTCACATCGGCATCGTCGTAATTGGTAACCGTAGGCACGGTGCTGGACGACTTGTGCATCTGAGTGGCGATGGTCTTGCGAATTTTGCTCAAACGCTCAACTCGAACCGCCCCGTAATCGTCTTGGCTAGCTTCACCGGGTAGCGTCAACGCTTTGTTTCCGCCAGCAGCGGATGCCACCGCTGGCGCATTGGACGGTACGGTGGCTGGTACGATAGCGGTCGTTGGAGCGACTGCTGTGCGAGAGGCGCTAGTCGCACGGACTGTGCTCAAAACATCCTCGCGAGTAATCCGTCCTCCCGGACCAGTGCCGGCTACCAGCGACAAGTCAACTCCGACTTCGCGGGCAAAGCGTCGAACCGCTGGGCTGGCCGGCACGAGCACAGATTCGTCAGCGCGGGATTCTGCGGCAGTTGACGGGGCCGCTGCCGCATTACTAGGAGCAACCGCTGGCGTAGGTCGTGGAATTGCAGGGGCCTCAGCAATCGGAGCGACAGGCTGTTCGGCAACCGCAGGCTTTTTCGCGACGGGCTCTTTGGCGATCGACGGTTGAAGTTTTGGCTCGTGGACGACCTGCTGGGACTCAATCGATTTCGTTTGAACCGGTTCAGCTGCCGCTGGAGTAGCGGGAGCGGATCCTCCCGCGGCCACAGCTTCTAGTTGCGCGACGACTTGCCCAATCGGTACCGAATCACCGGGGGCAACAAGAATCTTGACAACTTTTCCAGCAACGGGACTTGGGACGGTAACCGTCGCCTTATCCGTTTCCAATTCCATCAACCCTTGATCCGCGCGAACCGAGTCTCCGACTTTGACCAATATTTCCAGCACATCGCCAGAATCGATGCCTTCACCCAGTCCAGGTAATTTTACGTCAATTGCCATATCTGTATTTGAGCCTTATGCGTACAACGGATTTGCTTTTTCGGGGTCGTAGTCCAAGTCCTTAATCGCCTTGGCGAGATCGGCTGCCTTCAGAACGTCCTGTTTAGTCAGTCGGTAGAGCGCGGCTAAAGTAACCGATTCGGCGTCCACTTCAAAATGGCGTCGCAGCGCCGCTCGGGACTCGCTGCGTCCCATTCCATCGGTACCCAACACGAAATAATCGCCAGGTATGTATCGGGTCAGTTGTTCTGGGACAGCACGAACGTGGTCGCTGGCCGCGACGAATGGACCTTCCAATCCAGCCAGTACCGACTCGATATAACTCTGCTTGGGTTTCTCCGTTGGATGGAGGAAGTTCCAGCGTTCGCAACTCTGCGCGTCTCGTCGCAGCTCGGTGTAGCTGGTGACACTCCAGACGTCGCTGGCGATCTTAAATTTATCTGCCAACAGCTCCTGTGCCTTCAAAACGCTACGCAAAATGGGACCTGTGCCGAACAATTGCACTCGCGCCTTGGCGCTTTTCACTTCGCGGGTACTGAGCTTGTAGATTCCCTTGACGATTCCTTCCTCGACACCCTCAGGCATGCCGGGCATTTCGTAGTTCTCGTTCTCAACAGAGATGTAATAGATGGCCGTTTCACCTTCTTGATACAGGCGTTTGAGTCCGTCCATGATGATGACGGTCGTTTCGTAGGCGTAGGCTGGATCGTAGGCGCGGACCAACGGAAATGCGATGGCATTGAGTTGGCTATGTCCATCTTGGTGTTGCAAGCCCTCGCCATTGAGCGTGGTGCGACCAGACGTTCCACCCAGCAAGAATCCCTTGGCCCGCATATCGCTTGCGGCCCAAATCAGATCGCCCACGCGCTGAAAACCGAACATGGAATAATAAATATAGAATGGAATCATGTTGACGCCGTGCGTCGCGTAAGCGGTACCCGCCGCATTAAAGCTAGACATAGAGCCGGCTTCCGTGATGCCTTCTTCCAGGATTTGTCCGTCGCGAGCTTCCTTGTAATACATCAGGTTTCCGTCTTTGCGATCGACGGGTTCGTAAAGCTGGCCTGCGTGGGCATAGATCCCAACACTGGCAAACATACCCTCCATGCCGAAGGTGCGCGACTCATCGGGAACGATGGGTACAACGTTTTTGCCGATTTTCTTATCTTTGCAAAGTTTCGTAAGCAGACGTACAAATCCCATCGTCGTGCTCATTTCGCCTTTGCTTGCCTCGGTAAACGCCAGGTATTCCTCCAGCGTGGGTACTTCAGTAACCGGATGCACCGTGGGTCGGCTGGGAGTTGGCCCACCAAGCGATTTTCGACGCTCTTTGAGGTATTTGATTTCGACGCTCGATTCGGGCGGGCGGTAAAAGGGAGCATGCCCCACCTCCTCGTCGCTAATGGGAACTCCGAAGCGGCTGCGAAACTCGAGCAGCTCTTGCTCGTTCAATTTCTTTTGGTTGTGGGCAATGTTGCGGCCCTCGCCCGCTTCTCCCAGGCCGTAGCCTTTGATCGTTTTTGCCAAGATGACAGTGGGCTGTCCCTTATGCTCGACGGCCGCTTTATAAGCTGCAAAAACTTTTTCTGGATCGTGCCCACCACGCCGTAGTTTTTCGAGCTTCTCGTCAGAATAGTTCGCAACGAGTTCAGCCACGTCTGGGTATTTACCAAAGAAGTGCTCGCGAATGTACGAACCTGGCATGCCGGTATACTTCTGGTATTGACCGTCAACCACTTCATTCATGCGCTGCGCTAAATTGCCGGTGGCGTCTTTCTCCAATAGCACATCCCAATCGCCACCCCATACTACCTTGATGACGTTCCAGCCCGAGCCGCGGAAGACAGCTTCCAACTCTTGAATGATCTTACTGTTGCCGCGGACTGGTCCATCTAGTCGCTGCAAGTTGCAATTCACAACAAAAGTGAGATTGTCCAGTCTTTCGCGAGCTGCCAGGTGTAGCGCCCCGAGGGTTTCGGGTTCGTCGCACTCGCCATCTCCCAGGAACGCCCAGACACGCTGATTGGACGTGTCCTTAATTCCACGATCGCGCAGATACTCGTTAAACCGCGCTTGATAAATGGCCATGATTGGCCCGAGCCCCATTGAGACTGTTGGGAACTCCCAGAAATCGGGCATCAACCACGGGTGAGGGTAACTGCACAATCCACGCATAGGCTGCAATTCGCGTCGGAAGTTTTCCAGATTCTCAACCGACAAGCGACCTTCCATGAACGCCCGCGAGTACATACCTGGAGAAGCGTGTCCCTGGAAGTAAATGATATCGCCGTCATAGCCGCTTTCGCCTCGGCCCTTGAAAAAATGGTTGAAGCCTACTTCGTAGAGGGTGGCGCTGGACGCGAAAGTACTTATGTGTCCACCGATGCCATCGTGTTTCATGTTGCCGCGAGTGACCATCGCCATTGCGTTCCAGCGAATCAAACTCTTGATGCGCCGCTCGAGCTCACGGTTGCCGGGGTAGGGCGGTTGTTTATGCGTCGGAATCGTGTTGACGTACGGCGTGTTGACTTCCAGCGGTACGTCCACACCCTCGCGCCGCGCACGCGTGTCGAGAGCTTTGAGCAGATACTTTACGCGCTCCGGCCCTTTGCTTTGGAGGATATAGTCCAGCGAACTTAACCACTCAGCGGTCTCCGCTGGGTCCACGTCCACTGGGTTGGGTAACTGTCCACCGGCCACCACTGCTGCTTCTTCATCGCTCAATGTTTTAGCACCTGCCATATAAGTCACTCTCTTCTTAACTGCGTGGGCCAAATTCGCGTAGGCGTTTCCGCGAGGGAAAGGCTGCAACAACGAGATTCTGAACTAAACCGCGCAAATATCCAAGCCACGTTTGCCGATCCTTGGCCAAGCTACGATCACTAGTGCACAAAAAACCACCCCCCAGCTCGACCGCGGGTCTATGGCAATCCGAAAACTAGCCGTTGGGCTGCAACACAACCTTCATCGCACCCGGCTCGCCATCGTACAACCTCGCAAACCAATTCGGCCCTTCATCCAAGGGAGCCTTAGCGGTTATTAGCGCATCTACGCGAATATCACCCCGCCGTAAGTACTCGATGCACTCCGGGTACTCTCCATTGGAGGCACAACTCCCATAGACCGACAATTCGCGAGTGACAACGGCCTGTAAGGGGAACTCAACCTGCGGAGCCAAATTTCCAACCAGTGTAATTGAGCCTCCTTTTCGGGTGCACTCTATGGCCATTTTTACGGTCGGAGTTGCACCCACGACTTCTAGTGAGACATCGGCACCTCTGCCTCCAGTCAAGCGTTTGACCACCGCCACGACGTCGCAAGACTTGGGATTGAGACCTTCGTCGGCACCCAACTGCTTGGCCAATTCGAGCTTATTATCTTCCAAGTCCACGGCGATCACCCGCGAGCAGCCTGCCAAGCGAATGGCTTGGATCACCAGCAGGCCAATCATGCCACTGCCAACGACGACAGCGGTATCGCCCAACTTCACCGGTGTTCGATTCGCTGCGTGTACGGCGATCGACACGGCTTCAATGAGGGCTGCATGTTCGAAGGCAAGGTCATCGGGCAATTTATACGAGATATTCTGTGGGACAACGACGTATTCCGCGAATGCCCCATGCCTTCGAAACTCGCTGCAGGAAACACCAAGAACCTGTCGGTTCTCGCAAAGGTTGATCGAGCCCTTACGGCACGAGGCGCAACGTCCACAGGAAACCGTTGAGTCGAAGGTAACACGATCTCCGGCCTTGAACGCGTTGACGTTCTGGCCAACCGTTGCGACCACGCCGGCAGCTTCGTGCCCCATCACCAATGGTGGAATGCGCCGACCGGAGGAGCCATCCCAACCGTGGATATCGCTCCCGCAGATACCGCAGGCCTTCACTTGTACCAGCAAGTCATCAGGCCCCACCTCGGGCAGTGGCATGTCGACCAATTCCAGTTTCTTATACTCGCTTAACAGCATTGCTTTCATGATCATTATCTCTTGATTTACAGCAATTTCACAGCAACTTGTACCTAGGCGGTGCAGTTTGGCAAACAAGGCATTGCAGTCAGCATCTCACTTTACGGTTCGGCACTTGGGAATCACTGTGAATGCAAACGCTTGGGTTTATAAATTTCAGTAGCGGTTCCAAAGTGAACTTCGCCAGCATTCATGAGCGTTTCACTGAGAGTTGGGTGCGGGTGGATCGACTCGGTCAAATCGCGTACCTCACAACCCATTTCGATGGCCAACACGGCTTCGGCAATCAGTTCACCCGCACCTGCACCGACGATGCCGCAGCCCAACACGCGGTGGGTTTCAGGATCGACGAGCCACTTGGTCAAGCCCTCTGTTCTGCCGAGTGCTTGTGCACGGCCGCTGGCTGCCCAAGGATACACTTCGACATCTACGACTCGGCCCGTTTTCTTGGCTTCATCTTCGGTAAGTCCGGCCCAAGCAATCTCCGGATCGGTGAATACAACTGCGGGAATTGCAGCTTTGTCAAAGGTTACGTTTTCTCCGAGCAGCACTTCGACGGCGACCTTGGCTTCGTGCGAAGCTTTATGGGCCAACATGGGCTCACCCGCCACATCGCCAATAGCAAATATGTGTGGATCGCTGGTTCGTTGTTGGGAATCGCAAACAGCAAAACCACGTTGATCCAACTCCACTTGAGTATTCTCGAGGCCCAGTCCGCGACTGACGGGTCGGCGACCGACGCTGACCAACACGCGATCGAATTGTTCGTGCCCGTACTTGCCAGGCCCTTCGAAAGTCACTTCGATCTTGTTGCCCACTTCCGACATCGAGCCAACTTTGGTGTTGAGATAAATTCGCTTTCCAAACAGCTTTTCCATGCGTTTCTGCAGCGGTTTGACTAGATCGCGATCAGCGCCCATCAGCAGGCCATCGAGCAATTCTACGACACTTACCTTGCTTCCCAAGTTGGCGTAGACCGACCCCATTTCGAGCCCGATATAGCCACCGCCGACAACTAACAGACTCTCGGGGATATCGGTCAGAGACAGTGCGCCCGTCGAATCCATCACTCGATCGCTGCCAATGTTGAAGTTTGGTGGCATAGCTGGCACACTGCCGGTGGCCAAGATGCAATGCTCGAACGTCAATTGTTTTTCCGGCGGTATCGATTCATGATCACCTTCCAGACGCAGGGTCGTACTATTTTCGAACACCCCTTTGGCGTTAATGATTGTTACATTGCGTCGCTTGGCGAGGTTAGCGAGCCCACCGCTCAAAGTCGCAATAACCTGCTCCTTGCGGGCGCGAACTTTGTCGATATCGATGACTGGCTGAGAATAGGCGACTCCCCAGTCCGCACGCAACTCGTCGACCTCTGAAATCACTCGGGCCACATGCAATAGAGCTTTAGAGGGAATACAACCTCGCAATAAACATGTACCGCCCAGTCTCGTCTCGGCTTCGACAATGGTGACCTGCAAGCCTTCGTCAGCCGCCAAAAAAGCAGCCGCATAGCCACCTGGTCCTCCACCCAACACTACCAATTCGCTATGCATCACTTTGCCCTAGAATGCTACAAGACTCGCGTTTCAACAAACAGAGCTTCACAGCACGCGCGAAGAATCGTTCTTAGAATTTGAAACCACGAATAATGGAAACCACGAATAATGGAAACCACGTTCAGTGCCTTGTCACGGGCATCCTTTGCAGAATTCGATCGATGTGCCGCGCTGTTGCATTCCGCATCACGATCCCGCCGCGCTAGCGCGCGGCGGTTTATCTTGCAAATTAAGTCGTTCCAAGGCACTACTAGGATAATCGCGCCAGTTCGCCGGGGGCGATTAACGCGACAAGAATTCGACCACGATATTGCCATCTACGGGGAGGCTGATATCTGTCGCCGTTGGTTGGCTTAAAACCGTAGCCTTTAAGCCTTCGGAGTCAAAGGTCAACCAATCCAAGGGTTGCGGCGAATTATTGGCAATCACGCCTCGATACAGATTCTTTAGGTTCTCGCGACCGCGCAATTCGATCACATCACCAGCTCGGAGAATGTAACCAGGCTTGGTTACTTTGACACCGTTGACACGAAAATGACCATGCACAATACCTTGGCGGGCCTGTGGTCGAGTCTTGGTGAAACCTGCTCGGCGGACGACGTTGTCTAACCGCCGCTCGCACATGAGCAGCAGGCTTGAGGCGGTGTTGCCCTTGGCAGCCTTGGCAGCATCAAAGTAACGTCGAAGCTGTCGCTCACCCAAACCGTAGTAGTGCTTGATCTTCTGCTTTTCTGTCAAAGCTGTGCCGTAGTTGCTCGTCCGACGTCCTCGAGGGTGCATACCCGGAGGCGTGTCGCGACGTTCCAGCGCCCGAGCCGCTCCAGCACTCTCATAAACCAACATACTAAGTCGACGATTGACACGCGCTTTTGGCCCTGTATATCTAGCCATAACTCTACGAAACTCCAGCAACAAAACTACGGTAAGTCATCCCTTTCGCCGCCTAGCGACGTGCCCAATCCCGCTAGCACCATTCGCCAAGAATGGGTGGGTTGAGCCAATATTTGGGTTATTTGAACGGGTCA
This sequence comes from Pirellulaceae bacterium, assembly GCA_041736515.1. Classification (GTDB taxonomy): domain Bacteria; phylum Planctomycetota; class Planctomycetia; order Pirellulales; family Pirellulaceae; genus Aureliella. The sequence goes on from JBGSTP010000088.1 coordinate 42,930, forward strand.
GTATCCTGCAAATGCTCTAAATTCACAAGAGCTATCCGAATTCAGCCAGACATACTGCGGCTAGCCCCCTCCCGAAGAATCCCGGAGCGGTCCAGAATAGATGCCCAACGATCAAGTTTTTCAATAAATCGGCTAATAGGCAGTCCGGCATGCGCAGAAGCGACCTTCGTAACATTGTCATTATCGCTCACGTCGACCACGGCAAAACCTCATTGGTCGACTGCCTGCTCAAGCAAAGTGGTCAGTTTCGCGATTCGCAGCTGCAGGGCCATCAGATCCTTGATAGCAACGATATCGAACGCGAACGTGGGATCACAATCCTTAGCAAGAACATTGCCCTTCAGTACAAGGGTATAAAAATCAACATTATCGACACACCCGGCCACGCGGATTTTGGCGGTGAAGTCGAGCGCGTGGTTCGCATGGCTGATGGTGCTCTCGTGCTAATGGATGCGGCCGAGGGTCCGATGCCTCAAACACGATTCGTGCTTTCAAAAGCGCTCGAAGCAGGGGTTCGGCCAATTGTTGTCATTAATAAAATTGACCGCCCCGATGCTCGATCGCTAGATGTTGTCGACGAAGCGTTGGAATTGCTGGTGGATCTGGGTGGTGAGGGCTACATGGATGCCTTCGATTACATCTTCACTTCCGCCAAGGAAGGCTATGCCACGCATGACCCAGCCGTACGCGGAAACTCTATGGAGCCGCTGCTTGACCTAGTCCTAGAGAAGATACCCGGCCCTGAAGTTGAACCCGATGCACCGCTGCAAATGCTGGTAACCAATTTGGACTGGTCTGAGTACGTGGGACGAATCGGTGTTGGTCGAATTCAAGCCGGCAAACTGAAAGCGGGGCAGTCGATCGATTTGGCTAAATCCGGCGATCGAATGGTCCAAGCGCAGATCGCATCGGTTTCGATTTTTGATCGTCTAGGTCGCACCGAGGTGCAAGAAGCTTCCGCAGGAGAGATTGCTGCGGTTGTGGGACTCGAAGACGTCGAAATCGGCGACACAATTTGCTCGCGAGGCGATTTGCGACCGCTGCCTCGTTTAATGGTCGACGAACCTACGCTCGAAATGGTTTTTAGCATTAACAGCTCTCCGCTGGTTGGTAAAGAAGGCAAGTTCGTAACCAATCGACAATTGCGCAGCCGCCTCGAAAAGGAACTCGAGAGAAATGTAGCGTTGCGGATGGCTTCCGTTGAAGGCGCCGAGGCGTATGCCGTGCGGGGACGCGGCGTGTTGCACCTGGCGGTGCTGATTGAAAACATGCGGCGCGAGGGCTTCGAACTTTCAGTTGGCAAGCCGCGAGTGGTGCTCCGCGAAATCAATGGCAAGATGCACGAGCCATTCGAAACGCTGAATGTGGAGGTTCCACAAGAAAAAGTTGGGCCGGTGATGGAGTTGGTCGGATTGCGTCGTGGCACGTTGGACGAAATGATGCCGCGCGGAAGTTATTGCCTGTTGAAATTCGAGATTCCCGCGCGCGGCCTGATTGGACTCCGAACGCGGCTGCTCAACGCGACCCAGGGTACGGCAGTGATCCACCATCGTTTTAATGGTTATAAGCTCCGCGAAGGCGAAGTTCCATCGCGTTCCAACGGTGTTCTGGTCTCCATGGTTAGCGGAAAAGCTATTCCGTTCGCACTGTTTGGCTTGCAGGACCGTAGCGATCTATTCGTTGCACCTGGGGACGAAATTTATGAAGGCATGATCGTCGGCGAGAATGCGCGAGAGAGCGACATGGTAGTGAATCCATGCCGCGAGAAAAAGTTGACCAACATTCGCGCGGCGGGTTCTGACGAGAATGTGATCCTCAAACCACCGCGGATGCTGTCGCTGGAATCGGCGCTCGAGTACATCGAAGATGATGAACTGGTAGAAATCACGCCGCATTCGATTCGCTTGCGAAAAATCAGCCTAAAGGAATCTGAGCGAAGACGTCATGGAAGATCGGCCGCAGCGAGAGGCTAAACGCTGATACCTGCTCGCTCTCATTAAATTAAGCTGGGCGGTCGCTGGGGCAATCCCTCAAACCACGGACGCCTAGCGCAACACTACGCCGCCGCTGGTACCGGCCAGACAACTGAAAAATGCATCCCACGCGCCGTTAATACAGAGCTGATAGCGATTGGGCCTGCCACTTAAGTTGGCACAGCTAGAAAGGTCTCTGCAAAGTTTCGCAGTGCAGTAACTAATTTTGTCACCTAACCCACCAGGATTGCTTATCAAGGCAATCGGGACGCCGTCCAAGTCGGCAACGTACCAGCCATCGACTAGACCCTCGGGGGAAACCCAAGCGCGAAACTCATAACCCTCTGGGCTCATCGATATATAATAGTCCCCCGCCGGCAAGCGTCTCGCTGTCGTACTCTGCGCCAAAATATTTTGGAGATTCCGTTGCGTCTCCAGTAGCAGCTGCGCTATCGTCTCATCTTCGCTCGCGGTTTGTCCGCAACATAGCATGTCGGCTTGTACAACCTCCGTTTTGGTTTGTCCAAAACCACTCGAGGCTAAACATGCTAAAACCGCGACGCCCAATACTAGTGTTCGTGTCATCACAATCTTCCTTCCGCGTGGCCTAGGCCACATCAAGACAAAACCAATCAATTGGCAGTTCAACTTCGAACAGCCTGTCAGCTAGGGAGCGGTTAGGACCGTCAAACGTTACAAAGGAAAATGTTGGCGATACTCTGCGTTTGGAATGCCAGTAGGTTGGCTGCCGAGCACGGAAGAAAGCGGAAGAAACTTCCCCTGGGTGCCCGAACCATTTTCGTTTTCGCTGCTCGAATAATACCGCGAACCATGCTAGGATCAGGTCTCCCACCCTCATTACGGAGACCTACTGTGTCCAGCATGCGAACCACGCCGCTTGTTATCGTAGCCCTCTTATACCTCAGCCCCCTGGCTGGAGGACAGACACTGTCTCTGGAGCTGCGCTACCAGGAACCTGTCGCGGAAGGCGTTTCCAGGTTCCACCGCATCACGCGCGAGGAACTGTGGCAGCCAGCCGAGACTGCTGTGATAATTTGCGACATGTGGGACTCGCATCATTGTGTAAACGCCGTTCGCCGAGTAAGCGAGCTGGCACCGCGTATCGATCTGTTCGCCAAGACGCTGCGCAGCAAAGGAGCCACGATCATCCACGCTCCCAGTAGCTGCATGGCTCACTATGCCAATCATCCCGCGCGACATCGAGCCCTATCCACGACGCCTGCACTTTCCTTTCCGCCGGATATTAGCACCTGGTGCGATCAGATACCCAGCGAAGAAGCAGCCGCTTATCCGATAGATCAATCCGCTGGCGGTGAAGACGACGACCCCGAAGACCATCGCCTCTGGGCCGAGCGACTCGCAGCCATGGGCAGAAACCCCAAAGCGCCGTGGCTGGCACAGTGTTCAGCGATTGCAATCGACGATCGACACGACTACATCAGCGATAGTGGTACAGAAATCTGGAGCATCCTCCAGGAAAAAAAGATCGACAACGTAATTCTGGTTGGCGTACACACTAATATGTGCGTTCTCGGTAGACCGTTCGGTCTGCGCCGCTTGTCTGCCGCCAGCAAAAACGTGGTTTTGGCGCGCGACCTGACCGACACGATGGTAGATCCTGGCGCGTGGCCCTTTGCCAACCATTTCACCGGAACCGATTTGATTATTAGCCATATCGAGCGCTACGTATGCCCGACGATTGGCAGCCATCAAGTTTTGGGAGGAAGCGAATTTCGCTTTGCTGCAGATAACCGCCCGCGCCTGGTTATGCTCATTGCTGAAGACGAATACCTGACAGAGCAGACCCTGCCCAACTTTGCCGCAAAACACCTCAGCCAAAGATTCTCGGTTAACTTTGCTTTTGGTAGCTCATCTGAGCCCCATAAAATAATTGGCATCGAGGAAGTTAAGCACGCTGACGCTGTGCTCGTGAGCGTTCGTCGTCGGCCGCTGCCTCCGCCTGACCTGGATCTGCTGAAAGCATTCGTCGCATCCGGAAAGCCAATGATCGGAATTCGCACTGCGAGCCATGCGTTTTCGCTGCGCAATAAAGAGCCCGCCGAGGGTCTAGCAACATGGCCCGAATTTGACGCGGAAGTCTGGGGAGGCAGTTACACGAATCACTACGGTAACGAACTGAAATCGACGGTACATATTTCAGAGCACGCAAAACAACATCCGATCTTAGACGCGGCAAGCCTAGACGAAACCTTTCTACCCGCTGTTTCGCTTTACAAAACAAACCCTGTGTTGCCTGGAACGCATGTACTGTTGGAGGGCGGAATTCCAAATCAAAAACCGGAGCCGATGGCATGGACCTTTGTGCGAAGCGATGGCGGGAGGTCGTTTTACACCTCGCTCGGCCATCCTGAGGATTTCGACAACAGTCAATTTGAGGCGTTACTCTCGGCGGGCATCCATTGGTGCTGCGCTATCGAACCGCCCAGCCGCGAGAGCATCGAGTTGCAGAATGAGAGATACGGTGCAGGGCAGGGCAGGCAGCGATTAATCCAATCATGAATGGTGAAAAGGGAGTGGCTGTGAACTAAGGCTGTGAACTAAGCAGCCTGAACACTTCAAAGTCTATCAAGCTGTTCACCTAGTCTCTGTATGAACTCTCACACTTCACATAAATTCTTACCTTTCTCTCTGCCACTTTCTTGGAATTACCGCCGATCGCCACCGCGACTGTTGTGACTAACCATCCCGCGCGAGCGTTTCCTTAACTGCAACAGCCAATTTGAAAACCCCACAACTTCGATTGGCCCAGTAGGGCGCAACAGGCGCAGCGCAGTTGAGGTAGAGCCTCAGTACCGTTTCGCACGATGTTCGAGGTCGATTGAGTCCCAGCCGCTGCACGAGCTATGTTCGCATAGGGAAAACAGCAGACGCAGCGTGAAACCCGCCGACAATTTAGTACGCTGGAATATTTTGCCTCAACTGCGCTGTGCTTGTTGCGGCCGACGCACTGGGAACCTGCCTGCGCACGTGATGCTGGAGTAGCCTGAACTGCCGCTCACTGTTACGTCTAACGTCCCGCACAATTTCGCTCGTCTACCGTGTCCCCATCAGCGACGCAACCTCGACGCAACCTCGACGCAACCTCGACGTAGCCTCGACGTAGCCAGCGCATTCCGCCTGGGTGCTTCCTGCCAAGAGGAAAGCTAGAAAGACTCTTTAATCCTCCGAGCCGATTTGGCGAGTTGCACAAATTCACCGCGTAACCCCGCTCGATCCTCACCCAGATTGGCCTGAGCCGTATCCACCACCCAATCCCAACTTGCCTCTCCGGCAAAGTCGCTTTGCCGGAGTAGCAATCCGAAAGCTGCCACTGCGGACGCGAATTGAAAATCAGGTGAGGGCTGCTGCGAGATACCCTCACATGCCAATCGCACTTGAAACTCGCTACTCTCCGATGCACTTGGTTGTTTGTACCTTAGATTCACCGTGAGCGCCGACTGGTGGCAGCGTGCCCGATTGAATCAGCCGGCGTAGGTTGGAATACGAAGCGGTGTCAACATCGATCGCAAATGTCGACTGAGGTTCCACAATCGCTGTGGAAAACGAATTCTCGACGAGAGCCGCGTATTCTTCGCTATTCATTTGCTGAACTGTAGAGCGAGGTTCTGTTTCCGTAGTATGAACTTCCGAAAACTTGCCTGCCGTTGTCGCTCGTCCACAGCCGTTGGTAAGGAGTATGCTGGAGACAATCAACGCTGAAACCTGGGACCGAAATCGCTTCAACTCGATAGAACTGGCCTTACACATCTCGATGCCTCCGGCAAAAAACTCAGCGATTGCGAACCGATATTCTGCAAACAAAGACACTCGTACCGAGGATCCTATTCCCGAACGCAACAAATTTCGCGAGTCTAGTAGTTCGTCGCCTCTGAGGGTACTTCCCGATTTTTGAAGTTGCGAATTTTGAGTTGGAAAGATGGTTTTTGAGGTTCAAGCAAGCTGCGAGCTGTCGGCACTCATCGACAACAAACGCAGACGATCTGCCTCCTGTTCAAGGCCGAACGGGCGCAAACGGTTACGAAAGAAAACTGCCCGCTGCCAAGCTAGCCAGCTGTGCGTCCATGGTCTGGTGGTACTTGATAGCCATCCGTAGCCAGCGGTGACCTGGCGCGCGGCCATGTCAGTTCCACCGTCTGGCGACAGGTGGCTACGGCACTCGTGGCCACGCTGCAAAAAGAGCCAGGTTCTACCGAAAGAGTTCGGGCTTGTTCGTTGGTCAGTTAGTTGCTGGAGCCGCATGCATGTTCGAGGTCGTGCGGGGAAGCGTGGGCCTGTTGCTGCCGACGAAAGACAGCAAGCTGATAATCATGAACCACTCAAACAGAAAAATATGCATGGCATACTCGATGGACAAATGGAATAAAATACCCAGAGCCACCGCGACCGGCCGCGTTCGCGGAATCCACAGGAATAATGGCAACAGCCCTTCGAACGCTATCACGCTCCAAGTCATCGCGTGGAGGATCTCCGGAGTCTCAAACAGAAAATCGGGGATCCAAAATCTCCCAAACAGATCGTCCATTCTGGCAACATAGAACAGTGCTGTACCGTCGCGCCAAGAAATGCCCTGCAGCTTCTCCCAGGCAGTCGACACATAGATCACAGTCAGTTGAAATTGAATGAGGCGCAGTCCCCAGGCGGAACGTCGATCCGCCCTTTCGGAGACGACCCTAGGCTTTTTTGCAAGCTTTCTTCCCAGCGACCAAGCATAATCGAGCGGGAGAAAGATCATGTAGAACGCCAGAAGTCTCACGAGTACATCTTGGCCATCGCAGATGAGCGTATTGCGATGTTGGAACGAAACGAGCCCCACGAAAATGCAGATGATTTGAAACTTAGACCAACACCCCAGCAACAGTAGTAGTGCATTCATCCACAGCACAATTAATAATAGCCTGACGGTCGCGGAATCTGTTGGAAGCCAAAAAAGTAATGAGGCGTAGCCGCCAGAGTTGATCTGATTCATTGTCTGCGCACGCAATACGCCAGTATCTGAAAACCAGAACTCAGCTTCCCGAAGCCACATGCCAATGTAGATCAACAGCATGGAAGCGTAGGCAATTCTCAGCACGCTGCACATAATCGGAGCGCAGGAAGCGAAGAGCCAGCGATCGACACCTTGGATTGCTTGCCTCATGAGATGCATCACGGCTGGTACTCTCGCGTCGTCAGGTTCTCGCTAGATGACAGCCACAGTGTTTCCTCTCGCGGCGGAAGCGTGCCATCATCCGGCAAACTGATATTCAGTTCGCTGCGAGACAACACGATTCGCCATGGATTTTCCACCACAACCTTCCCTCCGCTTGAATGAGTCGGCGAGCTTGCCGCTCCCAATTCGACGCGAAGTTTCGGAGTCACTTCTGGCGAAATCAATTTCCTTGAGAGATAGTCGGCCAAGTCGTCGGCTGCCGATTTGTCGATTGTGTGAATTCGGTTGTTGTAGTTGATATGTCGAAAGCCCAGGAATCTCTCCCAGCCCTCTGTTTCAGGCCAATAGGTTGAATTCCACGTCTCTTTTAGCTGCCCATCCGGCTGGTAAACATCGGCGGAAATCCAGCTATTGTTGATTTTTGGGTTGGGTGCGAACAGCGTCCAGCGTCCCTGCCATAGGCCACTATAATTCAGCAACGGGTGCAACATTGCTTTTGCCTCGCTCGCTCCAGGCAGCATGGGAGGTGCCGTATCGACGACAACCACGACCATAACTGCGAACAGGAAGAGCGCGACCAAGATGCGGCGTGCGAGCTCCGGACGGGAGAGCCTTTCTTCCTCAGGTTTAGAGATTTCGTTCATGATTGCGGCTTCTGAAAGAGAAACAATCCAAGACTCTAGGATCTTCTGAATTCGCACGTCTTTCCCATTTTGCATTAATGGGCGGCATAGTTTTAGGAACTTGTGCAAACGGGAGGCCCTAAAATTGGTATGGACTGAACAAACGGACCTCTCCTATTCCCTTCACGAGCGCAATGGCTATGCTTCAAGTGACCTGAGACAGACCTACCCCGACCGGGTCGAGATGGAAACAAACACTTTAGGATGGTTCGTTAGTCATGAGCGGAAGCTTTGTCCACCTGCACTGTCATAGTCACTATAGCTTGCTCGATGGAGCAAGCTCCATTGGTAAACTAATCAACCGCGCCAAGACTCATGGCATGAATGCGTTAGCTCTGACGGACCACGGCAATCTGCATGGTGCGTTGGAATTTTACAAGAAAGCCAAAGAAGCGGGGATCAATCCGATTATTGGCTACGAAGCTTACGTTGCCCCAAAGAGTCGCTTCACCAGGGGAGACGCAACAAGTTCTAAAGATGCGTCTTATCATTTGACTCTGTTAGCTAAGAACCGTATTGGTTTTAAGAACCTAATCAAGCTCGCATCCAAAGCTTCGTTGGAAGGTTTTTATTTCAAGCCGCGCATCGATCGAGAACTTCTTGCCGAACTGAACGAAGGCATCATTTGCCTGAGCGGTTGCGTTTCGAGCGAGTTTTCGCGAGCGATACTCAACAATCAAGACACCGCCAAGTCTGAAAGAGACGCCATAGAAATTGCACAGTGGTTCCATGGTGTCTTTGGAGATCGCTATTTCATCGAAGTCATGAACAATAATTTGCCCATCCAAAAGAGCCAGCTGCAAGGGGCCGTGGCTATTGCCCAAAAGATCGGCTTGCCGATCGTGGCAACCAGCGACGCACACTATGCGGATCGCGAAGATGCGGAGATTCAAGACGTACTGTTGTGTATTAACACCGGCAAGTTCCGCACGGATTCTGCACGGATGAAAATGGAGGGCGACCAATTCTATCTCCGCTCTCCTGCCGAAATGTATGCGAATTTCGTCGGCTTGGAGGATGCAGTTGCGCGAAGCCAAGAAATAGCAGATACGGTCGACATTGATCTTGAGCTGGGGAAAAGACACTTCCCGGTCTATCCGCTGCCGCCGGAGAAGAAGGATCCCGACGAGTACTTGCGAGAGGTCTGTATCCTGGGCCTGAAAGATCGTTATAGCGACAATGAGGAGATGCTACCCGGCGGTGAACTGTCAGAGATCGTTCAAGCTCGACTTGATCGAGAACTGGGCGTGATCAAGCGACTGGGGTTTGCAAACTACTTTCTAATTGTTTGGGACTTCGTACGCCACTCGCGTGAGCAGGGCGTACCCAATACAGCCAGAGGCAGTGGTGTTGGTGCAATCGTATGTTATGCAACCTATCTGAGTCACGTTTGTCCGATTAAGTACGATTTGCTGTTCGAGCGATTCTTGGATGAAAATCGCCTTGAAGCCCCTGATATTGATATCGATTTCTGTAAAGACAGACGATCTGAAATCATCCAGTATGTTCGCGAAAAGTATGGCGAGGCGAACGTCGCCCAGATTGGTACGTTCGGTACCATGGCGGCCAAGGCAGCCATCAAGGATGTCGGACGCGCACTGGGAATTCCGCTGATGCGCGTCAATCAAATCACGGAAATGGTACCCGACGAACTAAAAATCACCATCAAGAAAGCTCTTGAAAAGAACATCGATCTGAAGAAGACCTACGATGGCGATTCGGAGGTTCGAGAGCTGCTCGACATCGCCATGAAACTCGAAGGTAACGCCCGCAATGTCGGCACACACGCGGCGGCGGTTGTCATCGCAGACAAGCCATTGACCGACTACGTGCCGTTGGGACGAGTGTCGGGAAAGACGGACATTATCACTCAATGGTCGATGGGAGACGTCGAGGAGGCCGGCCTGCTCAAAATGGACTTTCTCGGCCTGAGAAACCTGACCATTCTCTCGAAAGCAGTGGAGATCATCCATCAGACAACCGGCGAGCATCTCGATTTGCTGCGCATTCCGCTGGATGACAAAGCCACCTTCGCGCTGCTGCAACGCGGCGAAACCAAGGGCGTCTTTCAGCTTGAGAGCGGCGGAATTCGCGACCTGCTCCAGCGGATGAAACCGGACCACTTCCGCGACATTATTGCAACCAATGCTCTCTACCGCCCCGGTCCCCTGGAGGGCGGAATGGTCGACGACTACGTGGCCGTCAAGCATGGTCGCAAAGAAGCCGTCTACCTGCATCAAGTACTCAAAGAGATCCTGGAGGAGACCAACGGCGTCATGGTCTATCAGGAGCAAGTCATGCGCATCCTGAATCGGCTCGGAGGCATCGAGCTCGCCAGCGCGTACACGTGCATCAAAGCGATTAGCAAGAAAAAAGAAGCGATCATCGCGCAGAACGAATCCAAGTTCATCGAGGGGGCAACGGAAAAGGGACTGAGCGCCAAACAAGCCCAAGAAATGTGGGAGATGATTCTCAAATTCGCGGGTTATGGATTCAATAAAAGTCACTCTACTGCCTACGCTTTGCTCGCCTATCAAACCGCCTATTTGAAAGCGCACTTCCCAGTCGAATTCATGGCAGCCCTGCTGTCCGGCGACATTCCGGGACGCAATTTCAAACGCAAGGACTCGCTCATCGAACACATCGAGGACTGCGCGCGAATGGGAATAGTAGTCGTCAATCCCGATGTAAATTCCTCCGATGTCGATTTTGCCGTGCAAGACAATAAAATCTTCTTTGCACTCTCGGCAATCAAGGGCTGCGGTGGCGGAGCGGCTGAGGCTATTTCTGCAGAAAGAAAGAAAGCTGGCCCCTTCAAAAATATTTTTGAGTTTTGCGAACGCATCGAATCGAGCGCCTGCAACCGAGCTGCCATCGAAACGTTGATTAAAGCCGGCGCATTCGATTCCATGGGCGACAAGAGATCGCAATTGATGGCTGCCGTAGAAAAAGCTATCCAGTCTGGGATGGCCGCCCACGCCGATCGCCGCAGTGGACAAATGAACTTGTTCGGCGAAGAGAGCACAGAAGCTGAAACACAAAAGTCAGCCAACAATTTGCCCGAAATGGAGGAGTTCCCCGAGAAAGCCAAGTTGTTGATGGAAAAGGAAGTTCTCGGAATGTACCTTTCCTCCCATCCGCTCGAAGAGTACCAGTCGCTGTTGGCGACTTTCTGCTCGCACGAGACCCATCAATTAAAAGAAGTCAAGAATCGCCAAGAAGTCATCGTGGGGGGAATGATCTCGTCAATCAAACTAGCCAACACCAAAAACCCCAAACCCGGCGCACCCAGCAAGTATGCAAATTTCGACCTTGAAGATGTGCAAGGAGCGGTGCGGTGCATTTGTTGGCCAGACGGTTACGAAAAAATCGGACACCTGATTCAACCGGAGGCTGTGGTGATCATGCGTGCCACCGTCGACAAACGCGATGGAGCCGACGACTTGAACCTATTGGCCAATGAAATCATTCCGATCGAAGAAGCAGAGGAGCGCTTTACGGCGGGTTTGCGCATACACGTGGATCAGGATCGACACGCAGAGGAACTGCTGGCCGGCCTGCACGAAGTTTTACGCGGCTATCCAGGTGGGATGGAGGTTCTAGTTGCCCTACGACTTTCCTCTGGCGACACCGTGCAATTGAAGAGTCGCCGTCACAAAGTGGCGATCACCGCCGAGCTGCGAGGGCGTCTCGATGATTTGTTGGGAAACGGCAGCCATCGACTCATGATTTCCCCTCCCAAGCCCAAACAGGGGGGCGGTTCTCGGCGTGGCCGCCCCGAAAATTGACGGTAAAATTACGTTTGTCGCGCCGCAAACTTGCCTAGTTTGTTGCGTTCGCGGCTCAAAGCAATTAACCTCAGAGTATCTACTGGCGCACTTTGCTCGCGCTTTTCGGACCAGCACTTTTCGATCTAAGGCAAAATAACCAATGCGTCGCCTTTCAATAGCGGGAATTCGCGTTGCAGCGCTAGCTCTTTTACTTGTTGCCAGCACTGGCCATCTAACCCAATCGATTGCACAAACTACCGGAACGACGGGCACTACCGGTACGACAGGTACGACCGGCACGACAGGTACAACGGGTACTACCAACACGGGTGCCAATGGGGCCGCCGGTGTCGAGATCGATCCCCAAGGTGTTTTGCGGACGATGTATTCAGACCCTCGCGTAACCATGCAACGCCTGATGGCTGCCAAGCGTGCGTTGCCTCAGCAATTGGCAAATCCAAGCAAGCTGCGCAAGATTTCGCTAAATCGACTTGAGGCTGCTGTCGCCAAGCAGGCAAACGAGGGCGGGAAGCCTACCGCAGAAATGGTTGCGTTGGCCGGACTAACGCGACTTGAATATGTCTTCTTCTATCCCGAGTCGGGGGACATTGTGATTGCTGGCCCAGCCGAGGGCTTTGCTCAGGATGCAGTGGGACGGGTCGTCGGTGTGGAAACTGGCAAGCCATGTTTGCTGTTAGACGATTTGATTGTGGCGCTTCGAGCTTATGCGCCCAACGGTGATAAGACAAACACCATCAGCGTTTCCATCGATCCGACCCAAGAAGGTTTGGCTCGCATGCAAGAGACCCTGAAGAGCTTCGGTGGCAAATTCGGCTCAGCTGCGAACGTACCCTTCATCGTCAACAGCCTCCGCCAATCGCTTGGCTTGAATGAGGTTACCATCAAGGGAATTCCTGCCGGCACTCATTTCGCTCACGTGCTGACCGAAGCCGACTATCGTATGAAGCTGATCGGCATCGGTTTGGAAGCGACACCGGTCCCGATGGTCAATTATATCTCGAAGCTGACAGCAGCTATGTCTTCATCGAATTCTCTGGTGCGTTGGTTCTTCGTAGCGGATTACGAAGCGATCGCAGTCAGCGAAGATGGGCTGGCGATGAAAATGGTTGGCCAGGGCGTGAAGCTGGTTGGCGAAGATGAACTAGTGAACAGCGACGGCACGCGTAAGGTTTCTGGCAAAAAAATGAATCCTGCCAGCCGTGCCTTTACAACAGACTTTACCAAAAAGTTTCGGCAGATTTCGGAGAATAGTGCGGTCTACAGTCAATTGCGAAATTTGGTCGACTTGACAATAGCGGCCGCGTTTATTCAGGACCGCGGCTATTATCAACAATCGCAGTGGGACTTAGGCATCTTCGCCGACGAAACCAAGCTGCCTGTGGCTGTGCTTGCCGCTCCACGCCAAGTCGAAACAGCAATTAACGCAGTGATGAAAGGCAGCAACCTGGTAATGCCCATCGGTGGTGGCGTCAATCTTCAGGTTCGACATGCACTGGAATCCGAGAACGTCAAAATGGATACCAGTGGTGAGATCAAGAGCGCACAAGAACAAATCAAAGTGCCCACCTTGGATTCTAATCAGTGGTGGTGGGACTAAGTGCTTGCCCCACACGATCGGTGCTTTAGAGGCTGCTGACAGAAAACTGTTAGCAGCTTTTTTTGTTGAAGAGTTGAGTGCTGACCACAAGGCGCGTACTGCAAGATCGACTATCTAGGGACCGATCAAACCACTCTTCACAGCCCACACGGCGGCGGCAGTACGATCTGTCGAATCCAATTTTCGCAAAATGTTTTGAACATGCTCTTTCACGGTTTCAACACTGATGTTCAGCGAAGTACCGATTTCTTTATTGCTGAGCCCCAGCGCAATATGCCGTAGCACCTGCAGTTCGCGATTGGTCAACGGTACGTCCTTTGAGTCCGAGCGATCTTTACGCTTCTCCATCGTCGACTGAATCCGACGAAGTATGCTGGTTTCTGTCGGCAGGTCGTGCGACGCGGCCCGCTTAATCGCGTCCAGAATATCCAACCTGGATGAATCTTTCATGACATAATCGGTCGCACCGAGCGCTATGGCACGAGCCACATAAGTTGGGTTGTCGTAGGTAGACATCATCACCACAGAGACCTCAGGCGACTCGGCGCGGATTTGTTCGAGTGCAGTTAAGCCATCTTCGCTTCCCAGCCTAACATCCAGCAGCACCACATCGGGTCGCACGCTCTTGGTCAGCGACACCGTCTCTTCTACTGTTCCGCAAAGGCCAACAATTTCTACTTCGCTGCCCTCAAGAAGGGTACCGATTCCGCTGCGCACGACCTCATGGTCGTCTACTACCAATAACTTTATTCCCATTTGATTTATCCCTTCTTTTGAGGAGCGTCGGGACACACAGAATTTGCTAGCATTCTACCTACTCAACAGTAACACAACTACTTCGCCAGGGGGAACCTCTGAGAAATTAAGTCCTATATTTATTTAGGTATAGCGAAAAAACGATACGGCAACCGCAGAATTTAATGAAAAAAGGGAGAATCGGCCGGCCAAACCGCCACCGAGGGGGGGCGTGTTATAACAGGACTATTCGCAGCCTGGTTGACTCAAATTGGGTTCCCACCAGCACTTTTCCATAGATGTTGCAAAATTGCAACGCGAGCATTTGCCAACTCCCATTATTCAACCTAGTTATACAAGAGAGATTATTACTAACGCAAAAAGCACTCGATATCTATGACTCCTTGTAAAATCCTACTAGTTGATGACGACCAATGGCTGTTGGAATCCATGGCACAGTGGCTTGGTGAGCAGCGGGTTGGCGACAGGCGCATCGGCAATCAGGATTTTGTAGTTTCTTGCGCGCCCAACGTGGCACGAGCACAGCGCATTCTTGAGAGCCAACCACACGATCTTTGTTTGGTCGATGTCAGTTTAGAAGGGCCCGACGGCTTTGCTCTGCTGAAGTGGTGCAAAAAGCATCGGCCGGAATTGCCTGTCGTCATGATGACGGGTTACGCTGGACCGGATGCTGGAGCCGAGGCGGTTGCGGCAGGCGCTTTCGACCTGCTCACCAAGCCCATTATTGACCAAGAGTTGCTAACAACATTGCAGCGTGCAGTAAACCAAAATCGCTTGGCAGAGGAAAATCGACGATTAAAGAGCGAGCTTGATCGACGCTCTGGCCTAGAGCATATTCTCAGCCACGATCCTCGCATGCTTCGTATATTCGATGTGATCGACAGCGTGGCAGATACCAAAGCCACCATCTTGATTACCGGAGAAAACGGAACCGGCAAGTCGATGATTGCGCGAGCCGTACATCGCCGAAGCCGTCGGCAGGATCGTCCATTTGTCGAAGTTGCCTGCGGTGCGCTTCCAGACAGCCTGCTTGAAAGCGAATTGTTCGGACATACCGCTGGAGCATTTACGGGCGCAAACCATGCGAAAATCGGCAAATTCGAGCATGCCGATACCGGTACGATCTTCCTTGATGAGATTGGCACAGCCTCGACAGCCATGCAAATCAAACTCTTGCGAGTTCTACAAGAGTTCCGCTTCGAGCCCGTTGGCGGAAACGACACCGTTTCCGTCGATACACGTTGTATTCTGGCGACCAACGAAGACCTGGATAAGGCCGTAGCTGAAGGGCGATTTCGTCAAGATCTGTTTTATCGGATCAATGTAATCCATCTAGAATTGCCCGCCCTCCGCGAACGCGTCGCCGACATTCCGCTGTTGGTTGAACATTTCCTGCAAAAAACACTTCAGGAGGTCCCCAAGGAGATCGAAGGTTTCGCTGGCGAAGCCATGGAGTCGATGCTGAGCTATGCCTGGCCCGGTAACATTCGAGAACTGGAAAACGTGGTGCAACGCGCCGTGCTGCTGACGAAATCCCCTGTGATCGGCAACGACCTGTTGCCCCCTAGCCTATTGGCCCATAGCCTATCCGGAGGTGGAGCTATTTCCAGACGGCTGTCTACGATTTGCAGCGGGCAAACCCTAAGAGAAGCTCTCGAAGAACCCGAACGTCAAATCATTCTAGATGTACTTCGATCGAATTCATTCAGCCGCAATCTAACGGCCGACCAACTCGGCATTAATCGCACCACACTCTACAAAAAAATGAAGCGACTGGGAATCGATGACCTCCAGTTCCAGGACTAGCCTCTCACTGGGCTACTTTTCAGTAATTGCTTGGCCTTTATAATCTGTCCTCTGACTCTCGCGAGCTATCAAGCTGCATGTCGCCAACGACTCGCGATGGATTCCTCACCGGACTGCGCCAAGATGAAGATTCACGAGTACCAAGGGAAACAACTCTTTAGAGCCGCAGGCGTATCTGTATTGGAAGGCCGTGTAGCCCGCTCCGCTGCAGAAGCTGCCGCCGCCTACACAGAACTCGGCGGGGCTGTGGCCGTAGTCAAGGCCCAAGTGCACGCCGGCGGGCGAGGGAAGGGAACAGTAAAAGAGGTTCCGACACAACGCGGAGTGCAGCTCGTCAAGTCGGCCGACGAAGCCGCGCAAGTCGCGCAAAACCTGCTCGGAAATCATCTGGTAACGATTCAAACTGGCGCGGAAGGAGCGCAAGTCAATCAGGTTTTTGTCGAGGCGGGCTGCGATATCGCTCGCGAGCTCTACCTGGGCATCGTCCTGGATCGTGCGCAGGCAATGCCTGTGCTGATGGTTAGTAGCGAAGGCGGCATGGAAATTGAGCACGTCGCGGCCGAAACTCCAGAGAAAATCCTGCGAGAGCACTTTCATCCAGCTGTCTGCCTGCAGAGCTACCAGGTGCGCAAGCTGTGCAAGAAGCTCGATATCACTGGACCTGCTGCTCGGGCCGCCGACAAATTCATGAAGGCCATGTGCCGCTTCTACGTCGACTTTGATTGTTCGATGGTTGAGATTAACCCGCTCGTGATTACAAAATCGGGCGATATGATTGCTCTCGATGCCAAGGTTACTTTCGACGATAACGCCATGTTCCGCCACCCAGATTTGAAAGAGCTACGCGATTTGTCGGAAGAGGAACCAGCCGAAGTTCGCGCCGGGAATGCAGGCCTTTCGTACGTAAAACTAGATGGAACGATCGGCTGCTTGGTAAACGGGGCTGGGCTAGCTATGTCCACCATGGATATCATCAAATACCACGGCGGAAAACCTGCCAATTTTCTCGATGTCGGTGGCGGCGCGACAACAGAGCAAGTTGTGGAAGCGCTCAATATCATTCTGTCAGATAAGAATGTGAAGGCCGTATTGATTAACATTTTCGGTGGAATCGCCCGCTGCACTACGATCGCTACCGCGGTCATCGAAGCGTCCAAGCAGATCGGTATCTCTATTCCACTGGTCGTACGGCTCGAAGGTACCGAAGTCAACGAAGGCAAGAAAATGCTCGCAGAAAGCGGGCTTGCCATGATTACGGCAGACAATTTGACCGACGCTGCCAAGAAAGTTGTCGCCGCTGCGGCCGGAGCCTAACAGCAGTCGAATTCCATCTGTGTTACTCTGCGTTTTCTATTTATCCATTATTCAACTACTCGCGACTGAACCAAAATGAGCATCCTGATCAATAAAGATACTAGAGTGATTTGTCAGGGAATCACTGGCAGCGCGGGCACTTTCCACACCAAAGGTTGCGCCGAGTACGGCACGAAAATGGTCGGAGGTGTGACACCAGGCAAAGGTGGCCAAAAAGTTCTGGATATTCCCGTGTTTGATACAGTTGAAGAGGCTGTCAAACAAACGGGGGCAAACGCCACCATGATTTTCGTGCCACCCCCATTTGCAGCCGACGCGATCTTAGAAGCTGTCGATGCTGGAATTGGCGTTATCGCTGCCATCACCGAAGGCGTACCGGTACTGGATATGGTCGAAGTGTATCGACGAGTGCGCGCTAGTAACTCCGTGCTTATCGGTCCCAATTGTCCTGGCCTAATCACCCCGGGTGAATGCAAGATTGGAATTATGCCTGGTTATATCCACAATCCAGGCAAGATTGGCATCATCAGCCGCAGCGGTACGCTTACCTACGAAGCGGTTTGGCAAACCAGCAGCCTAGGCTTGGGACAATCCACGTGCGTTGGCCTCGGGGGCGACCCCATCGTTGGCACTTCTTATATTGACTTGTTCAAACTCTACCAGGCCGATGATCAAACTGAAGCCATCTTAATGATCGGCGAAATTGGCGGCGATGCAGAAGAGCAAGCCGCGGAGTTCGTAATGCAGCACGTGACTAAACCTGTGGCGGCCTTCATTGCTGGCGCAACGGCCCCTCCGGGAAAACGCATGGGACACGCCGGAGCAATTATTTCCGGCGGTAAAGGTACAGCCAAAGAAAAACAGGCTGCCCTAGAAGCGGCGGGTATCATCGTCGCGCCCTCGCCCGCAGACATGGGGTCAGCTATCAAAGCTGCAATGGACCGGGCGTAACATCTCGGGCTTGCAATTCATCGACCGAATTGCAAGCCGCAGATTCCCCCTAAGATTGTCTCGATTAGCGACGAGTTTGGATCGCATCTGCCCGAGCTTGCTTAATTGCAGCGGTTTCGTTGGCTATTTTGTTCTCTGGCCCAGCAGGGAAATACTGCACATCGTCCATCAAGTAGTACGGACTGGGCAAGGTTTGGCCTGCAATTGAAACCTGGCAACCAACCGATGGAGCAAGCCCTCCAGCCAATACGAGGCCCAAGAAGGCATATTTCCAAGCCTTCGAACTCTTGGTCTCACTCATCAGAATCTCCTCGACATCCATCGATTGTGTTAATCACCCCCGCCGCAGAATCAGCCTGCGGTAAGAACTAACGATTCTATCGGTCGAACTCGCTTGGGAGGTTGAACCAAATCCGCTGGCTTTTCGTGCCAGATGAAATCAGCCGGCTGCAAAACTGGCAAAACCAGATACACGAGACCAGTTGCTGTCGCGAAATCGCCGGCACTGCGCGCTTGGATGTCAGACTCAAATGACTGCAAAACATCAATTACCCAAAGAAAAGTTGCTTGCAGGTGCACACTCGACGGATTTAGGCGAGAACACTAGGTTTTTGAATCCATAATGGGGTTAAACTAAATGGGCAGAGAACCTACGTCCCAACTAACGATTCGAGTTTCTTATGACTGCCTTGCGAACTTTAACAGCCCTCTGTTTTAGCATGTGTTTGCAATTTGTCGGCTCAGTGCAAGCCCAGCCGGTCAGCGAACTGCCGCGAGCGGAGTACTATGTGGCGCGGGAGCTGTTCCGCGTTGGCAGAACTCTCGAGGCAGCCGAGGGCTTCAAAGCTGCGCTCACCCGTTCGCGGCGCATCGGAGAGCAACGATGGATTGATAGCATTCCACCCTTGGTTATGCTCGGTGAATGCTATTATCAGCAAGGCAATTTGGCATTGTCGCTCGAACAATACGATAGCGCGCTAATGCTTGCGCTAGCCAATCCAGGCTGGATCAACCAAATAGAGATCCAAGTCGAACAACTCACGGAACTGGAACCATCTACTAAGGGAATCAACTGGTTTACCAAGTCGCGCCCAACGCGAACCGTTTACGTTCCGCCAGGAAACCAAATTGCCATCGATCCCACCCAGGCACAAGTCACTCCCCAAGGTGGGGTTGTTGCACCGGTAAGCCTGATCACCCAACTCGACGTCACTGAGTTATTGCGGACGATGGGTGTCGCATTAATGCGGCGTTGGGAAGCACTCGGTCCCATGGCCAAGCATTCGCCTTTAGCTGATCCGCTGGACGCGTTGTTCGCGCAACCTCCCAAGCAACAAGTTCCCTGGGTCTTGTCTTCATGGCGAATCCTACAGGGTCTAAGCAGCCTTTCTTCTCCTGTGGCAGGCGATGCACGGCAACTGTTGCGAGACGGAACATTGATTGGCAATCAATCCGACTATTATCTTTCCTCGCTCGCACTTCTAGTGCTCGGAAAACTCGATGCGCGCGACAGGAATCATCAAGCAGCAATGGTCAATTTTCAGGATGCAGCGCTGCTGGCGGCTTATTTTGACCAATGGGATACTGTGAGCGAAGCATTAGATCATCTGTCTGCCTCTGCTTCAGCGGTGCAGCGTATCGAGTTGATGGAACCTTTGCAGCGCGTAGCGTCCTGGGCCAATAAAAAGAGTAGTAGCGTCCAGGTTGCTGCTCTCTTGGGATCGGCAGAGTTGTCGATCTATGCCAATGAGAGTGCGCTGGCCGACAAGTCATTGAAGCAGGCAGCAGTGTTGCTGCGAGGCCGAGAGGTGAGCCTTCCTCGAATGCAAGCTCATTTGAGTTTTTTGAACGCCATGCATGCCTTTGGTCAGAACCGTAGCACGGCAGGCATTTCTAGTTTGGATACTGCGTTGAAGATGATGCGGGGAACAGCTGCATCCGGCGCCGTACTGGAGTCCGTCTTTCAGGCTCAGATGACACTGGACCTGCTAGCTTCCAAAGCCATTACTGCGAATGATGCAGAGGCAATTCTGCAAGATGCGATTGCCGAACCGAGTCCAACCGACTGGGAACTGCACCCCTTAAAGACACTGGCTGAAATCACCACGGCGCGGGGCCCGGCCTATGTCCGCATGCTGGAACTCGCCATCGCCCGCAATGCAGAAAGCGCAGTCTTGCTCGAGCGGCTAGATCAAATTCAGAGACAGCGAATCTATGAATCGTTGCCACTCGGCGGACGGCTATTGGCATTGCGCACCGGTACTAAAAGCAATCCCGCTGAACTACAGCCCGTCGAGCGCCTGGATGTAGAATCATTGCATCAGCGGGCTCCTATGCTGGTCGCTCAGCTAGCGAGGATTAATGCGTTAGTCGACCAACTGCGTCAGGCAGCCATGCCGCTCGACGAACGCAAACTCACAGCCGAAGCTAAGAAATCGTACGCTGAACTCGAGGAGTTGGCTGCAAATTATGAAAGTCAGTTGGCATTCCAGAGTTTGCAGCGTCGTATGTTTTCTCGGCTTGCGCCGCCTAGATTCGACTTGCTCAAAACACAGCAACTGATGAGTGACAGCGATCTATTGCTGGGACTTGTTTCGGGCAGTCAGCAGGTATTCGGGGTTGCGTTGACCAAAGATCAGGTTCGCTTTTGGACGGTTGGTGACAGTTCGAGAATACAGTCGCAGCTAGCTGCACTCCTCTCCACAATTGGATTGGTGCGAGATGGGAAGCCGAGCTCTCCAGCTGAAGTGACCAGTGCCACTGCTGCGTGGAAAAACCATGCAGCGCAACTCTCCGCGACCTTGTTTCCGGCCGAAGTGCAAAAGCTGGTCGAAAACTGCGGGCGAGTCATCATAGCGCCTCACGACCATCTGTGGTATGTTCCCTACGAATTACTGCCACTTGGTGGTCTGGCAAACAACGGCCCCTGGATCGTACATCATGCAGTAACATACGTGCCGAACCTTGGAAGTATTAGTTATGCATTTACGAGCGCACCAGTGGTGAAAGACTCTGTGGGCATTGTGAGTGATTTTTTTGCCATCGATCCTGAATCCAACCAATCTCAGTCGCAACAGATTGTTCAATCAGTACCTAATACATACGACATTCCGCTCGCACAAAAAGTCACTGTTCCGTCCGCTGCTTGGTTGAAGCTGCGCACCGATCAGCTATGGATTGCCGGGATCGTCGACAGCACGAATGGATGGGAAACCCCCGTCCTCCCCTTTGGAAAAACGCATCAGGCGAGGCTCGGTTCTTGGCTTGAGACACCCTGTACGTCTCCAGCTCGCGTCTTGTTGCCAGGTCTTCAACCTGGCATTGGGCAAGGAAAAATGAGTAATGGCAATGAGCTCTTGCTCCCCGTGTGTTCACTGCTGTTCAGCGGCACCAAGTCCGCAATCATCAGCCGCTGGCCCGTGGGCGGCAGGAGCACGAGTACGCTCCTACAACGACAACTCGAAGAAATGCAATTTGAGCGCCCATCGAACGCACATCGCAGAGCTATTTTGGCACAGTGGCCCGAGCAGTTCTTAATTGCCGAAGAGCCCGCTCTATTGCCCGCAGGAAAGGAAGCCTCTGCACTTACCAGTGGATTTCATCCACTTTTTTGGGGTGGCTATATGGTTGTTGGCGATTACTCTAGTCCCAACTAACCTGCGTAGCGTCAGTCATTGAAGGCCGCAGCGCGGACTATTGAATCCGTCCTGTGGGTCAATGGGCTGTGCAGAGATCAACAACGGAGTCGCTGCTCCCAGGCGTTTCAAAGCGGGGCAGGGTAGGGGCGGGTCGCATCAACAAACTTAACTTGAAAACGAGCGGAGTTGACAGACTAGTTGTCAATTCCCTGATAGCTGGTGACAATTTTAAGGTTCGATCACTAAATCACTTTCTTGACCTAATGAAGGCTCTTGCGCTATGACTGTTTGCGTGTTGGCATATTCCGGTGGGCTCGACACATCCTGCATGCTTGGTTGGTTAATCGATCGCGGATATGAAGTCCACGCAGTGTATGTTGATCTTGGACAACCCGGAGAAGATCGACAACTCATTAAGGATAAAGCCCTCAATGTCGGCGCTAAGAGCGTACGCATGATCGACGCGCGCGAGGAACTGTGTAGGGACTTTGCCTTCCCGTGCCTAATGTGGCAGGCGAAGTATGAGGGCCCCTATTTATTGGGGACTAGCATCGCGCGTCCTTTGATCTCAAAAGCGATATTGGATGTTGCCGCCGAAGTTGGAGCGGAAGTCTACGCCCACGGAGCGACCGGCAAGGGCAACGATCAGTGTCGGTTTCAGCTTGCTGCTGAGGCGCTGCGGCCAGACATACGTGTCTATGCTCCCTGGCGTACCGCGGAGTGGCGCAAGACGTTTCCCGGTCGTACTCAAATGATCGAGTTCTGCGAGTCCAAAGGCATTCCAGTCAAAGCCACTGCGCGAAAACCCTACAGTTCAGACGAGAATGTCTTGCACATAAGTTATGAAGCGGGCGAGCTCGAGAAACTCGATGTGTGTGGTGTTGACCTGGTCGATTTCACAATGACCTGCAGCCCCGCTGAAGCTCCTGATCAACCAGAGGAAGTTTCCATAGGATTTGAGGCGGGTATTCCGATCAGCGTCAACGGCAAACGCTGCACGGCACTCGAGATCGTCACTCAACTGAACCAAATTGGTGGGCGGAACGGAGTTGGAAGAATCGATATCGTAGAGAATCGCTTTGTGGGGATGAAGAGCAGGGGAGTCTACGAGGCTCCCGGGATGACACTATTGTACGAAGCAGCCTCTCATATCGAACAGCTAACCTTGGATCGCGATCTAGTTCATTTGCGAAACTCGCTATCGCCGATCGTCGCTGAAATGGTCTACTATGGCTTCTGGTATGCAGCCAAAATGGAGGCGCTGATGGCGTTCATTCGTCAATCTCACCGAGTCGTTACGGGGCAAGTCAAGCTGCGTCTCTACAAGGGCAATATCAGTGTGGTGGAACGCAGCAGTCCCAATAGTTTGTACGACGAAGGAATTGCAACCATGGAAGCCGGCGGCACCTACAATCAAGATGATGCCGAAGGATTCATTCGAATTCAGGGACTGCCCTACCGCGTGCAAGGAAAGATGCGCAAGTTCGGGCAGTGAGCCCTCAAGATGTCACGAGCTGCGCATGGCTGTGGCACTGCTGAATAGAGGCACCCCAGCCATGCTCCCCAGTCGCGCTATCTTAGTTGCAGTCGCGCTATCGTAGTTGCTGCAACTGATAATCAGCGGCACTGATTGGTTCGCCTCCATCTGGCGTAATTAGTCCATGGAGCAGGGCAGGGGAGATGTCCTCTGGCAACCATCCTAAGCTGCCGTCAACAAATACAACGGCAGCACCGCCTGCGTGATTCCCACCGATCGAGTTGGGCCCGCTAGCACCAATCTTTGTATTCAGTTTGGCGATGTCAATGTCCCATGGTTTGGTCCATTCCACCATGTTGTTTTTGGTTTCCACAATTAGGACTGTGTTCTCTCGCCCATCTGAAATCTCGCGGGGACTTAGCGGGCCGCTGGCTGGAAACACGGTGTTGGTTCCAGTCAACAACACGTAGTTAGATTCGGACCCGGTTTGGCGACTGGTAGCTCCCGGATCAATATATACCTGGGGACACAATGTTAACGCCTGAACATTCTCAGGCGCGTCCCAGGGAAGATCGTAACGGAAGCGTCCCGCTACAGTCGACTCACCCAATTGATCCAGTATCAAGACTCGCCAACTATACATGGGCTTGCCGGCAGCATCAAAAACAACTGGCGGTGGGTAGGTACCGTGCACTGCGGCATATTCGTTTAGCGCCGTAGCAATGCGCTGCAGGTTGTTTAGGCTGGCAACCTTATCGCGTCGCGCTTTCAAACCAGTGAGTGTCGGCCATAGAAAATAAATTGCCATCACCGAGAATGCAATGACACCCACAACAAACCCGCAAGCTTTAAGCACCCATGCAGTCAGCCTTCGGTTTAATTTCTGCGATGCCGCCGGAATATAGCGACTGTCGACGGGGTTGATCGAATCAGCGTGTTTTGCCGGGGGCTCTGGTACCTTGATCGTTTTCCCACAATTGGCACACGGACCACTTTGGCCCGCGACGGACTCGTCGACCAAAGTTTTCTTGAAACAATAGGGACAGGTAAAGTGAAACGGCATAGCTGAAAAAACTTTTAACACCACAATGAATCGGCCACTACGAAACGGCCACTCTGCAGTGCTCTAATTCTAACATAGGAACCTTCAACTATATGGTAGGAACCTTAGAAGGTACCTTAGTTTTTGCTAGTGTTTTTGCGACGGCCAACGATGGTCAGACATAGGAACCCCACTGGAGAAACCGTCGACTCGTTGTTTTCAGTTTAAAGCTTTTTTTCAACGGAGGTAATTCTGTGCGAGCAGTTGTTCAGCGAGTTCTCGAAGCGAGCGTGACCGTCGACGGCGAACGGATTTCCCAGATTGGCCGAGGGCTGCTCGTGTTGGTCGGAATAGAGAAAGGAGACACCGAACAAGATGTGAATTACTTGGCTACGAAAACGGTCGGCCTTCGCGTGTTCGAAGATGATAACGGCCTGATGAATCTCAGTACGCAAGATTCTGGCTTGGAGATATTAGCAGTCAGCCAATTCACCCTACTAGGAGATGTTCGTCGTGGAAAGCGACCTAGCTTTACAACCGCCTCACCGCCAGCCGAGGCACGCGAGTTGTTTGCTAGATACTGTCAGAGAGTTAAGGATGCGGGAATCGAAGTAGGGCAGGGGAGGTTTCAAGCCGATATGCGGGTGGCGCTCGTCAATGATGGGCCGGTGACCATCCTGCTCGATAGTCGGAAGCTATTCTGATAGGATCCCTTCAGGTTATCGCAACCACTGCTCGCTCCGCTCCATCAGGAGGTTAAATAATTGTTGAGCAGTGTGAGGAACATCCGGTCGTTCGAAGCCAAATCGTGACATTAGGCTTTCGTCCTGATAGACGAGAAAACTAATGAGCGCCAACTTACCATACGTCACATAGTTCGCCCAAGAGTTATTGCCCCATAGTTTTAGCGCGGTTCCAAATGAACTCTTGAACGAATACTTCCCTCGCCGGAAGTCTACCGACCAGATTTCGTCCAATATCAGATGGCTGAGAAAGCCAATAACTACAGCGATAGTTTTGAACATTCGCACGCTGATGTCCTCGGACGACATAACCAGGAATGCAAACATTCCTGCAATGGCCGCTGCGGGCACACTGTGCCACATACCGCGGTGGACCGTATAGCGTCGAAACAGCTCTGCGACAAAAAAACGAATGGCAAAATACACCACTGCGGCTGCCAACACCATCTGTTCATGGCTCAACTGCAACCGCTGAAAACGCTCGACCATCAACATGGGCACGACAGCAGCGCCGAGAGTCGTTGCCTCTCGCAGCGGTCTCCCCGAGTCGCTGTCCAGATCCGGCAACATGCCGCTCACACTGCAGAGTCCGCCGGCCAAGATACAGGTCGTTTCCGGAATCCCGGCGCGATAACCGGCGAATGCCAGCACAACCCCGGTTGCGGTACTGACCGTCATGTGTGTCTTGAAGTCTGCCACTTTTTCTATCCCTGAAATGAACCATTCAGTGGGACTCACACTACCGAAATCAGTCAGCCAGAAGAAGGCCAAAAAGCAAGCTAGCAACGTGCGTTTGCCAACGAAATTGGCGGCGTATCGAGAAACGGCCTTCGCCTAGGGAAAATCTTTTGATAGAGTCCACGCTCGCATAGCCCATGCGATGACGGCAAGCCGTTGCTTCCTGCGAAGTTTTATATTCATGGAGGCAATTTGGATGCCGTTGTTTCGGTTGTTACCGGAGCGGGTCCAAGCCCATGAAGACCCCGTTTTTGAGATAAAGCTCAGTTCTAACGAGGATTGCAACGTGCAAGCATACGACCTCATCATGCTCATCGTAATCGGTATGGCAACGATCTTCGGAGCCATTAAAGGCTTTGCATGGCAAGTCGCATCGTTGGCATCGATTCTTGTCAGCTATGGAGTTGCCTACCGCTTTCGATTTGATGTCGCTGAGATGATTCAAGCTAAGCCTCCCTGGAATCAGTTCCTGGCCATGTTGATTCTCTACGTCGGTAGCTCATTTGTGATCTGGGTTGGATTCCGATTGTTGAGCAGCACGATCGACCGAGTTCGCTTAAAGGAGTTTGATCGCCACTTGGGAGCCGCTTTCGGGTTTGCCAAGGGCCTGGTGTACTGCCTACTAATCACCATGTTCGCAACCAGCCTCCTGGGCCCCAATCAACAGGCGGCGATTTGTCATTCGCGATCAGGCTATTACATCGCGAAAGCACTCGATAACGGGATTGGCATTCTTCCGAAAGAAATTCACGATGTTGTCGGTCCCTACTTGGCTCGTTTGGATGACAAATTAAAAAACGGCGGCGCTTTTGACAATGCAGCGGTTGAAACCACCGATCTTGGATGGCCGACAACGGGAGGACTTCCTGGGCTGGAGAACATTCCTGCTGGCATTCAGAGTAGCCTCCAAAACGGGCTTCGCGATGCGATGCCTCAGTTACTGCCTGCCGCTGGAAATACGACAATTCCGGCGATTCCTGGCAATTGGCCAGCAGACTGGAACTCAGACATCGTGCCAGGCAACTTGCCCAATCTAGACCCTCGCAACGTCGACCCCCGCAGTCTCGATGCAGCCAGCCTATTCCCGCAAGCGACTACTAACTCAGCGCCGCCGCAGATTTATCCGCCGCTTCCGAACCATCAATCCATTTCGCAGCCTGGGACACAGCCCGGCATCAACGGTGGACTGAGGCCGGCCGGTTCGCTTCAACAAGCTCAACAACCGGTACCGCAACCGGGATATGTGCTGCCGCGATAGCAGGGACGCAGACCAACACGGAAATGCGAATTTCCCAGGGAAAACCCCACCTCAAACCGAACATAAGAAACATTATCGGACGTTGCTGTGGGGCTTTATTCCAGTTGTTGAATCCATTTGTTGTGGCCATTTATGGACTAACGGCACTACACGGTGGACTCGAGTGGATCGTGTTGAGATGGGTCTAGAAAGACTCCCATCCGGCGGAATTTGTCGTAGCGTTGCTCTACCAATTGCTCGAGCGGAATGTGACGCAACTCGCTGAGTGTGCGCACAAGGTAGCTCTTCATTCTGGCGGCCATCTTGTGATGATCGCGGTGCGCACCTCCCAAGGGCTCTTCGATAACGTCATCCACCACACCCAACTCTTGCAGATGGCTGGAAGTAAATCTCAGCGCATCCGCCGCTTTGGGAGCATGTTGGTGACTTTTCCAAAGAATGCCGGCGCAACCTTCCGGACTGATAACCGAATAGTAGGCAAACTGCAATACCGCCACTCGGTCGCCAACGCCGATTCCGAGTGCACCGCCAGAGCCACCTTCACCAATCACGACGCAAATGATGGGACAGCGCATTTGGCTCATTTGAAACATGCTCTCGGCAATTACTTGAGCTTGGCCTCGTTCCTCGGCGCCCACTCCGGGATAGGCGCCGGGCGTATCGATGAAACAGACGATGGGCATACCGTACTTCTCAGCCAGCCGCATTTTGCTCATTGCTTTGCGATAGCCTTCGGGATGTGCGCAGCCAAAGTTGCATGTCGTGCGTTCGCGATAGGTGCGTCCTTTCTGATGTCCGACGACCATAACTTTGAATTGATCTATCTTCGCAAATCCGGTCAGAACAGCGCGATCGTCGCCAAAGTGCTTGTCACCATGCAGTTCAACGAATTCATCGAAAGCCAGATTCAAGTAATCGCGTGTATAAGGTCGGTCTTTGTGGCGAGAAACCTGAACCGTTTCCCAGGGCGATAAATTCGAGTAAATCTTGGCCGTAATTTCGTTCCATTTCCGACGCAACGCAATGATCTCCTGTTCAACAGATTCATCGCCTGGCGTGCGCTGCAGCAATTCCTGGATCTTGGCTTCTATCTCGAGCATGGGCTGTTCGAAATCCGGGCCCGAGGGAGTTTTATTCATGATTCGTTTCCAAAGCTATTGGTATTGGATATTTGATGGCCTATCTTGAATCAGCAAACAACTCAATTATTCTGACTTGTCTTTTTTCTTTGGCGTCTCGGTTGGTGCGTCGGCTTTTTCTTGATTCATAATGCGACCGGAAGTTGGAAAGTCGTCAAAGATACTCTTATCTGGGATGCGTGGTTGTTTCTTGAAGATCTTGGTAACGCGGATAGTCTTCAATAACTCCCACATCGACTGCGGGCGATCCTCGGGCTTCTTGGCCATCATCGAGCGTATAATGGCCGCAAACTCTGGGGTGACGTTTTCATTGGCAACCAATGGCGATGGAATCGATGCCGATATGTGTTTGTTGAGAAGATCGTTTGGACTCTCACCCGTGTATGGCAACTTGCCGGTGACAAGCTCGAACATCACGCAGCCGAAACTGTAGATATCGGAACGTTGATCGAGCGATTTGCCACGAATCTGTTCGGGAGCCATATAGCTCCGCGTGCCTTGGATGTGTCGCGACTTCCCCCCCCACAGCTTTGAAAAACCTGTCCGAATTTTTTGGGAGATCGTAAAGTCGATGACCTTCACCTCCCCCTCTCGACTCACCAAGAAATTATCCGGCTTGATATCGCAATGCACAAAGCCCTGACTGTGCATGTAGTACAAGCCTTCGACACATCCCTCGATAATCGTGCTTAACATGTACGCGATGGATTCGGGGCCTCGCCGTAGAGCCTGTTTCATATTCAATTCACTGAACAGTTCCAACACCAAAAAAGGCGCATTTCCTGTAAGCACCAGGTCATGCATTTTGATGATATTGGGGTGAGTCAAACTCTTGGCAATCTCAAACTCACTTTTAAGAAACGCCACTTCCTGCTTATTCTGGCGAAAGTCCTCGCGCAACACTTTCAGCGCGTAGCGGTGGCCGGTATCCGTTTCTATTGCTTCCCAAACCTGGCAGGAGCTTCCCAAACGAATGAGTCTGGCAAGTCGATAAGGCCCAAGAAAGTCGCGTATCTTCGTCATCGGCTACTCTGTTTTCCGCATATTGTTTTCAGAATATTGTTTGAGAACACGGTGGTTCATCGCCCTGCGCGTTGGCAGTGTCTCTATTCTAAGTCAAACTGCGATGATTCTATAGGGCGATGTTGCTAGAACGACAGTAGACTTGGCGAATTAAGCGAGTCATGTTTTGGTGCCTGAACTGCTCCGTGAATCGCACCGCCCCGCCCTGCCCCATGCGCGCGCGTAAAGACGCATCTGCCGCCAACGCAAGAATGGCCTGGCTGAGCGGCTCAATACTCTTAGGCGGCAACAGGAACCCAGTCTCGCCAGGAATAGCAACTTCGCGCGCGCCATCGATGTCGTAACTCACGATGGGTTTGCCTGCAATCAGGGCTTGCGGCAGCGTGCGGGCAAGCCCCTCGCGTAGGCTTGTATGCACCAACATGTCCATTGCGCTCAGGTAGTAAGGCACTCGTTCCGGAGGTACGAGACCGGTGAAGCGAAAATGGTTTCTGAGGCCCAATTGCTCAATTTGCTTTTCGAATTCGGGGCGCAGAACTCCATCGCCGACAAGTAGAAAACGCACGTTCGCGTTGTACGACACGACGGCTTTGGCAGCGGCAATGAGGTACTCATGTCCCTTTAAGTGAAACAGCCTGGCGATTTTTCCAACCACGACATCTTGCGGGTTGAGTCCCAGTTCCTTGCGGGCTTCGCTCGCGAACTTGGCACAATGGATGAACGGCTCAACATCCATTCCTGAGTAGATGGTGGTAAACTTCTCGCGGGGAGCGACTTTGGCTTCGACCATTAGATCAGTCATCGCGTCGGCAACGCTGATTAAATGATGACATCGACGTCCGGCCCAGCGTTCGAGTGCAATGAACAGCTTTCTCGCGATCGCGCGTTGGTAAGGATGAAAGGGAGCACCGTGCACTGTGTGAACAATCATGGGGACCTTCAGACTCCATGCGGCCGCTCTACCCAGGAATCCGCCTTTTGCACTATGCGTATGCACGACCTGCGGTCGGAAATCCAGTATAGCGCGTTTCAAATCGTGGTACGCCCGCAGGTCTCGATAGGGATCAATGGCTCGCCGCAGAGATTCAACCGTTTGAATTCGTAGGCCCCCTGCCCTTCCCTGATCGAGTAATTTTCCCTCCGGTCCAGTCGTCGGTCCGGTGATAAGCAACACATCGTCCTGAAAGTCTTTAGTCAAGTCCAGGCAATTAAAGAGCGTATTCTCTTGGGCTCCACCAATAATCATACGAGTAATGATGTGAGCAATGCGCATCTAGTACAACACCTCGAGCAAAAACAGTCCGCAGGCGGGAGCTGTTTGGCCGGCTTGCCTGCGGTCCTTGGCGGCCAATACTTCCAGAACCCATTCCGGCTTTTTTCTTCCAACACCGACTTGCACCAAAGTGCCTGCAATATTGCGGACCATGTTGTAAAGAAAACCGTTTGCTTCGACTTCAATGGTGAATAGTGTTCCATCCATGTGCTGGCTGGCCGAAACAGCCAGCTCGCGAACTTCACGAACTGTGCTCGACCTTGGGCTGCCTGTGGTTTGAAATGACACAAAATCGTGAGTACCGAGCAACAAGCCGGCAGCCGCACACATCGGCTCGAGCTTCATTCGCTGCGGTACCCACCACTGGGTCCGCGCACCAATCGGATCTGGTTTGCGCGCAGAGTAGACCTGGTAACGGTAGCGTTTGCCTGTGCTAGCGCGCAGCGGATTGAATCGCAACGGGACTTCGATCGCGTCTCGAACAGCAATATCGTTCGGTAACTTGGTGTTGATGGCCAAGGGGATACGATCTGCAGATGCTGGCCAACCCGCCGTAGTAAAAACGGCCGACTGTCCCAACGCGTGTACGCCCGTGTCGGTACGACTGCTCGCAAGCGTACGAATATTGGGGTCGCCGGTTATCTCACCGAGCGCATTATCGACAACTTCTTGCACACTCAAGTGCCGTGGCTGTCGCTGCCAACCATGATAATTCGTACCATCGTAGGCTAACGTTAAACGAAAGCACCGCAGCACCGAAGCACTACCCTCGGCTGCGGGCTCTGACGTCAGCTCGCTAGAATTCTCCAAGTTCAATGGCTCATTGGAACCTGGCGTCCCCCCCTGTGTTGCAGCCCGGTCCCGTTCAACTGGCAACATTGGCAAATTTACTGGAAAGTAGCTTGCCAATCTGCACTGCATTGGTCGCCGCTCCCTTACGCAAGTTATCGCTCACGCACCAAAAACTGATACCGCAGGGCTGATTCAAATCTTTCCGTACGCGTCCTACGAAGACATCTGGTTTCTCAGCACAATCGCGCGGCATCGGGTATTGTTTGTTCTCGAGATCGTCTAACAAGGTTACGCCCGCCGCGTTTCGGAACAAATCCCTAACCTGCTCCAGCGATAATGGCTCGGCAGTTTCACAATAGATGGATTCACTATGTCCCACCAACACAGGCACTCGAACGCAGGTTGCGTTGATCGCTATCGAGTTATCTCCTAAAATCTTGTGAGTCTCGCGAACCATCTTCATTTCTTCGGAAGTAAATCCGTCTTGCTTGTGCGAGCCGATCTGTGGAATTAAGTTCAACGCGATATCGTGCTGAAACATTTTGGCAGACAAAGGTTTACCATCCAAACGTGCTTGCGTGTTTTCAAGGAGCTCAAGCTGAGCAGCAAGCCCGGCACCACTTACTGCCTGATAAGTACTGACTATAACTCTCTTCAAACCAGCCGCATCGTAAAGCGGCTTGAGCGCAACGACCATTTGCGTCGTGCTACAATTTGGACTCGCAATAATTCCCTGATGATGATCGATATCCTCAGCATTGACTTCGGGAATCACCAAAGGAACCTTGGGGTCCATGCGGAAGTAGGCGCTTTCATCTACCACAATTGCACCGGCTTCAACTGCCCACGGCACAAACTCGGCAGCAACCTCATCTGGCGTACTGGCGATGACTACATCGACACCGACAAATGCATTAGGCTCAAGCAACTCTACCGTGATTTCCTTGCCAGCGACGGTGACAGTGCTACCCGCAGATCGTTTGGACGCGAGCAGTTTTAGCGTTTCGTACTGCAAGCCCTGGCGGACAATTTCATCGAGTACGATCTTGCCTACCGCACCGGTAGCGCCCACAACAGCCAAAGTCTTAATCACTTGAAGGTTTCCGACTAGAAAAACGGGACATGCCAAAGGTAAAAGTCTAGTTCACGGCTGCCTAATCGGGAAGCGGCAGCGGGGGGAGTAGTCGATGGCGATGGCGATTTCCTTCGTACGCCCGACACGATTTCCGGCATCTGTATTACCGCTGCGTGGTTGCCGCCGGAACTGACGCCACAGCCGCTGGAGGTGGCAGGTAGCGTTCGGTTTCGTCAAACAGAGGCTCATTGCTACTGGGCGGCTCAAACAGGGCCTGCTCGAGCTGTGAGTTTTCTAATGGGGTTGGACTCGCCCATTCGGTGACAATTCTCAGTTTGACGCCGCGATCGATGGGACTACGTTCGGCAGATGTCCGCCCCTGTTCGACCTGATACAGCCAAAAAGGCAAGCCTGTGTCTGACTTGCCAATCGCAATTTCAATGCTGGTCGGCAACAATCCTGAATTGTTTTCCGCAAACAGCTGATTGTCCACTTGCGCCTGCGAACGCACACTTCTGGGGCTCGGCGGTATTCTGCCGCCCAGCCACCATACATCCGTTTCGCCTAGCTTGCCCTCGCGAACAGTCTCCCAATGGTACTGCTGGTAGACCTTCCTCAGCGTTTCCGCTTGGCCGCCAATCGCTAAATACATGGCTATGATCGGATCTCGCAGCGATTGGCTAGTCAGTATCAAACGCGGTCGAACTTTGCCCAAATCGACCTCAGACCGACGTTGCCGCTCGCCGATGGCTTCGATAGAAAGCAAACGCTGGCCATCGCTGACCTGCAGCAGCGTATTGAGTTGATCGCCTGCCGGCATGCGCAGGTTGAATTTGAGTTTGCCGCTGCCCTGCCCTCCCCTGACATACTCACCAACCCCCGTGAGCTCCTTGCCGAAAACGTGCACCGACTGCCGAACCACACAGTGCGCTGGCGGTCCCCACACGCTTTGAATAATGGCTTGCTGCAAAATGACCGTCGCTACTTCTTCCTGAGATCGAGCGACAGGTATGGGCGGAACAGGTTGGCCATCTTGGGCGACCAGCTGCGATGGGAATACTGTTGCGCAATCGAGGCTAAGTACGGCTAGGAACCGCAGCCATTCCAACAGCAATCTTCTCAAGATGCCTTGAGCTCGCGTCCCAATTCGGGGCTGAATGCTGGCATTTGTGTTGGATAATCTGCTCCACATAGTCGGGTTATGCCGGATTTATCAAAGAAAACGCGCACGCAAGGCCGAACATATAGCCACGGACACTGCGCTTGCGCGGAAATTTCGTTTGCCACAGAGCAGTCATGACTGCTCGCCTGGCGCGGATTCTAGGCTCGGAGCGTTATCGGAGTCCAGGTGAATCAGCTCGACAAGCAATTGGCGGGGATTCGCAATGTTTGAAACTCACTCAGGATCGTTTCGATTGGCGGCGGACGCCGGATTCGAAACCGGACGTTTTGCCCATAATTAGGGGGTTGAGCATGAAAATGCGTGTTTTCCTAACGCTAGCTACAGTGGCCTTTGGCTGCTTTGTAGGCTGCACTCCGGTCAGGCACAACCTGCCGCCCGCTCAGCGTTTGCTTGAGCCAGGCCCAGGAGTTGGTGGACCTGGACCAGGTGTGCTTGGTATGGACAGTGGCGGTGCCATGGGCCCCGAGGCGGGCCAAGTTGTGCCTGCCAGTTGCGTGGCCTGTGGCGACGGCGGCGGTGGTGGCGGCGCTGTCATGATGGCGGGCGGACTTGGAGCTAAAGTCCAAGTTCTGTTCAATCGTCCAGATGGTATGCAGATTCACTATGACGTTGTCGGTGACGGCAGCTTTGGTAGCGAACCGCTTTACGTGCCCGGGCGTCTCGAGTTCCCGCAAGGGGGCATCTACCGCATGAAGCTAACGAACATCCAGGGACGCGAAGGTGTTGAACTTTACCCAACAGTCGAGGTTGCCAATGGCAATCCGCGGACTGCCGCCTACCTGGCCCACAACGCGATTCCTGTACAGTTCACGACCGACGACTTTGAGCAGGTCCTGTCCGGTAACTTTGTAACCAAAGTCATCTACCTTCCTGATCCCGAATTCCAGGGTGATGCGTTGGTCGGCGTAGATGTTTTGGTGAGCAACCGTCTCGAACCCGGCCTCGATCCGATCGTAGAAGCCGATCGTCGCGGTTCAATCCTGGCAATCGTTCGGATCGGTAACAAAGATGTTGAGTTGTCCGGAGCCAGTGGCGGTTCCATGGCGATGATGGGTGGGATGCCAATGATGTGCGGCCCCGATGGTTGCGCATTGCCTGGCAGCGTGCCCGCTTCACTTCCTGGATACGTAGCTGGTGTGACCGCTCCCGAGTACGGCATGACCTTCACCGGTACGCCAATCGGTCTGCCTGGTCCGCCACACATTCCATTGGGGTCGCCAGCCGGGCTGCAGAGCCACACGATTCGCAATAGAACTCACATGCATATTCCTGACCCTGTCGAGAATGTGAAAATCAATGTTCGACAGACTCCAGGTCAGAGCTACCCGCAACCAGTCAGTCGCGTAAACATCCATGAACGTAATGTTTATCCTGCGGTGCCCAACGGCATGCCAGCTTACATGCGACAAAGCCAAGCAGTGCCTGGCGCAAGTGCCACCGGTGCAGCGTATTGCCCGGAGTAATAGGTAAATAGATTGCCGGGTGGCATCCGCCGCGCAACTGCCGACTCCGCACAACGAACCATCGAACTGTGGAGACACCAAACCGGCTCTGTGAAGGCAACTCCTTCACGAGCCGACCGCCAAGCGACGTAATGAGTGAGGCGGTCGAGAGGTCAAACTCTCGATCGCTTTTTTCCCATCCTATCCTTTGCAGACGCCAGCCTCTGGGGATTGCGTGCGGTACTGCGGCAGGCAGATCGTCCACCCCAAAACGCATGACTGACCACTGTCGAACACCACGTCCGCATGAATAATTGGGTAGCAGGATGTATATGGAAAACATGATTTCAAACGAAGCTGAACGAACTTTCCGTCGTCGGTTCATCTCCGGCCTACGAACCATTGGGCTTTGGAAGCTTTGCCTGGCTTTGGCAGTGGGTGGCCCCCCTGCCCTGCTCAGCGGACGAGCATCAGCGCAGACACTCGCTCCAAAAAACGTCCATTATTTTCTCGATGCTAACCAAGCGCCCGGCGCTGTGGCTGGTGCTCAAGTCGCCCGCGGTGCCCGCGGGGTCGGTACTTACCAGGCCGTTTCACTTTTGGGCCCCAAGGACCTTAAAATTGCTTTAGCGCGCGACGGTCAGTTTTTACCGCCGCTCAGTACACCAGTCACGTCTGGTATGTTAGTCGCTGGTGTTTATCGTTTCAAAGTAACCAACATTCCGTTTCGCCCCGGTGATGAACTCTACCCTACCGTCGAAATTATTGACCGTATTTATCCGCCCGCTGGCCGTGAACATCGCTTTCCGATACCTGTTGTATTAACCGAAGAAGACTTGCGAATTGCCCTGGACGGTGGCTTGGTAACACGAGTTATCTATGTGGAAGACAACGAGCTTGCCGACCCTGTGAGCGTGCCTCCAGGCGAGCAGCTCGTCCATAACCTACCTGCTTCCGACAATGCCTTGCAAGTCGCCGATCAACTTGGCAAACCTGTTGCAATCCTGCGGATTGGGTCGCGTATTCCAATGCAGGCCGATGGCGACCTGACAGACTTCCTCTACGGTTGTCCCCCTTGGGTACCGCTAATCACGGTGCCTGACCGGCAAACGTTAGTCGAGGCTGGACAGTGGCCAGATGTTCTGGCGGCACCCGCTACCGAGAAGCCTTTTTCAGAAACACCTGATCAGGATACTCCAAGAATTCCCGGACCGGATTAGCCGTCGTTTGCGCGCTTAAAGTTATCGTCACGATGAGCGAATGATTGATGTTGTTGTATCGCAAAGGATTGAAAAGTGAGCCGGCTTAGACTGTTCAAATCAACTAGCGATGACTACCCAATCACTTCTTCATTCATCCAAAGCAATCCGTTGTGCCGCCAGGCAATGCGAAGCGCTCTAGCTGCAGCGTTGGCCACGAAACTGGTCGCAGCCATGGGTTGCTCTACCGTGGGTGGCTTGCCCGCCGGTTCCCTGCTCGCTCGCTCGGCTCAACCCAGCCAGTCCACAGCCCAGGTCCAGGCCGCGCAGTCAACAGCTCAACGATCCAATCCGGCTCTCGCGTCAAACCATGCTGGAGTCGTGCCAGCGTCGTATACATCTGCTACGCACGAGGAACCTGTTGCTTGTCCGGAC
Organism: Pirellulaceae bacterium; assembly: GCA_041736515.1. Lineage (GTDB taxonomy): Bacteria > Planctomycetota > Planctomycetia > Pirellulales > Pirellulaceae > Aureliella. Next base: position 79,449 of record JBGSTP010000088.1, read on the forward strand.
GTGAACTATTACTCGCAGAACTGCTCCGATAACTCAGTGATTTGTGGCAGCGATAGTTGTGTCGATCATGGAGCATGCAACTGCATTGCTGGGCCGAGCGAGAGCTATCGCAATGCCCAAGAGTATATTTTCGATGGCGGGGATCAACAGCCACTGGTCGTTATCAAGAAAGATTGGTCCGCCGACGGTGTCGATCCAACAGACACCGTTATTTATTACGAGACCTTAGCAGGTAGCGTTTGCGTTCGGCCAACGAACCGCGTGCCGATCTATGCACCCCGTTTTGGAGCCATTCGGCAAGTCTCTGGATTAACGCTATCAACGCACGCGGCTGGAACCCAACGCATTCTGGCACCGGTTCGTGTAGAGCGATTTGACGAAACAGATCCAACCGGAACAGTCGTACTTCCCGTTGCCCCCCATGGCGAGCAACAAGTGGGCTTGGTCGATGCATTCCAAGAGAATTATGCCGGCACACCCATGGACCAAGTTCTTCCTCTGTATCGCATGAGCGAGGCTCGCGTTCCGTTCGAATTGGTTGATCCAATTCGTACCGGAAAAATTACCATTCAGGAAGTTACCGCTGTCAAGGAGTTCATTCAGAATGCGCAAACCTGGGTAATTCCCGAAGCTTTGGCCGTCGAAGTTTTAGGGCAACCCGCTTTGCAACTCCGGGACACCAAGGCAGTTCAGGATGTTTATGTCTACGAACTGCCCGACAAATGCTCCATGCGGATCTTCAAAACGGCCTCTCATACAATCGCTAACTCCGGAGATATCATAAGTTTCACTATTCGCTTTGATAATTCAAGCGTCAAACCTTTAGGAAACGCGGTCATCATTGACAATCTTTCCCCACGTTTGGATTATATTGAAGGAAGCCAGCAGTGCAGCGTCAGAGTTCGTTTCTCCGCGGAGCCTAATGACGTCGGCTCGATGGTCCTTCGGTGGGAGATCGAAGAACCTATCGCTCCAAGCGACGGTGGTGCAATCAGTTTCGATTGCCGGGTTCGTTAGTAATCGCTGTGGGCACCCGATAGACACACGTAGTTGTGATTGTATTCGCCCGCATGCACAGTACGACGCTTAGAAGAAACCACATTCACGGCTTGATGCTGGGTGTCGCCATTGGCGACGCTCTCGGGCTCGCCCGAGAAAATTTACCGCGGCGGGTCGCCCTCAAGATGTATGGTCGTCGCCCGCTGTCCTACCGCTTGGTGCCCGGTAGGGGCATCTACAGCGATGATACTCAACTCATGTTATTGAGTGCACAAGCGTTGCTGCAATCGCGAAGCGACTCTAAGTCCTTTCGCCGCTTGTTTCAAAAGCGTTTACGGTGGTACGCGCTCAGCCTACCAGTGGGTATCGGCAAAGCCACTTTAATATCATCGCTAAAGTGCTGGTTGGCTGGATTCAAAGTATCTACAGGTGTTCAATTAGCTGGCAATGGCGCAGCGACGCGGGCGATATTTGCAGCTTTGGCCACGAATGGGACCGGGCATCGCCTCAGTCGATGGATTGATGAAACAACCAGATTGACCCATACCCACCCGTTGGCAATCGACGGGTGTCAGGTGCTAGCCGCCCTCGCAGATTTTGGTTCAACGAATAAACCGGATAAATTCGATTCGCAGGTCGCACTCAGGAAAGCAATTTCGGCGAGCTCTTCCGTGGAGATCAAGTCCAAGCTTGAAGCGCTCATCCCGTTTTTAGAACAGGGCCGCAGTCCCAGCGCGGTTGCGCGGCATTTTAATTGGCACACATCGATCGATGGATTTATCGTACCAACTACGGTTATGGCCGCATTCTGCTGGCTACGCTACCCGGCAGATTTTCGTCGGGCAGTCGAGTCATCCATCACTCTCGGTGGAGATAGCGATTCAGTCGGTGCCATCGTTGGAGGATTGGTAGGTGCTCACGTTGGAGTAAAGGCACTGCCCAAAGAGTTAGTGGAAAAGCTCAGTGGCTTTCCACACGACTGTGCTTGGATCGAAAAACTCGCAGAGCGTTTCTCGCATTGGCCACACGGGCCGGACGATCTCCATAGCGCGCCGGCTCAACCAAGCGACCCACCAGCTCAATTGATGCGGAACCTGACAACCATTCCTATCGTTTTATTGCATTGCCTGCTGCGTGTTCCCTATCGGGCATCTACCAATTCGATACCCAAACGGCTGCGGCGCTAAGGCTAGTTGCCGAGACTCAACGCTCAACGCGTCGGTGGCTGCACTTCGCGTACGATCGCCCCCAGCTGAGGATGCAGAATCAGAATGGCTAAGCGCTGAACACCATCTAGATCCGATGTGCTTAGTGTTGCATAGTCGAAACGCCCGTTCAGATCGGTATAGCCATCCTTGTAGAAACGGATCGTACCATCCGAGTTCTTGGCAAACACTTTGACATAGGCTTCAGCGACCGGCGATCGATTAGCCCGATGGAATACCTGCAATCTTCCAACCGGCTCCGTGACGTCGACTGTCAACGAACTGGCCGTTAACAGGCTGCTGCGCGAAATCCCAGACGCAGTGACCTCGATCAGCAAATTGCGATTATGCAGCTCCTCTGGAACTTTGATTGCAAGTGATCCTTCGCTAGCATCGATATCTAGAGTTTGCGAAAAATTCGGTTGAATTGCTGGCACTTGATCACCAGCCTGAGAGACAAACGGATTGCGGCTAAACAATAATTCGATATCCATTAAGAAATAATTGACCTGCACTTGGCGCAGATTGCGGTGGCGCAGTATTGCGCGACCATCTGCAACCTCGAAGTCTAGCACAGGCAAAGACCGCGATTGCGCTGTCATTTGCTGCTGTCGACCGTCGGTAAGCAGACGCTGGTGTGCGTTCTCTACATTCTCAATCGCTACCGACTCCGTAGTGAGCCCCGCCAATAGTCGCTCGCGCTCGCTCACCTGCAAACCAATCTGTCCGAACAGCTCAGCCCATCGAACTACCGGATAGTCGGCATATCGCGCTGCAATCTCCCCAGCGCGATCGTAGCGGCCTCGATAGAAATCAAGGTAAGCATCGAAGTAGTCGTATTGCAACTCGGTCGCCAACGATGTTCGCTCAATGCCATCGAACCACACTAGAGCCTCCTCTATTCGATTCTGCAGCAACATGTAATAACAAAGCTGCAACCGCTGATCGTTGGTCGGCCTAGACTGATGAGCAATCACTTCTAACAGTGCATGATACTGTTGATGAAGGCTAGGATTGAGAATTGTCTGGTGTCGGCCAAGCCGATGCATGCGAGCTACGACGAGCGGCTTATAATCCAAGTGTTCGTAGCTCATTTGTTCCTGTGGGTCAACCTTAATGAGCGAACTGTCGAGAGCGACTCCAAGCGAAGCCACGTAGTCTGGTCGACTGTGCAACAGTTGCGCAATTTCGTCGCGATCATTGTGCGCCACCGCATAAGCCCAGATGCTTGAATCAAACCGACCGTTGGACTTCAGGAGTTCGATGACCTTCGAATAGAAATCCCGATCTTGCAAGCGGAAGGCAATTCTGGAAAGGTCCAAGCGCTCGAGATTTCGTTCCTTCAAGGCCTCCAATACTTGAACGTCCGTTGCCCAGTCAGCGATATAGCTCCAGTTCGTTTCATCAACGGATTCCGGTTCGGCAGCCACGCGATAGCTGGTAGCTGGTGTTGCGGCGAGATGGCTACCGGACGAACTAACTTGGGCACCATAATGCTCGAACTCGCCAATCTGTGGAAAATAAAACGATGTCTCGACTTGAGCCGTGCTGTAGGGCTCCAGATCCAGCGACACGCTCCGCGTTAATCTGCTGGCAGACAGCGGCACGGATCCCGTTGGCAGCTGTGTAAGCACTTGAACACTTTGTTTGCGGCTCGATGGATTGGTAACCACGACGCTGATCCGATAAGGCACGCCAGTTAACAAAGTGGAATTTCCAAGTGGAATGCTCTCGTCGGCTGTCTGTGGCTGTGCGAGGTAGACCTCCTGACCAACAAGTATCGACGACTTCTCCGCCAAGCCCCTGTTCTCTTCAATGCTCTCCAGGAAGACGACGGCGGCTGTTTCACTCCGAATCTCGAGTTGCTCGTCTTTGACACTCAGCGATTGCTGCGAGCGTTTGATTGGTAGATCGATAACCGCTAACGCGCACAGGGCCTCACTGATCGTGGAACATGGGAATTCCAAATGCTGAGGCAAGAATGGCCTTGCTTGATTATCGAGAAACTCATGCCAGAACGCATTGATTGGAATGAGTTGCGCGGATTGCGCAGACAATCTCACTTGATGGTAGTGCGTTTCGGCCCACTCGCGAGTTTTATCGAGACTCTGAAAAAATCCGTCTTCGCTGAGTCTTCTTTCTAGCCTTTCCACGCCAAAAAAATCCATGCTAGCTTGCGGCTTGTCAGCCATTTCCAGCCCAAGTTGTGCGCGCCCCCTCTGCAACGCGCGACGGCGGAGACTATTGTCGGGGGCAGCCTCAGTCTGTTTTCCAAGCATCCCTTTCAAGTCACCGCCATACCCACCTCCACCAAACGCCAGCCCACTCGCCGGGGGAGCGTTCACCGCATCCAGCACATAGCCGTTGCTGGCACTTGAAAGGGCCGCTCCGAGCAAAGCAACTTCGAACCGCATTTGCCTAGTGTTTGCAGGCGTTGGATGAGCTTCCACGGTCTCGTTGAACCAGCGGAGAGTCCCCAACCGACGCGATGGAATTCGATCGGCGAGAAGGATGCGTTCCAAGGCGTTGCAACGTTGGCTTCGCCAAAGCGAGTCAAAACCTTCCAAGGACTGCCCCAGCAACCAAAGATCCATCAGTTGCTTGTCCAGTTTCTGTGCGATCAGCGGACGCACGACTCGATCGAAGAACGCTCGATCCTTGTGGTAAAGAAAGAAGTTGAGTTCGTGGCAAGCCATTTCGTTGTAGCGTGCCAACTGTTCTTTCTCGGACAATTCATGCCATTGACCAACGAAACGAAACTTCTCCCACTCGGGATTCGCCAGCAGCGTGCTATATAACTGAAATACATCGGCAATGGTCGCATACACCTGCAGCCGACGCGTTCTCGGATCGCCCAGCGTTTTTGTCTCGCCAGCAGCGAGATGCTCCACACGCTGAACTTGCGCAAGATGGAGCTGTGCATCGAAGGAGGATCGCAAGCGTTGATCCCGGGTGCGCACATCACCGACAACTTGAGGCACTCGACGTGAATCCATAGCGGTAGGATGGATGGCTATGACCGTCAGGCTACAGCAACCGGCGAGTCGCTCTAGCGGAATGCTCACACGACCATCGACCAGTTCCAAATTCGCCTGCACGACAGCACCGAGATCCAGGAAATCAAACGACTTCCAGTCTGGGCGTGAACCAACCGCATTTGGTTCGGCCTCCGCTTGCATGTCGGGTGCTGCCGCAGACGGAGCCATCATCTTAGGCATTGGATCGCCTGCCGTCGGATCCATGCGACTGTTCTCAGTCACCGAGACCTCCCAGGGATGCACCAGCAGACTTGGCTGAGGCAGCATATTGCCTGGATACTTCTTCGCTCCCTGACGCTCGAGGATGTAGCTATACTCGTCGTCGAGCTTCAGCGAGTCGACAAAGTGATTGTGCATTGGTGAAATGCGTTGCTGCATTAGCGGTGGTCGCGCTAGCTGCAGCTGTCGACTGCTGCTCGTCTCCGGCGCGAGCGCATTTGCGACGACGTGCACGCGCGTCATTGCGTCGGCGTTGTCTACTTCGATGACAAGATTTCCATTTTCGATTTTCGCGTCGCGAATTACGATGCTGGCGTTGGCAGACGCTTGAAGCAAGCGGTGCTTTCCGGACACAAAATCGTGATTACGCAGTGCATCGCCCACAACTACCAATACACGTTGCCCGATCTCATGATCCTGAAGAACATAATTTCCTTGCGGCAGTTCACTGATCTTCAGTGAGCCTCGCTCCAAAGTTAGGTTTTTAGAAAGCATCTCCAGCGGCACATCGCGTCGCACTTCGTAAAGCGAGAAATGCGATCGATCGGTGAGTTCCTTTCCTAGCGGCAGAGTGATGGTCTCGTTTTTCCCGATTTGGATAACGCCGGGCCAATCCCGATGAAATCTTGACACCGCAAAGCTCGTTGCCTGAATGTCCGCTGCCGAAACGCTGAATTGCATCACATCGTTGAGCGGCCCCAACTCAACGATGCCCGACGCGTTAGTCGCCAAAGTAAAGCTTCTTGCATCCGTGAATTGATTGAGTGAAAAAGCTATTTCGATCGGCAAGCGCGGAATGGGTTCCCCGTTTCGTCCAAGCACAAGCAATTGAAATCCATCAGTAGATTCGCGCAAAAAGAAATCGGCTACCTGATGGGAGAGCTGGATACCATTGCATTGGATAGCGTGACTTACTGCAACTTTTTCCGGTGTATGACGACTCTGGTTGGCAACTTGTCCACTGAGGGACATCGTTAGATTTGCCAATCGCTGCGGCACCAGGAATGTGTGAACGAATTCGTCGGCGTCTGCCAAGTCGAGCTGTTCGATTGTTTGCGATGTCGCAGTTCCGTCCAGGTCGGTAGCCACGATGGAAAGTCTAGCTTTGTCCAATAGCCGAATGCTGATCGGCCGCCCGTTGCAGGTTAACCGCGTTCGGATCACCACAGTCGCTTGTTTGCCAGCGATCAGACTTTGGCGATCAATTAGAAAGCCGGCTTGTAGTTGGTACGATTCGCTACTGTGCTTAAAGAGCGACTGTGTGGCAAAAATGCCATCGACCAGCAGAAGGTGACGAGTCACCGCCTGCTCAGCATAGGGCAGGACAATCTCGCCTTGCTCATTTGCTTTGAATTCGCGACCGTTCAGCTCGATGTGCGCCGACGTCACCGGCTGTCCCATTTCGTCCACGATTTGCAAAACGTGGCCCGCATCGCCTAAACGCTCCTGAGCTAACAATCGCCCTTTTTGAATCAACGCTCTCGATCTCTGGCCTCCGCCCAATAAGTCCACGACCCACGTACCGCGACCAGCCAGCTCAGGCAACTCGATCCGCTCCGCATGACGACGTTGCGCTGGCAGTGAGTAGCTAATCTGTCGCTGATGATTGGGAATCAAACCATCTAAATCGATCGCCGTGTTCAATGGTTCGTCGTGATTGCGATAGTAATTGATCAAGTTAATCTCATAGATCTTGACCATCAGTTGATCGACGTTCTTGAGCTCAATGTCTAAGTGGACTGCTTCCGCAGCGTGAAAACTAAGTTGGTTCTGCGGTGCAAATCGTAATTCGATTCTCTCTCGAACATCCTTTTGTTCACCGGGCGTGAGCTTGCTATACCAAGTCGCTTCGTCGCCCAGTCCATAAAGAATTCTTGTTTCCGCCAAAACAGTTTCCAGGAACTCGCGTTTCAAGTAAGGAGAGAAATCTTCCATCCGCTCGTCGGTGCGTAGGAAATGCTCAAGAAACCTGCGTACCAATGGGCTATCATCGCCCATTGCAGTCAACGGAACCTGCGGATTCATCGCATATTCGAGTTGAACAACACCCACGGTGCGCTCAGCCAGCCGCTTGGGCTCGTAATAAGGCGCCGGTCTCGGGAGCTGAAGATACTCTGAGAATAACTCGCGTTCGTATTTCCCTTCACTCAGATCGAGTCGCAACAGATTGCCTAGCACGAGCGCTTTGAAACTGCTCTGCGAGGGCGGCAAGGTACGCGACCAAGCCAGTAATCGCCCCAAGTAGGTTCGCAACTCTGTTTTCTCGCTGAGCGACGTGCCTTCCGCTGGTGCCAGACGAGCTGCGATGGCTCTGACAAACGCGTCGTTCTCGGGCAATTCAGGGCGCAACCGCTGCAGCGTCTCCAATTGCTCCAGCGTCAATCGGGAATGAATCGCAGCCCATCCGAAACCGCGCGAATCTTTCAGCGCAAGTTCCTCAGCGATTTTCTCTACCACTCCGGGAAGATCGGCGCGATCCAAGCGAGCGATCAAGGCCCGCAGTTGCTCAACCGATAGCTTGCGATTGATTAATAGCCCCAAGGCATTCGTTCTGAACTGACGCAAGCTGCGGTCGCTCGCCAACGAGGTCTCCACCAAACGCTCGACGTTCAGCAGCGAATTATCGAACTTATCTGGCAACGTTGCCGCTCGATCTCGCGCCGGAGGCGCATGGTCCAGCTTCAGTCCAAGCACATTTTTCAGGTGCGTTAACGTCTGCTGAGGATTGACGGAATAGTCAAGCAGCTTCTGCCTCTCAAGCATTCTCGCAGCGTTACCCGTGTCGCCGAACTTGGCTCTCCACGCATCCAAGATGGCCTGTGCTTCAGGCAATTTGCCTTCGTTCTGGTAATGCAAGCAGTGATAATAAAAGTACTCGTCCGTCCCTGGAATCAACTCGCTCAAGACCTCGCGCCGATCGGTGGCCGTTGCGAACTTTTCCACAAAACCAACCTCTTGTTGTGCGTGCACGAATTCAGCCCCCAAGGCAATGTAAAGCGCAATGACTGGCAAAAATTTCAGAAAGCTCGCAGGCACTCTAGGTAGATTTAAGCGAATTGGAATCATTACACATCCTCAACCGAGTTGACGGCATCGAGAAATAGGCACCGGCGTTCGCAGGAACATATCTGGGCTAGACGCCCAAGAATCTGGAGCAGTTCCCATTATGCATCAATTTGTCCATTCTTCCCGGGTTCCGTCTACGATCTTCCCCGGTACGGAATTCGAGCCTGTCCGATAACATGCATTCGGTCGGCGGAGACGTGATCGCTGTTTGCTCGTTGTTCATTTTCAGCTCGTCCAAGGGGACTTGGCCCTTTTTTGTGCGGCAAGGCGACAGCATTCGGTGGCGCTCAAACGGCGCTGAAGCGTAGTTTCTGGGCAGTTGCGACAATGTATCGCAGTGGGCAAGCGGCACATAGATTTCACAGTTCAAAGCGCACCATCGCTTTTACACTGGCGTTTGCCGTGCCCATTGGGCTTGAAAATGCCGTCCTAAGCCCAATGGCGACTAGATCACCGCCGAGAGCCCACGGGTTTGCCCGATCTTCCGTGGTTTAAAATTCGTCGTAAAATGGTGGTCAGGTCGTCGTTCTACAGCTGCTGGCTGCTATTTCCCGTCATTGACTTGAATAGCCGGGGCGGTATCTGTTCCGACATACTACTGACTTTGGCTACAAAGCTACCGATTTTCCAAGGAATTCAGGCTCATTATGGCAATCCAAGTCGCCCAAGAACGCGTCTTCAATTTTTCGGCTGGCCCTGCAGTTCTACCAGTCCCTGTTCTGGAACGCATTCGCGATGAAATGCTCTGCCTACCCAACGCGGGGGCTTCCATTTTGGAAATATCGCATCGTTCGAACGATTTTATCGGCGTCCAAGATGCGGCTGAAGCTCGTTTGCGCCGTCTATTGAACGTCGGCGAGGAACATGAGATCTTGTTCCTTCAGGGCGGTGCCAGATTGCAATTCTCGATGATCCCAATGAATTTGCTGCGCGGTCGCAGCCAAGCTGCCCAGTACGTGATAACCGGCACCTGGGGAAAGAGCGCCTTGGATGAAGCCAAGAAAGAGGGGCCTGTCCAGGTCCTCTACGATGCCAAAGCTACCAATTACGATCGACTACCAACGGCTAGCGAATTGGCCTTCAGCCCCGAGGCGTCGTACGTGCACATCACAAGCAACGAGACCATACAAGGAGTTCAATTCCCTAACGATTTGGACTCAGGGGCTGCACCGCTGGTTTGCGATTCGTCGAGCGATTTCATGTACCGCCCCTATGACATGAGTAAGTATGGCTTGATGTACGCCTGCGCACAGAAGAACGCTGGTCCTGCGGGAGTTACCGTGGTGATCATCAAGAAAGAGTTGTTGGAACGTGGGGACGCTTCGTTGCCCGGCTACTTGAACTATAAGAACCATGCCGACGCCGACTCGATGTGGAACACGCCACCAACCTTTGCAATCTATGTGCTAGGCTTAGTCGCCGAGTGGCTCGAGGATACAATCGGTGGACTGGCAAAAATGCACGCTCTTAATCAAGCCAAAGCCCAAATCCTGTACCACGTGCTCGATAGTTTCCCCGAGTTCTACATGGGCCACGCGCAGCAACAAGATCGTTCTCTCATGAATGTCACATTTCGCTTTGCTGACGAACAAGCCGAAAAACAGTTCCTCAATGGCGCAGCCAGCCATGGAATGGACAATCTCAAGGGACATCGCAGCGTTGGCGGCATCCGCGCGAGTATCTACAACGCCATGCCCCTGGAGGGTGTACAAACGCTGGCTAGTTACATGACAGATTTTGCCAGCAAGCACGCTTAGAAATAGTCCCATAAATCACCAGCCCGCTACGCTTCGGGTTATGAAACGTTCCGAATGCGCAACTTCCAGATGTACGCTTCGGGTTATGAAATTGCAATATTTCCATTGGGCCATAACGCTCGTCGGCATGAATTACCGATCGTACTTCCAGCCAAACTCGAGCAGTTTTTTCAACACACAGCACCAAGTTCACTCACACGGATTTCACTCAAGGTTTTAATTGCAAATGGCAAAGTTTCGCATCGGAATTCTTGACCCGATCGCTTCTGAAGGAATCGATCTACTCAACGCAGAAAGTGATTTTTTTGAATACGAAGAGCGAGTTGGTCTCAAAGGTGAAGATCTGAGGAAGGGGCTGGCTGAGTTTGATGGCGTGATCATTCGTAGCGGAGTGAAAATCACTGCCGAGTCGCTCGAAGGCAACAAGCGATTGAAAGCCATCGTCCGTGCAGGTGTGGGCACCGACAATATCGATAAAGAAGCCGCCACACGCCTAGGCATCGTGGTTATGAACACGCCAGCTGGCAACACGCTGTCAACTGCGGAGCATGCCATTGCCTTAATGCTCGCACTTTCCCGGAGCATTGCGCCAGCCTATCAATCGTTGTGCAATGGAAAGTGGGACCGCAAGAATTACATGGGCTCCCAGCTTGCAGATAAGACATTGGGAGTTGTTGGGCTGGGGCGTATCGGACGCGAAGTTGCCCTACGTGGACTCGCGTTTCGAATGCGGGTCATAGCTTACGACCCATTCCTGACCGACGAACAAGCTACCAAGCTGGGGATCGAACGTGTCGAAACTGTGGCGGAGATGCTGCCCAAAGTAGACTACTTGACCGTGCATACTCCGCTAACGACCGAAACGAAGCACCTGGTGGGCACCAAAGATCTGCCAAACCTAAAACCGGGCATTCGATTGATCAACTGTGCTCGAGGCGGAATCTATGATGAAGCCGCTTTGGTCGAAGGTCTAAAAGCCGGACAAATTGCCGGCGTGGCCCTCGATGTGTTCGAGGAAGAACCATGTACGGATAGCCCCTTGTTCGGTATGCCAGGCGTGGTCTGCACACCGCACCTGGGCGCCAGTACCGAAGAAGCCCAGACGCAAGTGGCTGTCGAGGGTATTCACTTGCTGATTAATTTCTTTAAGACCGGCGAAATTCGGCACGCCGTCAATGTATCGGCGCTCGACCCCAAGACTCTAGATGCAATGCGCAGTTATCTCGACGTGGCCCACCGTCTAGGCTTGCTTCTCAGTCAATGGCACGGAGGTGCTATCTCTGGATGCCATGTGACCTATCGCGGCGACGTCGCAAGTCGCGATACCAAGCTGCTGACGAATGCTTTCTGCGCCGGCTTACTCGAGCGCGCTTTAGAAGAAGACGTCAATATCATCAACGCCGAAATGCTGCTGCGCGAGAGGGGCATTGAGCTCAATGAAAGCCGCAGTCACGAAATGGGGGCCTTTAGTTCTTCGATCACCGTCGAAGTCTCCGGCGGCGAACGCACGGTAAAAGCCTCTGGCACCGTCTTTGGACACAATATGCCGCGATTGGTTATGCTGGACGACTATCGCTTGGAAGCCTATATCGATGGCAACCTGTTGATTTTTACCCATCAAGATGTACCTGGAATCATCGGCAAGGTCGGCACCGCCTTCGGCAAACATGAAGTGAATATCGCACAAATGTCTGTCGGTCGTGCCGGCGATAAACCAGGCGGCAGTGCCATCGGAGTACTCAATCTCGATAGCCAACCAACCACAGCCGCTTTGGACGAGATGATGGCCATCGATGCCATCGATAAAATTCAAACAATCGAGTTGCCGCCGGCTGGTCATCTGCCGGTTTGGTTGCAATAAAGCACGGCATCGCCATCGCGTTTGTTCCTGCGCGACTCCAATGGCGTGGACCAAGCAACGAGCACCTCCAGGCCCTGCCAGCGCCTAACGCTCGTTGGGCGGTCCACCGCCACTGCGATGCTAGATTTCAATCGGAACAAAGTTCGGCAGACTCGATCTACTTTCCGTTTAGGGAGAAACTGTGTGGCTCGCGAATCAATAATGCAGCCCCCTGAGCCGCCGGATGACGACGACCCGAAGGGCGCAGCAGGCGACGAGAACGATATCGCCCTACGTCCCAAACGCATCGCCGATATGGTTGGTCAAAAAGATGTCATTGCCGTACTGCGTATTGCCATGGATGCCGCCAGCAAACGGCAGGAACCCTTGGGCCATATTCTCTTCGACGGCCCACCAGGTCTAGGCAAGACCACGTTTGCCACCTGCATTCCTCGCGAAATGGGTGTAGCCGTGCAAATGGCTAGCGGTCCAGCCCTGAAGGCTCCGAAAGATATCATTCCCTACCTAACAAACTTGGAAGATCGCTCCGTTCTGTTTGTCGATGAAATCCACCGCATGCCCAAAGCGGTTGAGGAATATCTCTACACGGCCATGGAGGATTTCCGCATCGACATTGTACTCGGCGAGGGCGTTAGCGCTCGCACGCTCAATCTACAACTCAAGCGATTCACGCTGATTGGAGCCACCACCCGCGCCGGTATGCTCAGCGGTCCACTCCGCGATCGATTTCAAATCCGCGAACATTTGGGGTTTTATTCGTTACCGGAATTGACGGAAATTATCCATCGCAATTCTCGGAAACTCAGTGTGGATGTCGCCGAGGATGCGGCCCTAGAGATCGCTCGACGCAGCCGTGGGACTCCTCGAATTGCCAACAATCGCCTGCTGTGGGTCCGCGATTACGCCATGAGCAAGTCGGATGGGCGAGTTGATTTGGGCATGGTTCATCAAGCTATGGAAATGACCGGCATCGATCCACGTGGACTTGACCGCCAAGACCGCCGTTATCTTGAAACCATTATTCGCGTCTTCTCGGGTGGACCAGCCGGAATCGAAGCAATTGCACACACTATGAATGTGTCTTCAGATACACTAGTTGATGAAGTTGAACCCTTCCTGCTGCGCAGCGAACTGATTATCCGCTCGTCGCGCGGACGCTGTGCGACCCCCAAAGCCTATCAGCATTTAAAGCTGAACCCGCCCGACCAATCCGGCGATTTGCCGCTTTTCCCGGAAGAGAACTAGAATGCAAAATCACGATCGCAGGAATTGGCTGACCGCCACGTCTACGGCCCTGTGCGCTGGCCTAGTTTCAAGCTGCTCCACCACTAGTGAGCTCACCGCGCAGGACACACCCACCACGACAAAACGCAAAGGCCGCATTCGACAATCCGTGATGGGTTGGTGCTTTAAGCCCATGCCTCCCCTCGAATTGGCCACACTCGGTAAACAGCTCGGTCTAGTCGCCATCGAAGGCATCGACGCCGCCAGCTATCCCGAAGTAAAAAAAATGGGCTTGGATATTTCGCTTGTCGGTAGCCACGGATTCGGCACCGGACCAGTGGACCCTGCCAATCATGGGGTCGTGGAAGATACGCTTCGCAAGTCCATCGACAAAGCGGTCGAGTTCGGTTGCCCCAATGTCATCACGTTCACTGGCATGCGAGTCCCCGGCATGCGCGATGAAGTGGCCAAGCAAAATTGTCTAGACAGTTGGAAACGCGTCATTGGCTATGCCGAAGAGCGGCACATCACGCTTTGCCTGGAGCACCTCAATAGCCGCGACGACACGCATCCCATGAAGGGACACCCCGGCTATTTTGGCGACGACGTAGATCTGTGTATTGAGCTGATTCAGAAAATGGACTCTCCCAAGTTTCGATTGCTGTTCGATATCTATCACGTACAAATTATGCATGGCGATGTGATTCGTCGCATTCGCAACTCCCATCAATGGATTGCCCATTACCACACGGCCGGCAATCCCGGACGGTGCGAGATCGATCAGCACCAAGAGATCAACTACCCGCCGATCTTGGCAGTGATCTTGGAAACGGGCTACGACGGCTACGTCGCGCATGAATTCATTCCGACCTGGGCCGACCACGCACGAGCGCTCAAACATGCAGTCGATTTGAGCGATATCTAATTGGGCGTTTGGTTCTAGAGTTAGTATCGCGATTGCACCGGCAATTTTTTCACATCCTAGCCTACCCTTCCCTACCTACCTCAACTCGTACAAATAACTCTGTGTTCGAACTGAACAGTTGAGTTTGATTGGGCGAAGTATGAACCTGTTCCGCCGAATAATTTGCAGGCTGCTTTTTTGCAGTTTGGTCGTTCATTCTCAATGCGATCCTTGCCTCGCAGAAGACGAAAACCAATCCCAGCTGGGCCAGCGTTTCCAAGAACAAATACTTCCGCTGTTGCAGGAGCACTGCCTTACATGTCACGATCAGGACCAACCGGAGGCGGATTTGGACCTGAGCCAATTCGGCAAACTCGCAGATGTCCATCGCGCCCAACTAACCTGGGAAATTATTCTCGAGCGCGTAGCTGCTTCGGAAATGCCTCCCCGCGATGCACAGCCGTTAAGTGCACAGCAGCGCGAAGAATTCGTTGACTGGATTCGCGACGCTCGCGCTCACGAGGCGCAGCGCAATGCGGGCGACCCGGGCGACGTTTTGGCTCGACGACTTAGCAATGCAGAATTCGACAATTGCATTCGCGATCTAACGGGCGTAGACCTGCGTCCAACGCGCACGTTTCCAGTTGACCCAGCCAACGCAGCGGGTTTTGACAATACCGGTGAATCGCTGACGATGTCTCCCGCACTGTTGAAGAAATATCTGGATGCTGCCAGAACCGTCGCGGAACATATGGTACTTACGCCGCGGGGCATCGAATTCTCGCCGCATCCCGTCATGACCGATACCGACCGAGACAAATATTGCGTCAAACGGATTGTCGAGTTCTACCAGCAACAACCAACAAACCTTGCTGACTACTTCGTGGCGGCCTGGAGTTTTCAAAATCGCGACTCGCCTGAGCTGACTCTAGATAAAATCGCGCGCGCGCACGACGTGAGTCCCAAGTATTTGAGGACGATAGTGTCTACGTTGGAGCTGCAATACGATTTGGGGCCTTTAGCCCAGCTACGATCCCTGTGGCAGGAATTGAAGGCCATTCCGCTCGGCCATGCGACAACGGACCAAGTCTCGATCCTTTGCCAACAGATGAGCGATTATGTTTATGCAGTGCGCAAGGAATTCGAAACTTATTTCGGAAACTTGGAGATCGAAGGCGTCCACGCCGGATCGCAACCCTTGGTTCTTTGGAAGAATAAACAATACGCGGCTCATCGACTTACCGCAGATTTCGCTCGGCTAGAAACTCCTTTCATCGATGCGACTCAGGACAAAAGTCAAAAGCCCCACATCCCAGCGAATTCCATCTCCATGCAGATGTGGAAATCTCTGGCAGACGACACACAGCGTGAACGCTTCAAAGCGGAATGCAGAGTTTTCTGCTCGGTGTTTCCTGACGCCTTCTTTATCTCAGAACGCGGGCGGGACTACCTGAACAAGCCTCGAGACGAGCAGGAAAAAGGACGGCTGCTTAGCGCTGGATTCCACAGCATGATGGGCTATTTCCGCGACGACCAGCCCCTGGTGGATCTGATTCTGGATGAACCAGGCCGGAGCGAACTGGACGCGCTTTGGCAGGAACTAGATTTCTTTACAGCCGCTCCATTGCGACAGTACCAAGGATTCCTGTGGTTCGAACGCACCGATTCCCGATTTATGCGAGATGCCCAATTCGATTTTGCACGGCCCGAAGACAAGGCGGCCTTGACGGAGCCATTGATTCAGAAACTGTCGCAGGTTTACCTGGAAAAAGCCACTGCCAACGGCGGCAGCACCGTGGCCCTAGCAGCGATCGCGGACTACTTCAAAGAGATCAACCAACATATCCGCTGGGTTGAGAATTCTCGACAAACCGCCGAACCACTACAATTGGAAGCCCTGCTCGCGTTTGCGGAACGCGCCCATCGGCGGCCAATGTCAGCTCAGGCGAAAGAAGAACTGCGACAGTTCTATCGCAGCCGACGCGACGACGATGGGCTCGATCATCCCGCCGCATTGCAAGATCTACTGGTCGCGCTGCTAATGTCTCCTCAATTCTGCTATCGCACGGATTTGCTCCGCGATACAGCCGAGTTGCGGGCACTAGACGATTATGAGCTTGCGAGCCGATTGAGTTTTTTTATCTGGTCGAGTCTACCGGATGCGGAGCTGATGGCTTGTGCAGCCGCGGGCGAATTGCGAAAGCCAGCCGTGCTGAAACATCAGACGCTACGAATGTTGGCCGATAGTCGCGTCAGGGGCTTGGCTACCGAATTTGCCGCGAACTGGCTCGACTTCCGTCGCTTCGAAGAACATAACAGCGTCGACCGTCAGCGATTTACTACCTTTGATGACGACCTCCGCGCGGCAATGTTTGAGGAACCCATTCGCTTTTTCATGGATGTCGCGCAGCGCAATACTTCAGTGCTGGATCTGATCTATGGCAAACATACATTTGTTAACCAAGTTTTGGCCAGTCATTATGGCATCGACGGTCTGCATTGGAGCGATGCCGAGTGGCAGAGAGTCTCCAACGCTGACCAATTCGGTCGCGGTGGCCTGCTTCCGATGGCCGTGTTCCTTACCAAGAATGCCCCAGGTCTCCGGACGAGTCCCGTGAAGCGCGGTTATTGGGTCGTCAAACGCTTACTGGGTGAACGCATTCCGCCGCCACCGCCGAATGTACCCGAGTTGCCCAATGATGAAACGCAACTCGAATTGCCGCTGCGCGAAGCCCTGGCCCGCCATCGGGAGCATGAAAGCTGTGCTGGATGTCACGATCGCATCGACGCCTATGGTTTAGTCTTTGAGGGCTATGGCCCTATCGGCGAGCGACGCACCGTCGACTTGGCCGGCCGTAGCGTGGACACGACAGCGACTTTCCCAGACGGCAAACAATGCAACAGTCTCGCAGAACTGATCGATTTCATTCGCCGCGATCGGGAAGCAGATTTCCTTAGTAATTTCAATCGAAAACTGTTATCCTATGCATTGAACAGGGGACTGCAGCTCTCCGACGACAGTTTGTTGGAAGCCATGAAAGTGGGTTCGCTGGATGGCCAGCCGCTGTTTCATGAGCTCGTCGAAAAAATCGTTACCAGCCCACAGTTCCTGAATAAACGTGGACGCGACACTGCATCCGATAACCGGCCTTTGGAGACCGCCCCGTGAAATCAAATCCAGTCGCCAGCCAGCCCACTCGAGTTTCTCGACGACTGCTGCTCCAGGGAGCCGGTGTGGCTATGGCCCTACCCTGGCTCGAATCGATTCCCGTGTGGGGTACTGAGCTCGGTAGTAGTCAAGACGTCCACTTACCAAAGCGTTTTGCCGTGCAGTTCATGGCCTGCGGAGTCAACCAAGACCATTGGTGGGCCACTGGTTCGGGACCGGACATGAAGCTAGGCACGAGCCTACAACCACTCGCTCCACTGAAATCCAAACTAAACGTCATCTCGGGGCTGTTCAATCGATCCGCCGTCGGTGTGGGGATCCATCCTGGTCAAACTGGAAATATTCTGTCCGGTGCAACCTTGCAGCGCGGTGCAGAATTGCGGGGCGGCATCAGCGTCGACCAACTGTTAGCCAATCGATTCGGCGAAGAAACAGCCCAACCCAGTCTGGTACTGGGATGCGAGCAACCAATTACCGGCTATCACGAAACAAACTTCTCGATGGCCTATAGTTCGCATATTTCCTGGCAAAATGCCACTTCGCCCGTTCCGATGGAAGTGTATCCGTCTTTGGCTTTCGACAGTTTGTTTGACAATCGTGGCAATCGTCGTAATCAGAGCATTCTCGACCGGATCCAGGAGCACGCTGAAAGTCTGAGCCGTCAAGTCAGCGGTGCCGACAAGGCCAAACTTGACGAGTACCTGACTAGCGTGCGCGAAGTTGAAAAACGCATCGAACACGTGCGCGAAGAACAATCCGCTGCATCGGAGCGAGCCAACGGACGCGGGCAAGCGCTGCCAACCATGCAACGGCCTGACAATGGCTTACCAGAAGACATTCGCGAGCACATGCGACTGATGTGCGATATCGTAGCCCTGGCCTTTCAAACCGATAAGACTCGCGTAGCCACATTGCTACTGTGTCGCGATATTTCTGGACTGTTCTATCCGTTTCTCGACGTCCGCAACGCACACCACTCTGCTTCACATAACGACCTCAGCGATGATTTCGAACGAATCACCAGCTACTATGTCAGCCAATTCGCCTACTTGGCCTCGCGACTGGAAGCCATGCCGGAGGGCGATTCCACCGTACTCGACAATTCTTGTTTGTTATTCATCAACAACATGTGGTCGGGCAGCAAACACGACTCGACCAAGGTTCCGCTTTTGATGTGTGGTGGCCTGGGCGGAACGGTCGCTACGGGACGCGTTTTGAATTACGAAAACAAACCCGATGACCAGCGAAAACTGTGCAGCTTTTACTTGAGCTTACTTCAGCGGATGGGACAATCCGACCAATCCTTTGGCGACGCAGACGCCCCCTTGCACGAGATTTGAGCGCTACACGACTGCTGAAAGGTTTGATCATGCCCTCAGAAAATACTATTGTGCACCCAAGGCCGTGAGTGTGTGGCCGCGCAACCATTCGACTCGATTGCTCGTTGCCGCCAAGTGGGCTGTGATACTGCTCCTAGCGAAGGTGTTCTTGGCCATACTTGCCGAGTACCCATGGTATTTCCCAGCGGACTTCAAGCATTCCGCATTTTTGAGTGGCCGCCGCCACTCTTTTCACGGCATCTATTGCGTCGCATTCTACGTGCACATTCTGTGTGGTCCCGTGGTGATTCTATTGAGTGCCTTTTCGATTGTCAGCGGTGCTCGGTCTCGATTCGGCTATTTGCATCGTCTGGTCGGCAAATTACTAGTAGGGCTGGTGCTCGCTTTATTGACTCCCACAGGACTGTTGATGGCTCTGCATGCTTACGCCGGCCCGATGGCTGCCAGCGGATTTATGGCCCTTTCGCTGCTCACCGCGACGGCAGTGTTGATGGCGGCGCGCGCGGCCCGCAACCGGCGTTTCCATTCGCATCAGCGTTGGGCTGAGCGAAGCTTCCTACTCCTGGTTTCGCCATTGATTTTGCGTTTTTTGTCCGGTGCAGCCATTGTATTCCAGGTAGAATCAGATTGGACGTACCGCCTGAATGCCTGGTTGAGTTGGTTTGGTCCGCTGATCTTTTATGAAGCCTGGTGCCGTGTAACCACTCGACAAACGGATCGGAGCCATAGCCGCCCAGCGCACGGAATCTAGCACGGCCTTGCGAGGTAAAACTTCCATGCATTCTGCCACCAAGCATTGCTCAGCTTACAACGACCCGACATCACATCCGATCCGTACCGACGATTGTGGCAGACCTTGCTCCAACCGCTCTCCAGCAAGCCAAGCGTCCCTCAGAAAGGGCTTGACCATCGTCGAATGGTTGTTGATCGCATTTATCGTATTAATCTTGGCCGGCTTGTTCTTGCCCAATGTCCGCCTTTCCCGTGAAGCAGCCCGACGCATGCAGTGCTCTAACAATCTAAAGCAGCTGGGGCTGGCATTCATCAACTACGAAGGCAGCTTTAAACGTCTGCCGTGTGCGATGGGCGGAACTGGCATTGGCGAAACAGCACTACTGGGAAACGCTAATCGATTGAGCGGGTTTGTTGGGATGCTGCCCTACTTAGAACATCAAAAACTATGGGACACAATCTCTGCACCTGTCGAATTTGATGGTGTGACCTATCCAGCGATGGGACCAGCCCCCTGGGTCGCGAGTTATCCACCTTGGCAATCATGCATCCCGCAACTGCGATGCCCAAGCACGCTGGGCGATCAATCTGCACCGGGTACGAACTATGCATTCTGCATCGGAGACTCGATATCGGACATCCATGTTCCGCGTGAACCGCGTGGAGCCTTTGCCTGCGGACTATTTACTCGCTCGGATGATATTCGCGATGGTACCAGTCAAACAGTGGCGCTAGTTGAGATTGGCAACCTGGCGGGACGCGCGACCATCGGCCAAGTTGCCGTTGGACAAAGCGATCGCTTACGGCAAAACCCGAGCCTATGCTTGCAGACGCTTAGCCATCCACGCACGCCCACCTACTCGAAGGATACGGCTCTCAGTCAATTCGGACGGGGCGCTCGCTGGGTTGACGGATCGGCAAGTTTTGGGCTGGCGGCAACGATTCTTCCGCCCAACAGTCCGAGCTGTGCCATCGGGGAATTCGCAGCTATGGGCGACTTCGCGGTCGCCGATGGCGTGTACTCGGCAGGCAGCCAGCACCAGCGGGGCATTAACGTGGTGATGGCAGATGGCGCAGTACAATTCGTTTCCGAAGATATCGATTCCGGCGATAGCACACGCCCGCCACCGTTCCATGCGCAGCCGCCAACTCCAGAACAACTGCAACAAGGAATCCTGCGCAGTCCCTATGGCGTTTGGGGAGCCATGGGGACGGCTAATGCGAGCGATCAAAGTTCGGAATAGGTACTGTAGCTTTGCCCGAGAGAGTCGCAGCTATGCGCTCAAATCGATTTGCCGCCAGCCTTACGCAGGAGGCATCCCTTCCATGCGCCGCCAAGCGCTAATCTGTCCGAGGTGTGTGGTCACGTGCCCCGTCATGTAGAAGTTCAACAGCGCACCCAATGTGGGACACAGCTGTTTCATGGGCGTGTCTAGCGGATTTGCGGCGGTAAGCTGCGCATCCTCGGCATCGCGAAGCGTTTGCATGGCGGCTTGATAGCTGCTGTTAAAGAAGGCCATGATCTCGTCGCTGGCTGGATAGATTGTGCCGGCAACATCGTCCAAGCAAGCGGCCTCTTTGGAAAACAGGGCTTCGTAGGTGGCAGCGGGTGCGACATCGGCAGTCCCCTGCCCTAGCAATTGCTTTACCTTGACTGGGTACAGGCAGAGATGTCCGAAGGCAAAGGCGGGGTGGTTCGAGTTAACCTCCCGGCCTCCTGGAGCAGCAAATCTCGCAAAGCGTGCAGCCGGAATGCCCGCAGCCAACTTATTCGCGTTGCGAATGCCAACCGATGCTGCATCGGCAATTATCCCACCGATCAATCCCATGATAATCTCCGAAAGTCCTAGTCGACTCGAATGTTGAAGTTGTTGATGAACTGAAAGTCGCCCCATTGTACCGACCGATCGCCGCGACGGTGAGTGGCAATGCAGATCTCAGTACCGTTCTCACATCGCGACGTTTCGTTGGCGGAGCGAACAACGATAGAGTCGTCTATCACTCCGTGATCGAATTGCAGCTCTGTTTCCAGCTTGGCGATGGTCGCTGCTTGACCCAAAGTATCTACTTGTATCGTGGGAAACGACCGCAAGCACTTCGGATTGGCTGTTAATCCTAAAATCTACTTCAAAGATTAACGCCGAATTTGATTGCGCTAATCAAGAGCATATTGTAAATTCCTTTTTTGCGTTGCTGGCAAGCTCGTCAGCGAGCGAACTGGAACAGGCAGCTATGGTTAAGTCTCGTTTTCATAAGGCGCAAGCGTGGCAAGTATCCGATTCGATTGTCCGCATTGCGGCAAACGACTAAAGGCACCTGAACAATCTGTTGGCCAGAAAGCCCGATGCAAGTGTGGTGCGAAAGTCACCATTCCTCAGACGCTCACTGGCGAATCTAAAGCTTTGCATGCTGAAGCAGCGCTACCTGATTCGAAGGTGAATCTTGATTTCGGCTTCCCCGCTGCTGAAGGACTATTCGCTGATCTTCCCGACGCTTTCGGTCGGAATGCTGGACCCGATTCGCCCCAAGCCATAGGATTAGGCGAGGGACTTCCGCTAGGAAGTACTCCCATCCCAGCGCCGCATTGGGGTCTAAACACGCCAGTGGCCGCGGCAAATCACGCTGAACATCCGACGACGGAAGAACTAGCTCTAGCAAATGTCCTTGGAAAGGACTGGAGAAATGCAGGCAAAGAGTCGCCGAGCTCCAACCATCAAACTTCACTGATCGATGACTTAGCCAATTCTGGAGTTGCAGGCGGAATCGCGGGTGTCGGGTTTGGGGCACTGCTGATTGTTTGCGGTTGGTGGTTGTGGAGTGCGATGGAGGTCGGAAGAAGCTTACGCTTTCCCGCTTCACTGATCACACTCGGCGCGGTGTGCGCATGCGCGGGATTGGCTGGTATCGTTCGCGGACTGCTTCAGCGTCAAGTCTTTAATGAAGATGGGCCCAAAGCACTGGATGGCAAAGCGAAACGGATGGTAATTGTTGCCGTTTCGGTTGGCTGCGCAATTGCTGTTGCCGTCCTGGTGTTTTCCTTTGCGAATCGAATGTTCGAAAAAGACTCGACCCAGGTAGCAAAAGCGGGAATTGCGTCAATTAGCGCTGAGGATCAAACAACCGGAGAATTTCGACTGACCGAAGCGATGAAGCAACAACTCTTTGACGAAACGCCGGGAGTCGAAAAGCTGGCGGGAGAGTTTCAGTTAGTTAATAAACCGCCGCCCGGATTGCAGAGCGACGAAGCTCGGCTGTTCCCGATCTCTCAGGTCGACTGGTCGACTGTCAAGCCAGCGGAAGATCCTCGTTCGATAAGAGCGACGAGGCTAGCGAACGAGCAAGCGCAACTGGAGATGACTTACATTAATCGTCCCGACTACACAAACTGGAAACTGACTCTCGAGAACAAGCCAATTGTTGAGCCGTACAAGATTCAGCCGGAACTGGTATTAGGTGGACCCTTTAAGATCCATTCGCTTCCAACATATCAGTCGACTCCGTTGTACGATCAAGGCGCGTTACTCGCCGATCTCAATGGACCGTTCGCGATTGTGCCACCGACACAGAAGGCTGATGCGAAGCCGCTCTACGAGTTGGTTAAAAAAAGTGTGGTAACAGTTCCGGCGCCAGCCAATGCTCGAAAACGTGTCGCTGCTCAAGAAAAAAAGAGAGTCGGAAAACCTGTACTTGAGACGGAATCCTACGAACTGTATCTCAATCGACTTCCACCTGCTGAGGTTATTGATATCCGGACTGGTGAATCCGTGGGGCAGTTTCCTTGCTTCGCGCCGTTTTGGCGAGCCGAGGCGCGTTTGAGTCCTGATGGCAAATTTCTGGCGGCAGCGAATTTGCCTCCCCACGACGTGCTTCGCCCGATGGTGTCCAACCGGGGATCTCCTAGAGAGCTGATACCAAACGCATTCATCGATATCTGGAAGACTGGTGAAGCAAAGCCCATCACTCGAGTCAACATCAACGATGCTTGGATTCACTGGATTGGTTTTGTTTCCAATACGGAAATCGCTGTTGTAAAGTCAACTGCTGCGGTGAATCTGTCAGTCGAATTCATCCACGCTGAATCGGGCGCAGTTCGGGACAGTGTCGTCCTTGACGCGATCAATGTCATAAGCATCGCTGCGATTCAACGGTATTTCGGAGATGTGAGTTCTCAGTCGGTCAACTGCTCGGTCAGTCCACCGGGCGAAGTAATGTTTATCGGACAGTATCTCGTTTCGATCAAAGAAGCACGCTTATTAGCGAGAGTCACGGGTTTCTTTCACAATTTCAGCCGAGATGGATCGCAATTCGCCATTGGTCGCGACGAGAAACTAATCGAGGTATTTGACACTGCAACTGGCGCGCTTCGCAATCGATTTCGCTTTGAGATGCCTACTGTGACGGAACGATCACTCTCAGCGAGCGGATTTCGTCTTGGAGCGTATCTGCCTTTCGAACGCAATCCGAAGTTTCTGTTGAACGAACTTGGAATCATCTCGGCCAATGAGCGTCGCAGGATGGTGCCGTTTGAGCCTGATAATGTTGGCAGGTCGAATAATGCTCGCAAGTTGCTTCGGTATGAAAGCGGGGTTGCTTTGACGAGACTTGTTGATGAGGCAACCATACGCGCCAGCGATGCGTACAACGAACTGATCGAATACACCGCTGAGCAATGGAATAAGCCCTGGCCGGACTATTGGGCCGAGCCAACAGCGGGGCGAGCAGCGGCTCAGCTTATAGTTTCGGACCCAGCGGAAACTTGGCGTTCGCCACCTGCAACTGTTTCCGAGCCGACGGCTTCGTGGAAGTTCCTGCCGATGGAACTCCCTGCGCAGCCTTACAATACCGCAATCCACGCTTTTCCTGGCGGCTATTTGCGATTGTACAGCGACATTCCGCCTGCTGGCAGTCGTCCTCAAAAGACACCGATCAATGGAGAACTACTCGAATCCTCGGTAGTCGAATCGCGTCTCGAGTGGGTTCGCATCAAACAGATCGATGGCTCCGAGATCGAACCAGCCGTGTTGCTCGATGATGCTCCGGATGGAATTAAAGACGCGGTACACGGAATCGCGTCGGGCATGTCGAGCACTGAAGAATTGTTGGCCTACACAGTGATTGCCAGTCGGCACTGTGCGATTCGCATTGCGAATTCTTTGGGGGAGCACCTGAAGACTTTTGTGCCTTACGGGCAGGAGCATCGAGTCGATTCGATTGCTTGGATCGGAAACGATACGCTGGTCACGGTAGGCGATGGACGATGCACGGCTTGGCGATATCCGGAACTGACGCCTATCGCCGATTTTGATGGTGGCTACGAAGGGGTGCTTACTACCTGTGATGCCAACGGAACCTGCGCAGTTGCGAACGCGGTTGGAGTTGACCTCATCGACTTTAAGAACAGTGAAATGGTCAATCGTTGCTACCTGCCGATCGAAGGTCGTGTCGAGTCCATATCACTATCACCGAGCGGTCGACGAATGGCAGTAGGGATTGCTCCCGTAGGTGGTTACAACGAAGCGGATGACTCCCGCGTCCCGAATCCTAAGATGGCCTTTGACAGTCGGCCCGGTTATCAAGCTGGTCATCGACAAGTCTTCGACCTGCGGACTTTTGTTTGGGATTTAGAGAGTGGCCGCGTTGCGCTGATCCCGAACTCGAATCGATTGCATTTCAAAGAAGACATGTATTTACCAAAGCGAACCAACCATGTGGCGCTGCAGTGGTACGACAATCGCCATTTGGTTGTTTTCGCAGGCGAAGCGTTCTTGCTGGACATCGAGAAAGGGATGTTTGTTGCCGAGTTGACGACGCTTGGCGCGCAGAGCATCGAGCCGTATGTGGTCAAGCCCGACACAACTCCAACGCAAGTCAATGTTGCGCTGCCGGACAAGGTACAGGCACTCGCAGTGGCGAAACGCTATGCTCAACATCTCATGCGCACGGGCCGCACGATCGGGCCGGGAGGCAATACCGTCTGCGTAACGATCGGACATGACGTGAGCGGGGCACATCTATATGAAGCGCCAGGGGTACCGGGCTACTCCAAGCAACTGAAGACGCCTCGTGTTTACTATCATGCTGTGACCTACGACAGCATGGGGAACGCTGTCAAAGTCGAGAATACGAATTCGACTTTCCTGAGCAGGAAGAGCCGTTACTTCGACTCGAAGAAAGACGAATGGAAACTGCCTGCCGATCCCAAACAAGCCAATAAGCTGCTGGTCGACGAAGTGCTTGCCATTGGGCTTGGCGTCGTCGATGCCCGAGACGAAGAGGCTGCGATCAAGACAGGCATCCGCTTCAACGTCGAGTACGCAAATCACTAATGTAGCCGAACGAATACCTGCAATTCACTACCCGCAGCGTTAGCGAAGAACCGATGAACTACGCATTACCGAACTCACTTGAAACAAAATCGTTCGCGGAGCCAACGGCCACGATGAGGTCGTCGATCACTCCGTGATCGAAATGTGACTGAAGCGCGAGTGTTCTTCGATGTGGACTGCGGCCCATCACCAAAAGCTGTGTCCCTGAATGAGTCCTGTCGGCAGTCCCTTGCGACGGTGAGTGGCAATGTGGATCAGCGGCTCTCCACCGTTAGTCTTCAGCGTTCGCACCAGCCAACAAAGCGTGGTAGGTGCGACGGGCGACGTCGAGCAATGGCGTTGGAATCGGGATGCTATCGTAGCAGTTCTCGCGATCGTCGAGCCTTCCGAGTCGAATTCTTGGCGACGGATCACCGTGCCCGGCGGAGCCGGTGAATTCAAAAAGCTGGTAGGACGTCTGAAGTGGAGCAGTCAACTGCAAGTGCTCTTGGATTCGATTAAGCAGGGACGGTCCATCGGACATTAGCTGTTCGGACCGGAAGAAGAAACAGTTTTCCCTAAACCGCGAAACGAAGTGCTCAAGCCAACGCAGGCGGCCTATGTAGTATTCCGTAACGAGCCCGCAGTTCTTGAGTGTGCGTTTGCGGCGTTCGTCGCGACAGTAGAGCTCTCCCATATTGATGATGCTCTGGATCGTATCCTTAGGTTCACGCACACAAATCAGTGGAAAGATTTGGCGATCTTCAATCAAATCGCGATGGACCGGGCTGTTGTGTAGCAGCTTATCGAACAGGAACTGTGCTTGACTGTAGTCCTCGCGCTGCTCAAGGATTTTTTTCGCAGCCTGCATCCCCTGCTGCGTGAGCGTTTCACAGTGCAATTCGGAATAGCCGCAGATGTCTGGGTGCGATCCTAAAATGTGCGACAACACCGAGGAATAACTCCGCATATGACTCAGCAGCACAATGAACGGTCGATCTGGCATCGCGATGGTTTTAGACGCCTTGCAGGCAGAGTAGTTAGAAAAAGAAACTTCAAACTGCTTAATGGCACCACCCGGCTCCGTAACTACCGCAGTAGGCGCAAAAAAGTTTCCCAAATAATAGGAAAATTAGTTGACTTTCAGTTAACCATATTCTAATTTCCGAAAAACTTTTCTGGTGCCCCACGCCCGAATCTTCAGTGAGTAGACAAAATGCGACGTCTGCCATTTATGTTTGCTGTTCCTGATCGCAGAGTACTCCGTCAGCAGGATTACCGCCGCACTGCATACGATGCGCGAGTGGCGATCGAGTCTTTGGCGCCACGTATTTTGCTGGCTGCTGATGTCGACGTCGCACAACGCGTCGACGGAGAGTTGGATCCAGTCGTACTTCAACGGTCAGGCGAAGATCTGGATGACGCGACCGC
Organism: Pirellulaceae bacterium; assembly: GCA_041736515.1. GTDB lineage: Bacteria > Planctomycetota > Planctomycetia > Pirellulales > Pirellulaceae > Aureliella. The sequence goes on from JBGSTP010000088.1 coordinate 106,699, forward strand.
GAAGATTGGTGCCACTGCGGCCGACGCTACTTGGGTACTTTCTGCCACTGGAGCTTCAGGTTTAACGGACGGTCTGCATTTGCCGGGCGATGAATTCGAATACGCGACGGCAGCTGGGCCGTGGCTCGACGAAGTTGTGGAACATGCTCACAGCACGGTCGAGCCCTCAGTTGGCACAGTAGAATATTCACGGTTGGCGGTTGATTCCAACACGGAATCCCAGTCGGGCCCTACGGCAACAGAGTCCAACGATGCAGCTCAAACTGGCGCGGCAGAAATAAAGCCAACACGGGATTTCATTGGACCAGTTCAGCCGGCAAAGCCTGACACCGACAGCGGTTCATCGACAACGACTGTAGACTCCATGGAAATCAATCAGGCACTGTTGAGCCACTCCAGGTCGGTGGGCATAGTCGCGTATCGCGATGCCACGGACGCAGCTTTTGCAGCGGGCACATCGGTCACGGGACCGGCGGCTGTCTGGTCCAATGAATTCTATATGCACACACCAGGCGAAGGCGAAGATGGCATCTCTGGCAGCATCGGAGCCACTGGTGACTTTGGCCCTACCGGCGGCACCGGAGTAACTGGAGGCACGGGCACAACAGGTCTAACAGGTCCAAGTGGTCCCGGACCTAGCCCTTCACCGAGCCCCAGTCCATCGCCCAGCCCAAGCCCCTCTCCGTCTCCGAGTCCGTCGCCGAGCCCAAGCCCTTCGCCCTCTCCGAGTCCGTCGCCGAGCCCAAGCCCTTCGCCGAGCCCCAGCCCTACCCCGTCGCCGAGCTCAGGTCCATCACCTACGCCCACGCCTAGCCCAACTCCGACACCTACGCCGACACCAACTCCAACACCAACTCCAACACCAACACCAACTCCTACTCCAACTCCTACTCCTCCTCCTACTCCTACGCCTACGCCTACGCCTACGCCTACGCCTACGCCTTCTCCGAGCCCAAGTCCTTCTCCACCACCTCCACCACCTCCACCACCCGTCAAGTACTTGATGTGCGGAAGTAGGGAGCGCATCCCTAATGACGATGGTTTGAGCTTAGATGCGAAGAACGATGCAGAGTTGGTCGGCAAGTACGAGTCGAAGAATCTCGGCGTGCTGGAAAATGATCAGATTCACGCGAGTGAGAATTTCGAACACCAATCGACTATTGAGGCGCAGGGAAATAGCGGTGTTTACTTCGAAACGCAGCACTATGAACCTTCTCTGAAGTACCTTTATTGGTTCGATACGTTCTCAGGTTCTGGCACCATCGAGTCCGTCGAGGATGGGGCAACATCGAGTGTTTCATTTGAAGGATTCAAGTTCGCTAAGGATCTTGGAAGAGGCCAATACACCACGAACTCAAACTGCTTATCAGAGCCTCAACAGGACAAATGGATATATATTCAGGGCGCGGAGTGGAGTGGCGGCACCGTTACCGTCGAAAATTCGTTTGGAGTTAGCACTTTTGAAAATGCGTCATTCACTGGGTACTCGATAATCGAGTCGGCTTCCAGCGAATTTGGTTATTTTGGCATGTCCTGGGGGACAGTTTCGTCAGCGGACGGAGCGTTGAAAATTGCCTTTAGGGACTTCAACGGTCGTCAACCATCCAACGAAATGGAAGGCCTGGGATTTTTGGAATTTACGCTGCCTCCCAAGGTGAGCGTTACATCCCCACCATCACAGGGAACGGCCATTATTGGAGACGATGGCGACATCGTTTACACGCCCAACCTAGGCACAGAAATCGTCGACAGCTTCCAGTATGTCGTCATGACGCAACTTGGTGATACCGACGGCGCCAACGTCAACATCGGCACCATGGACTTGGATGTTTTCAACCTAAACGGCATTGCGTTGAATGAAACCGCAGAAGATACCCCGGGGCTTTTTCTACCGGTCAACATAGATGATGACAACAAAAATGAAGTCGAAGATTTTCAGGATAGAGAATTTGTGGATGATGATCTTGCGAAGCTCATCATCAGAGATGTTGCTCCGGCCGGCATCGATACCTCCGAGGGCTACTTTGTCCTCAGCTTTGATTCTGCATACATTCGTATATGGCACGAGAATGACAAGACCGCACCTGAAAACAATAATTACGCAGATGTCGAGAGTGCTCAAACAAGACTCTACGTGGATGGCAACAGCGACGATCTTGAGCTATGGATAGAGGGTATTAGTTGGGGCAGTACGATTATTCAGCTAACCTGGCATGGCGATGGCGGCAACGCGGTCTACGATGCGGTTAAGGTCACTGTGGTGGGAATCGATGTAGACATCGACAGCGACAATAACGGCCTGATCGACCATAGCCAATGGGAAGAAGAGCTCGAGGATCACGCATTTGCTTTAGGCAAGCTCTTGTATTGGCAAACTGGGCCAAACGAAGAAGTACAAATTGCACTTCCGACCGGTTTGGACCCGCAACATACGGTAACGTTGACCGGCAAGACAGTGGAAAACGGTAGCTCCGGGTCTGTCGATATCCTTGACCATCAGGGTCTAAGTTTAGGAACCACATCCTTTTCTGGGCAAATCGGTACATTTACCCTGAACAGGCTGGGATACAATTCGGATACGGGTCAAGTAAAACTCTTCATTCGACGCCCAGGCAGCGTGACTTCGCCCAGGACAAAAGTTGCGGCGGACGCGCGCGGAAAGCCCGACAACCGCATTTCAGCCACGCTCAACCTGCCATCCAGCACAACAGTTTCCGACGAAGTCAAGGTATTGGTCGTGCGTGACCAGGACTTCTTTACCTCCGTACACCAACTGGCTCACCTGCGCAGCGCTGGCGCCTCGGCGGCGGTTTACAACGGCGGTTCGGGAGCGACTGGTGTCCTGAATCTGGCGCATGGCAAGAACTTTACAATGCGCTACATCGGACTCGAGGAAATGGAGAAAATCCTCGCCAAAGATAACTTTGGTGGACTCGATGAAGAACTCAAGTCCCTGGCCAAAGGTTTCATCCGTTCCTATCTGTACAATTATCGTCCGCTTCCCTACCCCGAGAAACCGGGCTCTTTCCAGGCCGGACTCTATCGGAATTATGTGACGGGTAGTTACGTGCTGGCGGTGCGCGGTACGGAGACAAGCTCCTTGGGACAGACAGCGAAAGATTGGATCGTAAACATTACCCAAGGATTGGAGGGCGATGATGAGTCCTATGAAGCTGGCATTCTCTTAACCTGGGCTCTGAATTCGCTCGATTTGATGAATTCACGGGGTCTGCGACTGACCGGCCATTCCATGGGCGGCGGTATCGCCAGTGCTGCCTCCATCGTGAACGGAGTACCAGCCGATGTTTACAATGCGGCTGGAGTCAATCCCAATTCGATTGTGCAAGACGACGGGTCGCCGATCATTCCCTTCGGTAGCGCTCCCGATATGAACTCTGCCAGTCAGCTGATTTCCCATTTCTATGTTGAGATGGCAGATGATGCTTCGATCACTGGTGACACGATTATGAATACCCCAGATATTCTGACCTTCCTGTCATCCTATGTTGCGGCAATGCCGAATCCTACGGGAAATATGATTCCGCTCGAAGGACTTCATAATATCAATGAACGCGTGCTAGTTCAGCGTGGTAAAGACGAGCTCTTGCAGTTGCCGGCCGACCCGAGTGAACTCACTCTTACAGCGAGTATTTGGGCGGCTGTTGACTTGGCATACCATTTCTCGGCGGATGCGAGTGAGATGGTTGAGTCCCACAACCTTGAGAGCATCTTCTTTGGCTTGCTTCACTTTGACTTGGCGGGGGCCTTTCAGTGGAACGCGTATGACGATAACGATGCAAGACCGCGTTAATGTGTGAATTCCCTCGCTAAGAACTAACGAGATTTCGATGTGCAAAGTAATAAAGGTTCTCCTAATTGCGATCGCCGCCAGCTCCAGTGTGCTGGGGCAGCAGGATTTGACAGAACTGTCGCCGCTGACGGTCTTCGAGTCCGAGAAAGTTCGTTCGGTATGCGATGCCCTCGCAGCGAACGACTATTCGAAAGTGAAAGAGTTGGTGCAAGCGGGAGTTGACATCGATGCGCGCGGCCACAACGGACTCACCCCGCTGTTCTGGTGTTGGTGCAAAGGCGATCACCGCGATTTCGAGCTATTGCTCGAGTTGGGCGCGGATCCTCACGTAGCGTTAACGAGAGACTTGGCAATTGCAATCAACGAAGAGCGCGTGCAGATCCCGTCTGGATGCTCTGTTGCCCAAGCCGCCATCCTTTTCGCTCGCGAGCAATCGTTCTTTGTTGAGAAATGCATCAGATACTTGCGCGATGCAAAACGCCGGGATTCACTTGATCGAACTTTACTTTTCAGCTTTATGACTCACAACGATCAACCACAGTTGCGGCCGCCTGTGAAGAGCAATAATGTTGCTCCAGCCGCTCCGGGCAGCGATAAAGCTGCCTCCTATATCCCAACCAGGATGCTTCAAGTTGCTCCTTTTGCGCTGCTCTATCACGCGGGTGTACCGGTCGATGCAGTCGATAGTTCTGGGCTTACGGCACTCCAAGTTTACTTGCGAAAACTAGATCGGTCCAAACAGCAGGAGATTTCGATCGACCTTCGAGCATCTCTTACGGTGGGTCTTTTTAGCCACACCCGATATCACGACAAAGCACATTTGCGAGCAGATACGATTCAACAGCTAGAGAGACTGGTGACCGACCCTAGTCCGAGGTATTCCTCTCATAGCTATGTCAGATCCTTGAAAAGTTCCTCAGACGCTGACTACGATCAACAAGAGGCGGAGGGGAGAATTGGGTTTTTCGACATGGATCATCTTGGCAAGTTAGCTTTCTACAAAATGATGTTTTGTTCCGAGTTACCCGATGAAGCGAACTTGATGCTACAGGGTGAATCCTTTCCTCGGATACCGCATAAGCCACGCTCATTATCGGAACTATTCGAACTGGGACTCGATGCAAAGGCAGTTGGCAAGGCGGGCTATACACTGTTGATTCCTACCTTTCACAAAAATGATGAGGTGGCTTTTCGGGAGTTGTTGCAGCATGGGGCTGATGTGGACACCCAACTGACCGAGGACTTATGGGAGTTCGTGTCGCCAGGAATACAAAATTCTGCAGGCGCGTGTTTTTCGCCAGAGAAAGGTGAGACGGTGTTGTTGACAGCGGCGTTGAATCCCTTTGGTCGAGAACCCTATTTGAGCCTTGGATTGAAACACACCAAGTCGCCAGATATCCGCGACGCGCTCGATCGTAACATGCTACATCGCATCTTGTTTCATCGCCTCCCAGAAAACCACAGGCACTTACTCAAGGATCTCGTCGATGCCGGGGTCGACTTGAACGCGCAGTCTATCGGTGGGGCAACGCCCGCTCACCATGCAGTTTTTAGGAACGCTACTCTAATTCCGGAGCTTGTCGCCTTAGGTGCCAATCTGGAATTGCGAGATATACGTGGGAGAACCGTGCGCGAGCTGTTACGCGAATCCATCGAGCAGAAGTGGACGTTTTACGAAGAAAGCGTCAGTACGTTACAACTTCTCGACCGTTCCCCCAAGTAACGGCTAAAGGGCCAGCCGCGTGAAGTTAAACCCAAGCATCCATTGCGCAGTCCATGCCAATATCGCAGCTAATTTCTACATTGAGCCGCTCACGATACGAGACTATGCATTAGCTCAACTGCGAACCAATTCCTATTTGCCCTACGGTCCCAACAACTGGATAGCCACTCGCTTCAAGGAATGGCATCAGTGCCCTTTCAAATCTTCGCACGCTCTAATCTCCGCTTTGGGCGATCTGACGGGCGAACCAGTTGATTTGGAACACTGGCGTTTGAGCTATCCCGAGCACGGGAGCCCAGGCGATAAGCTGGCCAGCCATGCCAAGAGCTGCAAGTGGAATTGTACGTTCCATTTCAAACCAATTACTACTCAAAAACTGGGTGATGGAATCCATAATCATGTCACGGATGTTTGGAACGGTGTCGGCGAAGATGATTGGGTCGGACTGATCTACCTCAACCCTCACGCACCAATCGACACCGGGTTATACCTGTGGGAAAACATCGACCCCGTCAAAAATTACGATTGGATGACCCCCGCCGAAAACTGGAAATTGATCGATTCGCTGGGTGCAGTCTTCAATCGGCTCATCCTCACACGAGGCCGCCAGCCTCATAGCGGAGCCAACGGCTTTTCCAACGTGCTCGAAGAGGGAAGATTGTACCAAACGTTCTTCTTTAAGACTAAGCGCAAGCGCATGTTCCCTGGCGTGTCGTTGGGTAAGCTCTTGCAAGACGCAAAAGGTTTGTGACTCGCTAAATTCAGCTTAACACATCGCAACTCTACCCAGTTTTTCAATCGCAGCGCGATTAATCACCATGAGCTATTTGAATCCACATGCCAAGATTACGACCAGTAGCGATCCGTTCAATTATATGGTGATCGAAGATGTGTTCGATGCCACAATGGCCTCCAGCTTGGCGTGCCTGTTTCGCGAACTGATTGTGGATGCCAAGGGGATCGGGAAAGTCGGCGAGGTTGGCGAGCTAATCTACGATGCGCTTAACTTTACACCATTGCTGGAGCAAGTTCGGACGACGGCACTTGCGGTTTTCGTGTCGGCAGAATTGCGGGAATTCATCAGCTCTGCGTTTGAAATTCGCCTGGACGAGAACGTAATGATCGGCATGCACCGCCATAATCCGCCTTCAAAGGCCGGCTGGACACATACGGACTTTGCGGTGGTTTCCTTTCCGAATATACCGCCTAACCTGAACGGTAACCGCGTGTACTATGACGGCTGCCCGTGCACGTACTCCGACGATTCTCGCGATCGCCAGCCGCAGAGCATCAAGACCGCTCGTGCCGTCGCATGCCTCTACTACACTGCCAACGAGACTTGGCAGGTTGGTATGGAAGGGGAGACTGGCGTTTACAGCGATTTAGGCAAGCGACTAGTAGAACGTATTCCACCGCGCAACAATTCGTTGTTCATTTTCGAGATCTCACCTATCTCGTACCATGCCTATCTGGGCTCAACCCACTGGCAGCGGAATTCTTACATCTGGTGGTACCACTCCCATCCAAATTATCTGTTGAAACGCCATGCAGCAGCGGCCGAGCTAAAGAGGAGCCTCAATCTTGATCCCTGGGATCGTTGGACAGACCCAGCGGTAGAGAAGTTTGAGACCCGAGCGGAGTAGAGTGGAAAGAGCGAGTCCAGCGGGAGAGGCATCATGAGCGGCAACATGTTGGTATTAGGTGGAACACAGTTTATCGGTCGAGAGTTTTGCCAGCGAGCATTGAACCTTGGCAATTTCCGTTTGACGTTACTCAATCGCGGTCTAACCAATCCGCATTTGTTCGAGTCTGTGGAACGTCTGCGCTGTGATCGCAATGACACGGAGACAACCGCAGCAGCTCTCGATGGCAGGCATTTCGACTACGTTGTCGATTTTTCTGGCTGGGAACACCAGCATATTGAAAACGTTGTGAACTACTGCAGCTTTGACCACTACACATTTTTGTCGAGCTCTTCTGTCGAACTCTCTTGGCCAAGTGACGAATTTTTTTCGATGGCGCAAAACAAATTGTGGTGCGAACATCTGATTCAAGGAGCCTGCGAGTCGGTGTTAATTGTGCGGCCTGGGTTTGTCGTAGGACAAGCCGACGAGTCAAATCGGTTTGAACAACGCGGTCCACATTGGTTCTGGCGAGGTACCCAAGACACGGTGCGCCCATTGATCACGGTCGAATTCTTAGTCAATGTTTTGTTGCAGTTGATTCTGCGCAAGCACACCGGAATTTTTCGGGCCGGTTATTCGCGTCCGAAAGTATCGCAACTTGGCCAGATCCGGTAGATGTCGACACCGCCCACCAATTACACCACTTCAAAACTACATTCAGCGTTCGCGCCACGCCAGGTTTTCACCGCCGCCCCAACACCAATCACATCCGGAACCATTCGCGAGTATCCATGAGCCAACCCACCAAAGTCGCTGTCTTGGGAACATACCGATCCGGCTCCAGTTTAGTTGCGGCGATGCTCGATCAGTTGGGTGTCGACATGGGCGCACCGTATCACGGCGATTACTTTGAGGCGGCTGATTTGGCTGTGTCGCTCCGTCGTTGGTGGAATGAACCCGAGTTGACCACACGGGAAACTGCCTCAAACCGCGTATTCTTGCTGCGGCAATGGCTCGAGTCCCGCGGGAGTAAATTATGGGTCGGCTGCAAACATCCTCTGTTAAGCCTGTCGGCTAGCGATCTTTTGAGGGCCTGGGGAGCAGATACAAAGTTCATCTGGAGCAATCGCCGGCTAGAAGACTCCATCGCATCGCTTGAGAGTCTCAGATGGTGGCCAAACTCGCGCAGTATTCAGGAAAAACTTTTCTCCGCCGTTGAGTCCTTTTTTCCGCGAAAAAATGGCCTGATTGTCAACTTTGAAGATACTGTAACGAATCCCCAATTTACGGTAGAGCGACTGGTCGAATTTCTTCAGCTCACGCCTACCGCCGAGCAGATTCAATCAGCCTGCAATTTGGTTCGCGACGTAAAGAAACACCCAGTCGGTCGAGCATCGCTTGAAGCAGCATCCGACTCGCCCCAATCCAGCGAAGCCCGCACACATCGCATCGTAGCGACCATGCTGTGCGGCAACAACGAAGCCACTGTAGAAAATGCAGCGCGGAGTGTCATCGACTGGGTCGACAACCTGTTGTTCATCGATACGGGCTCTACCGACGGTTCGTTAGAGATTGTACAGAGCATTGCGGGGCCAAAACTTGTTGTCCGTAACCTGGACTGGCGGAACGATTTTGCCTGGGCCCGCAACAAGGCGCTCGAGTTCGCCGGCGAACTCGGGGCAAAGTGGGTGCTTACCATTGATACGGACGAACGTCTAGATTTTGGTGCGATTCACAGTCGCGATCAGCTATTGGCTGTTCTGGAATCTGCGGCCGATGCCCAGGCATGGATGGTCGATGCACAGTCGGGTAGCTACGAGAAAGAGCGTGTTATCAGACTGCCTACGCAACTTCGCTGGCAAGGTCGCACGCACGAGGCACTTTGCGGGGCTCGCGTCGGCCGGCGGCCTAAGTTGGCTGGTGTGCGTTTTTCCGAGGCGCGCAAGTCGCCGGAAGAGTTTCAATTCAAACTCTCGCGAGACCTAAAAATCCTTCGCGAAGAGTTGAAGGAGAATCCGGCTGCGGGTAGAACTTGGTACTACTTGGGACAAACGCTTTATGGACTAAAGCAATTCGAAGGAGCTATCGCTGCATTTGATCGATGTTCGGCAATCCGCGCGTGGGATGAACTGGCCGCATGGGCCTGTTATCGTGCAGCCAAATGCCTGGCAGATGCGCATCGTTTCGAAGAGGCGATTGAACGCTGCGCCATCGGCTTGGCCATCGATCCCAAATATCCAGAATTGTCGTGGATGAGCGGCTGGTGCTGCTTGCAACTCGGCGAATGGAAACGGGCCGTCGCCTGGGCGCAAATGTCAGTGGCCATCGGCGCAACCGCTAACAAGGATGGTATCCGAGAGAGAATCGGCTTTCGCGATCTGTTGGGCTGGTATGAAGGGCTGTTGGAAGTCCTGTGCGCGGCCTTCGAGCAACTCGGAGAAGCACAATTGCTCGAGGCGGCCAAAGCACAACTGGTTGAGGCCCAGGCAATGCGATTGCGAGACTTTGCCAAGTGAATGAAGTTTATGGTGCCGTGCGAGGCTCCCATCTAGGCGACTTGTGGTTGATCGCCAGCGGTGCCATGCGATTGAGTAGCTCGCTTGGCAAGCCCGTTTACCTGTCTCGCGTTGCCTTCCACGAAAATACCTTCGAGCCAGTTCCCACCGAGAACTTCGGCACGCTGCTGCAACAATGCCTCGCAGAACTGGAGCTCGCGGGGTCCCATGTCTTATTGACCGATGAACCGCAGAACCAGCATCAGCAACTCGATCGGTTCTTTACGATTCCCTTCAGCGCATACTATTGCTCCGCACCTCCTCTGCCCACTAAGAAAAAACGCGTTGTCGATCCGCCTCGCAAGAAAATCGCCATTCAACTTGAGAGCCTTACCTATCTCGATGGCGCCTACCGCCAGCCCATCGAAAACTGGCTCGCCGATTATCGCGACTGCTGCCCTGAACTGCTGCTGGATATCTATCGCAGGCTCCTTTGCTTGCAGACCTACTCAGCTAGCGTCGTCGGTAAACACCAAGGCCCGCTTTGCAACTCGGTTAATGCTCTCTGCGAGTCCCGGATTTTTATTGGCATCGACAGCGGAATGTCGCACATAGCATCGAGCGTCGGCGTGCCTGTCTACCTGCTGGAATGGACGCACCGCGAACGCCCCGAACTGAATGTGGGCCAATGGCATAAGCAGAAAAACATTAAGACCTTTCGAACCTTCAGCGAACTCGAAAAGATCCTCCGCGATCACGACATCGACTAATAGTGCGCCCAGTAGGCCGAAAACATGAAAAGCTTCGACTAAAGGAGAAACTGCACCATCGTGGTGACTGTCCTTTAGAAACGTGGTAGACCTTGGAATATTGAAAACCCCAATTTCTCCACAAAAGGAAACTATTGTCATGCGATTT